>DASPTH010000090.1:0-6630 GCA_035623515.1 Acidimicrobiia bacterium
GCTGCGCGGCGCGCCCGACCCGAACCCGGTCGTCGCGTCGTCGCTTCTGATCAACGGCTACGTCGAGCAGCGCCGCGTCGGCTGGGACTTCGAGGACGAGTCGCCGGGGCGTGACGCGCGCGGCTTCGCGCGCGAAGGCGCGATGCCCCCCGAGGTCGAGACGCACCTCGTGAACACCGTCCTCACCAACGGCGCGCGCTACTACGTCGACCACGCGCACCCCGAGTACTCCACGCCCGAGTGCGCCAACGCGCTGGAGCTGGTCGCGGCGGACAAGGCCGGGGAGCGGATCCTCGCCCGTTCGATGCTCGCCGCGGGGCGCCTGGTCGGCACCGGCCAGGAGATCATCGTCTACAAGAACAACTCCGACAGCAAGAGCAACTCCTACGGCACGCACGAGAATTATCTCGTCGACCGCGCGGTGCCGTTCGCCTCGCTCGTGCGCTACCTGCTGCCGTGGTTCGTGAGCCGTCAAGTGTTCACCGGTGCGGGCAAGGTCGGGGTGGAGAACGGCGCGTCGCCCGTCGACTACCAGATCAGCCAGCGCGCCGATTTCTTCGAGGAGGAAGTCGGCCTGGAGACGACCCTCAAGCGGCCGATCGTGAACACCCGCGACGAGCCCCACGCCGACCCGCAGCGCTACCGGCGGCTGCACGTGATCGTCGGCGACGCGAACCTCTGTGAGGTCGCGACGTTCCTCAAGGTGGGAACGACAGCCATCGTGCTCGCCATGATCGAGGACGACTTCATCACGAAGGACCTGTCGATCGTGGGTCCGGTTGCTGCCATGCGCGTCGTGTCCCACGATCCCACCTGTCGCGCCACTGTCGAGCTGCTCGACGGCGGGCGCCTCACTGCCGTCGAGCTGCAGTGGGAGTTCCTGCGGCTGGCGCAGAAGTACGCCGACGAGATCGGCCTCGACGCATGTGGCGGTGACGACGTCGGCGCGCTGGTGCTCGCGCGTTGGGAGGCCGTGCTCGGTGCACTCGAGCGCGATCCGCTCGCGCTCGACGGCCAGCTCGACTGGGTGACGAAGTGGGCGTTGCTGCGGGCCTACGTCGAGCGCGACGGACTCGAGTGGGACGACCCGAAGCTCTCGCTCCTCGACCTCCAGTACCACGACGTCCGGCCGGACCGCTCGCTCTACGAGCGGCTCGTGCGGGCCGGCAAGGTCGAACGGCTCGTCGAGGAAGCGGAGGTGGTCTCGGCGATGACGGAACCCCCGGCGTCGACCCGTGCCTATTTCCGCGGCGAGTGCCTGGCACGGTGGCCCGACGCGGTCGTCGCGGCAAACTGGGACAGTGTGATCCTCGACGTAGGCTCGGATCCGTTGCGGCGGATCCCGATGATGGAACCACTGCGGGGAACGAAGGCACACGTGGCGCCGTTGTTCGCCGAGGTGAGCACCCCGGCACAGCTGGTCGCCCGGCTCCAGGAGTGAGGTGCCAGGGGTGGAGATGCCAGGGGTGGAGATGCCAGGGGTGGAGAGGCCAGGGGTGGAGATGCCAGGGGTGGAGATGGAGGAGTAGCGGACATGCCAGAGCGTGAGCGCAAGCAGCGACCGGCGCCCAAGGAGCGCGTCGAGGAGGAGGTCGACGTCGCCGCGCCGGCGAAGCAGGGTGAGGAGTTGAAGGAGGAGCTCGACGACCTCCTCGACGAGATCGA
Source organism: Acidimicrobiia bacterium (assembly GCA_035623515.1). Classification (GTDB taxonomy): domain Bacteria; phylum Actinomycetota; class Acidimicrobiia; order IMCC26256; family DASPTH01; genus DASPTH01. The sequence goes on from DASPTH010000090.1 coordinate 1,666, forward strand.
CTCCGTCCTCGAGGCCAACGCCGAGGAGTTCGTGAAGAGCTACGTGCAGAAGGGCGGCCAATGAACCGTTTCTCCGGTTCCTGATCCGGAGAGATGGATCCCGACGGCCCCGGGCCGGCAAGGCGTCGAAACCGCGTCACGGAACGCAGACCGCGCAGTGCGGAGATGCGCGAGCCCCGCGAGCGCGCGGTGATCCGGGCGGGGGAGTTGCGCAGAACGCCCGTATAGGCTCGCTCGCGTGTTCGACTCGTCCCCTCCGTCCTACGGGCCCTGGCGCGGGCCGGGGTCGTCCTTCGTCGATTTGCTCCGCCAGGTCGCGCCCCAGGATCTCCCCGGTGCGGGGCTCGACACGCCGGCGGCGGCCGCGATCGAGCTCGCGCACGGCACGACCGTGCTCGCCATCCGCTACGAGGCGGGTGTGGTGATGGCGGGCGACCGCCGGGCCACGATGGGCTACACGATCGCCAACCGCCGCGTGGAGAAGGTGTTCCCGGCCGACGAACTCTCGGGGGTCGCCATCGCGGGCGCCGCCGGCCCGGCGGTCGAGCTGGTGAAGCTGTTCCAGGTCCAGCTCGAGCACTACGAGAAGATCGAGGGCGAGACGCTGTCGCTCGAGGGGAAGGCCAACCAGCTCGGACAGCTCGTGCGCGCCAACCTGCCCGCGGCGATGCAGGGCTTCGTGGTGGTCCCGCTCTTCGCCGGCTACGACGAGCGCCGCGGCCGCGGACGAGTGTTCAGCTACGACGTGAGCGGCGGGAAGTACGAGGAATCGGACTTCCAGACGAACGGCTCGGGTGGCGTGCACGCCCGCAACTGGATCAAGGCGCAGTGGCAGGACGGCATGGACCGAGACGCGGTCGTGGACCTCGCGCTGCGCGCCCTGTTCGCGGCTGCCGACGAGGACGTCGCGACGGGCGGACCCGACCTCATCCGCAGCATCTACCCGACGGTGGCCGCGATCTCGGCCGGTGGCTTCGAGGAGATCGCCGAGCCCGACATCGAAGCTCGCGCGCAGCGGCTCATCGGCGGTCGCGAGGAGGGAGAAGGGCTGTGAGCGTCCCCTTCTACGTCCCGCCCGAGCAGATGATCAAGGACAAGGCCGACTACGCGCGGAAGAACATCGCCAAGGGCCGCGATCTCATCGCGTGCAGCACGGTCGAGGGCATCGTCATCGTCACCGAGAACCAGTTCCGGACGCTGTACAAGATCAGCGAGATCTACGACCGGATCGCGTTCGGTGGCGTCGGCAAGTACAACGAGTTCGAGAATCTCCGTGTGCTCGGCGTGCGTCAGGCCGACCTCAAGGGCTACCAGTTCGCCCGCGAGGACGTGAACGCCCGCGCGCTCGCGAACGCCTACGGGCAGACGCTCGGGCAGGTCTTCACCCACGAGATGAAGCCCTACGAGGTGGAGATCCTGCTCGCCGAGGTGGGCGCGACACCGGCGGAGGACCGCCTGTACCGCATCACCTACGACGGCGTCGTGATGGACGAGCAGGGGTGCACGGTGCTGGGCGGGCGCGCCGAGGCCATCGCCGAGGCGCTCGGCACCCGGTACCAACCCGACATGCACGCCGAGGACGCCATCCGCCTGTGCGTCGAGCTGCTCGCCGGGCCCGACGCGACGCTCGGTCCCGACCAGCTCGAGGTGGCGATGCTCGACCGCGCCCGGCCTCGCCGCGCGTTCCGGCGGATCGAGGGGGAGCAGCTCGCGGCGATCCTGGCGGCGTCGTCCGCTACCAGTGCCTGAGCGAGAGCCCGAGCAACGGCCCCAGCACCGCGACGAGGAGCAGCGCGAACGCCACGTACCACGGCCAGCGGGGCCGCTTCCGCGGCTCCATCCCGGCGTCCCACCACTCCGTGGGTGCCGCGAGCGCGGCGTCGACCTCGCCGGCCAGGAGCACGTACCGCGCGTCGTCGAGTTGCTCCTCGGGGACGAGGACGTCGACGCGCGCCATGTCACCGACGGTGAGCCCGTACACGCCGTCGAGGGCACCGGACAGGCGCGCGTCGATGCCGCACGACTCCAGTCGCGCCTTCAGCACACGCGCCCGGAAGGCGCCGTTCACCGAGATCACCGAGGTGAGCCGGCCGGGTGGCATGACCGAATCGTACGCGACCTCGCGATTACTCTCTCCGCTTCCGCCAGTCTCGGCCCCGGAGAGCAGGAATGCACCATCGGCTGCGTGTCGTCGCCGCGGTATCGGTCGTCGCCGCGGTCCTTCTCGTCCCTGCGCTGCCCGCGCAGGCCAAGAACGTGAGCATCAAGACCTGGTCGGCCGGGTTCTGCAAGGCCTTCGCCGGGTGGCAGTCGACCGCGATGAAGGCCCACACCCTCGTCGAGGACGTGATCACCAACGGCGTGCCGAGCTCTGCGAAGGCGAAGGCCGCCCGGACGAAGATCGTCAGCGCGCTCGACGCCGCGTCGAAGAAGGCGTCGAGCACCGCGAAGACCATCGAGGGGCTCGGTACACCCAAGATCACCAACGGGGCGAAGATCTCGTCGACCCTGTCGTCGGCGATCGACCAGACGTCGAGCACGTTCGCGAACGCCAAGGACGACGTCTCCGGCGCGCCGACCGACCCCAAGAAGTTCCAGAGCACGATCAAGACGATCACCACCAAGGTCGACGGCGAGCTGAACCAGGCGGGGACGAACTTCAACAAGGTCAGCACCCTCGACACCGACGGCGCGCTCACGAAGGCGTTCGCCGCCACCCCGTCGTGCGTCTACCTCAACGGCGGGAGCAGCGGGAACACGAACAGCAGCAGCGCGAGCTGATCCGTCACCAGGGCAGGGTCGCGCCGCAGTAGCGTGGGCACGTGGAACGCCGGATCTTCGGGCTCGAGAACGAGTACGGGGTCACGTGCACGCTCCGCGGCCAGCGCCGCCTGAGCCCCGACGAGGTCGCCCGCTACCTGTTCCGGCGCGTCGTGTCCTGGGGCCGGTCGAGCAACGTCTTCCTCGAGAACGGTGCCCGCCTCTACCTCGACGTCGGCAGCCATCCCGAGTACGCCACCCCGGAGTGCGACTCCATCGCCGACCTCGTGGTCCACGACAAGGCGGGGGAGCGGTACCTCGAGGGCCTGGTGCGCAGCGCCGAGCAGCGGCTGCGCGAGGAAGGCATCCGTGGCGAGGTCTACCTCTTCAAGAACAACACGGACTCGGCCGGGAACTCGTACGGCTGCCACGAGAACTACCTCGTCGAACGCGACGGCGACTTCACGAAGTTCACCGACGTCCTGATCCCGTTCCTCGTGACGCGCCAGGTGTATGCCGGCGCCGGCAAGGTGCTCCAGACAGCGCGCGGCGCGATGTACTGCGTGAGCCAGCGCGCCGAGCACATCTGGGAGGGCGTGTCGAGCGCGACGACCCGGTCGCGCCCGATCATCAACACGCGCGACGAACCGCACGCCGACGCCGAGCGGTTCCGTCGCCTGCACGTCATCGTCGGCGACTCGAACATGAGCGAGTACACGACGTTCCTCAAGGTGGGGGCGACGTCGATCGTGCTGCGCATGCTCGAGGAGGACGGCCGACCCTGGCGCGACCTCACCCTCGAGAACCCGATCCGCGCCATCCGCGAGATCAGCCACGACATCACCTGTCGCCGGCGCGTGCGGCTCGCCAACGGGCGCGAGCTCTCGGCGGTGGAGATGCAGTCCGAGTACCTCACCCGCGCGCTCCAGTTCGCCAAGCGCCGGGGGCTCTCACCGCTCGAGGAGCAGGCGCTCGCCATGTGGGAGCACGTGATGACGCACCTCGAGAACGACCCGCTCAAGCTGTCCTCCGAGGTCGACTGGGTGATCAAGTACCACATGATCGAGGCCTACCGCGACCGACACGACCTGCCGCTCACGCACCCGCGTGTCGCGCTGCTCGACCTCGCGTATCACGACGTCACACGTTCCCGTTCGCTCTTCTACCTGCTGCAGCGCCGCGGGCAGGTCGAGCGCACGGCCACCGACGAGGCCATCGACGAGGCCATGGTCACGCCACCCCAGACCACACGGGCGCGTCTGCGCGGTGCCTTCATCAAGCGGGCCAAGGAGCGCAAGCGCGACTTCACCGTCGACTGGGTCCACCTGAAGCTCAACGACCAGGCACAGCGCACGGTGCTGTGCAAGGACCCGTTCAAGGCCCGCGACGACCGCGTCGAGCGCCTCATTGCGAGTCTCTAGCCGCGAAGGCTGCTGCGCGGCGGCGACCGAAGTGAGCGGAGCGAACGCAGGGAGCTCGCAGGAGCAACGAGCGTCCGCGGCGCAGGTACCCTGCGCCGCGGCGAGCGCGACCCGAGATTAGGTCGCAGGCGTGCCTTCGTTCCGGACGGGAAAGGTCGTGCGGCTGCTCGAGGCGCGGCCGGGTCTCCAACGCGTGGAGGTCGACCTCGGCGACGGGCCCGAGCGCGCGTATGCCCTGACCCAGCTCACCGGTCCGGTCGGGCTGGGCGACCGGGTCGTCGTGAACACGACCGCGGTGGAGCTCGGCCTCGGCACCGGCGGGTGGCACGTCGTGCACTGGAACCTCGCGCGCGACGAGTGGCACGAGGTCGGCGCCGGCCACATCATCAAGGGTCGTTACACGAGCATCCAGAGCGACGTCGGGAGCGCGGAGGAGCACCTGGAGTCGCTGGCCGAGGTGGAGTCGTTGGGGGGGATGCCGGTCGTCGCGGCAGCCCTGCACAGCCAGGTCCCGGCGGTGGCCGCGGCGTTCAAGGCGCTCGCGCCCGGTCGTCGCCTCGCGTACGTGATGACCGACGGCGCGGGGCTGCCGCTCGCGATGTCCGACCTCGTCGCCGCGCTGTCGGCGCGGCAGCTGCTCGACGCCACGGTGACGTGCGGGCACGCATTCGGCGGCGACTACGAAGCGGTGTCGGTGTACTCGGCCTTGGCGGTGGCGCGCCACGTGGCCGGGGCCGACGCCGCCGTCGTGGGGATGGGCCCCGGCATCGTCGGGACCAACACG
>DASPTH010000093.1:0-9743 GCA_035623515.1 Acidimicrobiia bacterium
TGGGCGGTGAGCTGATAGCGGCCACCACCATCCCCCGACAGCGCACGCGTCACCCCATGCCCGCACGACACGCACGAGACCACCAGGCGAGCGTGCGGCGGGCTCGGCAGCACCTCGAAGCCATAGAACGTCGCCAAGGGAACCGTGAACGGTGCGCCCTGCGGCGGCGCAATCGTCAGGTGCGCGCCCCCCGACGCCTCGCTCGTCGGCTTCTCGGCATTTCCCGATCTCGGCGAGGTCACCACACCCGCGTCCCCAACACAAACGCTGAGCTCGATCGGCAGCCCGACATCACCACCGTTGTCTTGATTCGGGGCGGTCGCCGGGTCCCCGTACCGCAGCGCATCGGCATGGATCCCCGGAGGCCCACCCTCGCACGGCCCGCCACCCGCAAAGCCCACGACTTCGTACTGCAGCGTCGACGTCACCGCAGCCGGCGCAACCTGGGGCGGCGCCCCCAACACGCCATGCCCGGTTCCCGGCGCAATCAACGAACCCGCAGCTGCCGAACCCGCCCCCGACAGCAACCCGCCGACCGTCAGCGCCCCGACCAAAACCGCGAACCGCGCCGACCGTCGACGCGCTCGCCCCGCAGCCGCACCACTCGACGACCGCGCTCCGCCCCTCGGGCCCCCTCGCCGCATGGCCGGCACGGTACCAACCCGACACCCTTCCAGCAGGCGCGGCGTGTGACGGGCATGGCGGGTGCGGGGCGAGCGACCGCGAGGTCGCCCGCGTACGCGCGGCCGATGATCCGCGGCCATCATGTGGTCATGGAGAGCGACGGCCGCGCCGCGACCGGTTGGTCGACGCGCGCCCGTGTGATCGCCCTGTCGGCGGTGCTGCTCGTGTCGCTGGGAGCACACCTCTGGGGTCTCACGCGCGACCTGCCGATGCCCGATGTCGACGAGCGCTACTTCATCACTCCCGCCGCCTACATCGCGGCCAGCGGCGACCTCGACCCGCACTGGTTCGGCCATCCGGGGTCGACGGTCATCTACCCGCTGGCGGCCGCGTTCCGGCTGCGCGAGGTGGTGTTCCACGGCGCGCCGCTCACCGGGGCCGCGCCCTCCGTCGCGGCGCGGCTGCAGACCGACCCAGGGAGCTTCTACCTCATGGGAAGGTTGTGGGCCGTCCTGTTCGGGCTCGCATCCGTGGTCCTCGTGTTCGCCATCGGGCGGCGTGTGTTCGGCGACCTCGTCGCGTTCCTCGCCACGCTCTTGTGGGCGGTGGTGCCGCTCGGCGTCGAGTACGGGAAGATCACCCGCACCGACAGCGTGGGTCTGTTCTTCGCGCTCCTCGCCATCTGGCTCTGCCTGCGGGCGCTCGATCGACCGTCGATCGGCCGGTTCGCCGCGATCGGTGTCGCGGCTGGGTTCGGCGTCGCGTCGCGCTACTTCCTCGCCGTGCTCGCGGTACTGATCTGCGTCACGTGGCTCCTGGCGCGCCGCCGGCCGGCGGCGGAGGCGACACCGCCCCGCCCGGTGCCGGGCCTCGCGGTCCTCGCCACGAGCCTCGGCGCGATGTTCGCGGCGTTCGCGCTCAGCACACCGTTCTTCTTCCTCGACCTGCACAGCGCGCTCCGGTCCCTCGCCGGCGAGACGACCTCTCCGATGCCGGCACAGTCGAGCGGCTTCCTCGCCAACCTCGGCTTCTACCTCTCGAGCGCGATTCCCGGTGCCGTCTCGTACGTGGGGATGGCCGCGGCGTTCGCGGGCATCGTCTTCGCGATGCGGCGGCGCACGCCGGGACGGGTCCTCCTGCTCGTCTGGGTTCCCTGCGTCCTGCTCGCGATCAGCGTGCTGTCGCTGCACTGGAACCGATGGGTCATCCCGGCGCTGCCTGCGCTCGCGCTGTTCGCCGCGTACGGCGCGGTCACGATCGCCCGCGCCGCGGCCGCTCGGCTGCGCGAGCCCGCGCGCGCCGGCTGGGGGTTCGCCGGCGTCCTCGCGGCGCTGACCGTCTTCCTCGTCGTCGGACCCGCGAGCGCGCTCGTCGCGCTCGATCGCACCCAGGCCGAGACGTCGACCCGCTCGATGGCCAAGCAATGGATCGAACGTCACATTCCACCCGGCAACGGTGTCGCGGTCGAGCTCAAGGGTCCCGATCTCACGGCCACGCGCTATCGGTACGTAGAGCACTACGCGTTGCCGAGGGCGGGCACGGTCACCGACTACGCGCACGCCGGGTTCCGCTACCTCGTGGTGAACGAGACGATCGCCCACGGGTACCAGATGGATCCCCAGCGGTACCAAACGCAAGCGGCGTTCTACGACTACCTCCGCGACGACGCGCGCCGGATGGCCGAGTTCCGGCACGACGGCGCCCACGGCGGACCGCACCTGGTGCTGTACGACCTCGGCCCGTCCTACCCGCCGCCCGAACGAGACCCCTCGCGCGACGCCCTCCGCGAGGTCGCGACGCTCCGGTTCACGTCACCCAACCGGGTCCCCGACGGCGACAACCCGGTGCCGTACGACGTGCGCCACCTGCGCCGATTGGCACACCGAGCCGGGTGGGCCGGGCCGACCTTCAGACCGATGCCGGTGTTCGCGCGCTCCTCCACGACCGGAAGCGTTCGATGATCGCGCAGGAGCTGTAGTAGGCGATCACCGCATAGATGCCCCCCACCACCAGGTCGAACACGTAGTGCTCGCCGAGGTACACGAGCGCGAGGCCCATCGCGATCGGGTAGGCCACCAGCAGCCAGCGCCACCGCTTCGCGCGCGACCAGAAGAAGAGGGTGATCGAGCTGACAACAGCGAAGTGGAGGGAAGGCACGGCCGCGATCGGGTTCACGTACGAGTTCCGCGAGCCGAAGGCACGGCTCATCTTGATGTGCATCTGTCCGGCGAGGCCTTGGATGACGCGATGGACCGCCGGTATCACGTGCTGTTGCGCGGCCAACCACGGCGGCGTGGCGGGGAACAACGCATACGTGACGAGCGCCATCACCGCGAGCAGGACGAGCGTCAACGCGTAGACGCTGAACCATTGGTGCCGGAACTGCCAGACGAGCGCGGCGACGACCAGCGGGACGATGAAGTAGCTGAGGTACACGAGGGTGAGGAGGTAGTCCCACACGTGTGGCGAGTGCGGCGTGTAGAACCAACGCTGCAACTGGACGGTGGGAACGGTTCCGCCGAACAGCCACTCGTCGAACCGGATCTGCGGGTACGTGTAGGTGTGACCGGTGATCTGGTGAGTACTTCCCTTCAGGAAGTCGTACGCGAGGAGCACCGCGACGAGCGGGAGGAAGTCGAAGACGAGTCGGCCTGCACCTCGCTCGCGTCCGATGGAGCCGAGGAACAGCGCGCCGACGAGCCAGAGCACCAGCCAGTCGCGCCCCACAGGCAGTCCAATGACCACCACGACGATCACGAACGCCAGGGCGTAGAGCCCGAGCGCGATCGCGCGCCAGTGCAGGCGTGCATACGCGAGCGCGTCGACGGGCGTGGACCCGGACTCAGTTGCCACCGGCCGCACAGCTTCGCGCACCGCCGAGGAAAAACAAGATCGCGCCGCTAACCTCCAAGCTCGTGCCCGCCGCCGTGTCCTCGAACGGCGGCACTCGACAGCTGGGCGGTCGCGGTCCGATCGTGGCCGTCGTCGGCGTGTTCGTGATCTCGCGGATCGCCGCCGCCGCGGCCGGGCTCCGCTACGACGACGGGCTGCTGCACAACGCGTTCCAGCTCCTCGACGTGCGGCTCCTGCGAGGCGACCCCTTCGAGAGCATCTTCTACCTCCACAGCCAGCCCCCCCTGTTCAACGCGTTCACCGCGCTCGTGCTGCAGCTCCCGTCGAGCCTGGTGAACACGACGCTCATGCTGCTCTGGCACGCCGCGGGGCTGGCGACGGCCCTCCTCCTGTACGCGACGATGGTGCGCCTCGGGGTACGGCCATGGCTCGGCGCCGCGTTCGTATGTGTGTTCGTGGTGATGCCCGAGACGCTGCTCGTGGAGAGCTGGTTCTTCTACACGGAGCTGGAGATCCTGCTGCTGGCGATCCTGCTCTGGGGCCTGGCCCGCTTCGCCTCGACCCTGCGCACGGCGGACGGCCTGCTGTTCACCGGCAGCCTCGCCGCGCTCGTGCTCCTCCGGAGCTCGTTCCACCCCCTCGTCTTCGTGGTGCTGGTCGTCGTCGTGTGGTGGCAGCTCCACTTCGACGCGCGCCGGCTCGCGGCGATCGCGGCCGTGCCGCTCGCGCTGGTGGCCGCGTGGTCGGTGAAGAACGTCCTCGTGTTCGACAGTTGGTCGAACAGCTCCTGGACCGGCATGAACCTGTCCTATGTCGCGCACGCGGGTGTGACGCAGCGCCGCTGCCGAACCCTGGTGGCCGAGCACTCGGTCAGCCCGATCGCCTGCGTGACGGCCTTCAGCCCGCCGTCGGCGTTCATCGCCCGGTTCCCGCACCCGCAGCACTACGGGGTGGCGGCCACCGACGCCCTCTACAAGTCGACTGGCCAACCGAACTTCAACGCATCGCTCTACCTCGACGTCGCACGCCAGTACCAGCGCGACGCCGTCGACCTGCTCCGCGACGGAGGCCTCGGAGCGGTCGCGCGGGCCGAGGCCGCCGCCTACACCGTCTGGGCCGAACCGGCCGACGACAGCCTCCAACTGCGCCACGTTCGTGCGCCGATCGCCGGGTACGCCGATTGGTTCGACCGGCTGGTGCTGCTCCGGCCGACCGCGACCGGGTGGAACAACCCCGCCCGCTTCGCGGCCGACGCCGGCTCCTTCCCCATCGGCGAGGCGCTCGGTTCGATCAGCTATACGTTGCTCGCCCTGTTCGCCCTCGCGGTCTACGGCGGCGTGGCCGGCGTGCGACGGGGTCGCCGAGGGGACCGCGCGGTCCTCTGCGTGTGCACGGTGGGCTTGCTCCTCGTCGTGTACTCGACGCTGGTCGGGAACGCCCTCGACTATCGCGAGAACAACCGGTTCCGCTTCGAGACCGCGCCCGTCGTGTTGGTGCTCGGTGCCCTCGGAGCCGAGTTCGTGTGGCAGCGCGTCCACGCTCGCCGGCACGCGCCCGGCGACGACGAGGCTCGGGCCGAGACCGAAGTCTCGGCGGGCGCTTCAGTCGGTAGACACGCGGCCGGCGAAGGGTGAACCGAGCGCAATCACGACTGCGATGAGACCACCGAGGCCGACGTGCCACCAGGGATCAACGCCGAGGAACACGAACTCGGCATCGAAGGAGCCGACGAGGGCGGCAGCGATCGCGACGACGCCCGCGACCAGGAGGATCGCCCGGAGGACGAGCACGAGAGTCGATCGGGGCGGGGCGTCCACCGTTCGCAGTCTGACACCTCCCGCGGCGGGTCGATGAGCGCGAGAGCGGACGCCCCGGTGGACGCGGCCGCGCCGGTGCGCGAGAGACCGAGCCCGACCCGGCGGGCCGGCTGGCTGTTCGCGGTCGCGGTGATGGGCGTGGCGGTGCTCGCGCACCTGCCCGGCTACTTGCACCAGCTCACCGACACCGACGAGGGCGCGATCGCGACGATGGCGATGGTCGTGAACCGGGGCGGCGTGCTGTACCGGGACGTGATCGACCGCAAGCCGCCGATGCCCGCCTTCGTCTACGCGGGGTCGTTCCTCCTGACCGGCAACAACGACTTGCGCCTGCTGCACCTCCTCGCCGCGCTCGCGCTGGGGGCCTCGGCCCTGACGCTCGCGTGGGGTGCCCGGCGGGTGGCCGGCGCAGTCGCGGGTTGGTGGTCGGCCGGTCTCCTCGTCGCGGGTGCGATCGCCCTGCGACCGCACGACGCGCAGGCCGCGAACTTCGCGCACTTCGCGCTGCTCCCGGGATGCGGCGCGATCGTCGCGGCCCGCGTCGGCAGTCGCCGCAGCGCGCTCCTCGCCGGCGTGCTCCTGGGGCTCGCCACCCTCACCCGCCAGACCTGGCTCATCGGCGTCGTCCCGGCGGCCTTCGCGGCCTGGAGCTTCGGCGGCCGCCGGGTCGGCCGCGCCGCCATCGTGGTGGGCGCGACCGCGTTGACGATCGCGGCCATCGCGGTCGTCGTGCCGTTCGGTCAGTTCTGGCACTGGACGTTCTCGGGCAACGCCTCGGTGCTCGACGTCTCGGGTTCCATCGACGTCGAAGGGCGCGCGGCCATCGCACTCGAGCTCTTCGTGCTCGCCAACGCCGCCGCGTGCTGGCTGGCCGTCCGCCGCGGCTGGCGCCGCACCGACCTCGACCTCTGGCTCTGGCTCGCCACGGGCATCGCCGCGTTCGCGGCAGGGTTCCGCTTCTTCGGCCACTACTCGTTACAGGTGCTCCCGCCCCTCTGCCTCCTCGCAGGGCTCGGCGCGGCTTCGTGCCGTCCGCTCCTGCGGCGTGCGCTGTTCGTGGTGGCGGCGGTGCCGGCAATCGCGGTGTGGACGCTCGCCCTCGTGACGCCTCCCCGCGTCGGCGAGCCCGTGGTTCCCGCGCTCGCGCGCTACGTGGACGCGCACACGCGTCCCGACGACCTGGTCACCGTGTGGGGCAGCGCGCCCGACCTCTACTACCGCGCCAACCGGTCGCCGGCAGGCGCGTTCGTCACCACCGATTTCCTCGTGGGGAAGAGCGCCTTTCACCGCGACAGCCGCGCACGACTCCGCGACGCGACTCCCGGCGCGCGCAGCACGTTCCTCCGGTCGCTGCGCGCGCACCCGCCGAAGCTCTTCCTCGACACGTCGACCGCCCACCTGCGCGGCTACGGCCACTACCCCCTGAGCGTCGTCCCCGCGGTCAAGGCCTTCGTCGAAGCCCACTACCGGCGCGTGGGCACCCTCGACCGCGTGACGATCTACGAGCAGCGACCGCGCTGATCAGCTCAATGGTGCGCCGCACGGTCGGTGTGGCTATGACAGCTCGAGCTCCCAGCGACCGCCCGGCTGGTGGAGCTCGCGGCCGGTGATCTGGAACGCGTCGATCACCATCCAGACCGTCGGCTCGTCGAGCAGCCAGCTGTGAGGGTCGTACCGCGACGCGAAGTCGGCCGAGTCCTCGTCGACCCGGTGCAGGGTCCCGCGCACGAGGACCGACCAGCCCTCCCGTTGGTCGCGGTCGATCTCGTCGACCTCGAACGCCACGTGCGTGGCCGCGCGGTCGATGATGCCCCCGGGACGCGTGCGGACGGCCACCCAGTACCGACGGCCGGGGAGCGCGACGAGGCGGTAGTTCACAGGGAGCACGAGGGGGTACCCGTCGACCACGACGGCAACCCGTCCGATGGCACGGGACTCGAGTCGTTCGACGCACTCCTCGAAGGTGAGGTCGACGAGCCCGCTGCCGGTCACGGAACCACGACCGCGCGCCCTCGGAGCTCGCCCGCGCGCATCGCGTCGTACGCCTGCACGGCTTCGTCGAGACCGAACCGTTGCACGTGGGCGCGGATCTTGCCCTCCTCCGCGAGCGCGACGACCTCCATCAACTCCGGGAGCGATCCCCAGTAGGTGCTCGCCACCGACACCTCGTACGGAGGCGAGAAGAAGCCGACCGGCAACGACCCGCCGGCGATCCCGACGATCGTGAGGTGTCCGAGCGTGCGGGCGACCGATGCGGCGAGCGCGAGGGTCGCGTCGGAGCCGACGAAGTCGACCACGACGTCGGCCCCGCGATCGCGGGTGATCGACCGCACCTCGGCAACGGTGTCGGCACCGGTGACCACTGTGTGCGAAGCGCCCACGTCGCGCACGAGTGAGAGCGCGTCCTCCCGCTGGTCGATCGCGATCACGGTCGTCGGTGTGCACGCGCTCAGGATCTGCACGGCCATGTGGCCCAGCCCGCCTGCGCCCACCACCACGGCGAACGACCCGGCGCCGAGCAACGGCAGCGAACGCCGGATCGCGTGGTACGGCGTGAGCCCGGCGTCGGTGAGCGGCGCCGCCTCGAACGGTTCCAGCGAATCGAGCGGCACCAGGTGCCGCGCGTTCACCGTCATCAGCGCGGCCATGCCGCCGTCGCGACCGAGCCCGCCTCCGGCCGCCGCGATGGACGCCGCGCGCTCGCAGTAGTTCTCCATGCCCTGCCGGCACCGGTGGCAGCGCCCACAACCCCACGGGCCGTAGACCGCGACCGGCAGGCCGACCTCGAGACCGTCCACCCCGGGTCCGATCGCCTCGACCCACCCGGCGTTCTCGTGCCCGAGCGTGAAGGGCGTCTCCCACGGCAGCATCCCGGCGCCGAAGTCGTCCATCAGGTGCAGGTCGGAATGACACGCCCCGGCGCCGCCGACGCGCACGAGAACCTCACCGGGCCCGGGTTCGGGCTCGGCGACGTCACGGAACTCTGCCGGCTTCCCGAATCCGATCAGCTGCAGCGCGCGCACGCGACCTCCTCGTCTTCTGCTCTCCGCTCACGTTCGGGGTGCCGGCCCGGCGAGCAGTTCCGGCGACGGTCGCACGACCAGCACCGGACACGGGCTGTGGCGCACGACCGACGTGGCGACACTCCCGAACACGACACGCCCCAGGCCCGTTCGCCCGTGGGTGGCCATCGCGACGAGCGCGGGTTGGCGCTCCTCCACGATCCTCGCGATCGTGCTGTCGACCGAGCGGCCGCGAACCAACACGGTCTCGACGTCGACCTCGGCGCGGAGCTGTTCGACGGCCGCGCCGACGACGCGATCGGGCATGGTCGCCGTCTCGACGTCGAGAGGGTGGAAGACGTGCACCACGACCGCGTTCACCGCGAGCGCGTGCGCCCACTCGCGCGCGACGGGCACGATCGCTTCGGACGCAGCCGAGCCGTCGAGGCACACGAGCAGCGGGCCGGTGACGTCGCGGTCGGGAGCGACGTCGGGCCCGACCAGCACGGCCGGCAGCTCGACGGTGCGCACCACGGTTTCGGCAACGCTCCGGAGCCGCGCCTGGCCGACCGCGGTCCGGGCGTGGGTGGCCATGCACACGAAGGGATCGTCGCACGACCCACCGACGGCGCGCAGGGCGTCGGCGACGGACGCGCTGCGGACCACTTCGGCGCGCACGTCGGCACGATGTACCGACTCCACCGCGGCCTCGAGCCATCGCACGTCGGCGTCGCCGTCGAGCTGGGCGGTCACCAGCACCATCGGCGCGTCCAATCGCCCGGCGAGCCGGAGCGCGAACGGCAACGCGTGCTCCGCGTCCGTGGTGCCGTCGAGGGGCACGAGCACGGTCTTCGGCATGGCAGTCTCCCGCTTGGTTGCAACGAGCGCGCCGGCGCACCTGCGATGATGGCCAACCGCGCGTCCCGGCGCCAGGGCACAACGTCACACGGCTCGACCGCGTCGGCTCCATACGTGTGGGGCCGTCGAGTGTGGGGCACTTCGGCGCTTTCGTCCCAGCCGGTCCCGGGTGAGACTGCCCTCATGGACGAGCCGATGGACAAGGCAATGGGCAACCGGGTACTGGTGGTGTTCCACACGTCGGAGGGGCAGACAGCTCGGATCGCCGACCGGATCGGCGACGTGCTCCGCGCCGCGGGCGACACCGTCGACGTGGTCGCGGTCGACGAGGCGCCGGATGTGTCGAAGTACGACGCCGTCGTGCTCGGCGACTCCATCCACGTCGGGCACTACAGCCACGCGTTCTCGCGGTACGTGAAGGCCAACGCGGTCACGCTGAACGCGATGCCGACGGCGCTGTTCCAGGTGAGCCTCGTGTCGGCCAACCCGGACGCGGAGCACGCTGCCACCGCGCACACGCTCGTGCAGAAGCTCCTCGACGACACCGGCCTCGACCCCGACATCGTCGGGATGTTCGCGGGCGCGCTCG
>DASPTH010000100.1:0-3941 GCA_035623515.1 Acidimicrobiia bacterium
CCCGACGTTCGGCGGCGGCTGGCGGCCGGCGCCGCGTCCGACGAGGCCGGCGCGCTGCGCTACGTGGCCAACTGGCCCGCGCTCAGCATCGTGGAGACCTTCGCCTCGTCGAACCGGCAGTACGAGGGCCGCACCGTCGCCGACGTCGCGAGCGAGCGGGGGCAGGACCCCTTCGACGCGCTGCTCGACGTCGTGCTCGTCGACGACCTGCGCACCGGGCTCCGCCCGCCCGCGCCCGCCGACAGTGCCGAGGGTTGGGAGTACCAGACCGAGGTGTGGCGTGACCCTCGCACGATGATCGGCGGCAGCGACGCCGGCGCGCACCTCGACATGATGTGCGGCGCCGTCTACAGCACCTCCCTCCTCGCGAGCGTGCGCGCGCACGGCGGGATGAGCGTCGAAGAGGCGGTCCAACTGCTGTCCGACGCTCCCGCGCGCTTCTACGGAGTGCGCGAGCGGGGACGGCTCGTCGAGGGGTGGCACGCCGACCTCGTCCTCTTCGATCCCGACACCGTGGCGTTCGGCACCGAGTGCACCCGGCTCGACCTTCCGGGGGGTGCGCCCCGCTTGTACACCGAGTCGACGGGCGTCGAGCACGTGTTCACGAACGGGACCCAGGTCGTGGCCGACGGTGTGCTCACGGGCGCGACCCCCGGGGGGCTCCTCCGCTCGGGCCGCGACACCGAGAGCGTCACCGTGCCCGGCGGCGCCTGAGCGCCGGCTGCGACGAGGCGCGTGATGCCTCCCGAGTAGTAGAGAACGGCAGGTGAGGCGGATCCGGGCGCTGGCCGCCACGGTCGTCGTCGGTGCGAGCGCGCTCGCGTCGGCACCGGCGATCGCCGCGAGCCACCGGTCCGGTTCCGGGCAGTTCTCCGCGGCGGTGCAGACCCGCCTCCAGAACGTGGTGAACCAGGCGCGCCGGCTCGGCGTTCCGGGGGTCGCGGTCGCGGTCGTCGTGCCGGGTACCGGCACGTTCGTCCGGACCGTCGGCACCGCGAGCTACCAACTGTCGACGCCGGTCACCTCGTCGACGCACTTCCGCATCGGCAGCATCACCAAGACCCTCACCGCGACCGCCGCCCTCCAGCTCGTCGCCGCCGGGAAGTTGAGCCTGACCGACACCATCGACCAGTGGGTGCCGCAGGTGCAGAACGCGAACGAGATCACCGTGCAGATGCTGCTGAACATGACGGCGGGCATCGCCGACGAAGGCGCGCCCGGCTCGTTGCTCGACCAGCAGGTTGCGGCGAACCCGACGCAGGCGTACACACCCGAGCAGATCGTCGCGCTCGCGGTGCAGCAGGGTCCCGCGGCCGCGCCGGGGACGTTCGTCTACTCCGACACCAACTACGCGATCCTCGGGATCATCGCCCAGGACGTGAGCGGCACCGCGATCCCGACCCTCCTCCAGCGGGTGGCCGGCAAGGCGGGGCTCACCGGCACGTCGTACCCGACCACCACGGCGATTCCCACTCCGGCCGCGGTCGGCTACGCCGCGGCCCCGGGTCAGCACGCGCCGGCGAACCCGTTCGACCCGTCGCAACTCGGCGCGGCCGGCGCGATGATCTCGGACCTCACCGATCTCCGCGCGTGGGCACCGCAGAACGCGACAGGGCGGTTCCTCACTGCTGCGATGCAGCGCGCGCGTGTCCAGACCGTTCCCACGGGGATCACCTTCGCGCCGCTGCCGAAGACCGGTGTCACCGCGCCGCTCACGGTCGCGTACGGACTCGGCATCGCGAACGCGAGTGGGTGGCTGGGCCACAACGGCGTGGCGCCCGGCTTCACGTCGGAGATGTGGTACCTGCCCGCGAAGAAGGCGACGATCGTGGTGTTGCTCAACGCGGAGGTCGTGCAGAACAACCAGATCCAACCGGTCGCCGACGAGATGTTCGCCTCGTTCGCCCGCATCGTGAATCCCTGAGCCGCGCACCGCGTCTCCACCCGCGGTGCTTTGTTAGCCTGCGGGTGCGCTCGAGGAGCGGGAGAGGACCACATGACCAAGACGGCCATCATCTCGGTCGACGGGCACGTGAAGGCCTCACGGAACGAGTACCGCGACTACCTGCCGAAGCAGTACCTCGAGGAGTACGACGAGCAGGTGAAGGCGGCCGAGGAGGCCGAGACACCCGACGCCGGGAACCTGCACCCGGATCTCGCTCCGGAGCAGCAGTGGGACTCCGACCTTCGGACGGGGAGCCTCGAGCGCATCGGCGTGGTGGCCGAGGTGCTGTTCCCGAACGGCCAGCCGTTCCAGCTCAATCCGCTCGACGACCATCCGCGCGCCGCCAACCCCGAGCTCGCGGAGGCGGGCCGTCAGGCCTACAACCGCTGGCTGGTCGACTTCTGCGCGCTCACCCCCGACCGGCGCCGGGGCCAGATGCAGACGTCGTTCCTCGACGTCGACCGCGCCGTGCGAGACATCCACTGGGCGAAGGAGCACGGCCTCGGCGGGATCATGATCCCGGAGTTCACGCCCGAGAGCCGCGCGTTCGTCGACCCGGACCTCGATCCGATCTGGGCCGCGTGCGTCGAGACCGGTCTTCCGCTCAGCGCGCACGGCGGCGCCAGCCTGCCGGGCTACGGCCCTGCCGGGTTCGCCGCGATGGTGACCGTCATGGCGGAGAACGCGTTCTTCTCGAACCGCTCGCTCTGGATGCTCGTCTCCGGCGGTGTGTTCGACCGCTTCCCGGATCTGCGCGTGGCCTACGTCGAGACCCAGGCGTACCTGCTGGTCGCCGCGCTCCAGCACATGGACAGCATGGTGAACCCCGCGGGTGACTGGATGGGGTTCGCGCGCACGATGGATCGCGAGGAGACCACCGACCGGTACGCGAGCGAGTACCTCGGGCGGAACGTCTTCGTCGGGGTCTCGCCGTTCTCACCGGTGCAGATCCCGATGGACGAGCTCGTCGGCAAGGACGCGGAGGGCCGTCCGCTCCCGTCGGTGTCGATCGGTCCCGACGCAGCCATGTTCGGCGTGGACTACCCGCAGTTCGAGTCGATCTTCGAACGCGTGACGGGCGAGGTCGCGAACCTGTTGACGACGCCGGGTGTCACCGACGACGACGTTCAGAAGATTCTGTTGGAGACCGCAGCGCGCGCATACGGCTTCGATCTCGTCGCGCTGGCGCCGCACATCGACCGGATCGGCTTCGAGCTGGCCGACGTGCGCGCCGACGCTTCGGAGCTCACGCGCACGATGCAACACGAGACCAAGGCGCCGATCATGCGGAGCTCGCTGGCGAGGGCCACGACCTCCGCGTAGTCGAGGAAGGAAGTGGAGATGGGCAAGACGGCGATCATCTCGGTCGACGGGCACGTCAAGGGGTCGCGTCGCCAGTACCGCGAGTACATCCCGAAGCAGCACCTCGAGGCTTACGACGAGCAGGTGAAGGCGGCCGAGGAGCAGGGGCTCCGCGACGCGGGCAACCTGCACCCCGAGTTCCCGCCCGATGTGCAGTGGGACTCCGATCTCCGGATGCAGCAGCTCGACACGATCGGCGTGGTGGGCGAGGTGCTGTTCCCCAACGGTCAGCCGTTCCAGTTGAACCGGCTCGACGACTTCGCCACCTCCGGCAGCTCCGAGCTCGGCGAAGCGGGCCGTCAGGCGTACAACCGCTGGCTGGTCGACTTCTGCGCGCTCGCTCCCGACCGGCGCCGGGGCCAGATGCAGATGTCGTTCCACGACGTGGACCAGGCCGTCGACGACGTCCACTGGGCGAAGGAGCACGGCCTCGGCGGGATCGCGCTACCCGGGCTCACCCGTGACGGCAGGTACTTCTTCGATCCCGCGCTCGACCCCGTGTGGGCCGCGTGCGTGGAGACGGGACTACCGGTGAGCCAGCACGGCGGCGGCTTCGACCCGAACGGGCCCCGCGGGAGCATGGGCATCCGCGGCACGGCCCCCGGATTCGGCGCGTTCATGATGATCTCCACCG
>DASPTH010000108.1:0-27352 GCA_035623515.1 Acidimicrobiia bacterium
GCGGCGTCGGACGAGGAGGAGGGCACGCCGAGCGAGGGCAACACCACGAGACGTTCGCCGGCCACCGCAAGCCCCTCGCGACTCGTCGCGAGGATGCGGACACCAGGGCAGCGGCGCAAGGTCTCCGCCGCCAGCCACGCCGCGTCGGCCAGCAGGTGCTCGCAGTTGTCGAGCACGACGAGCAGCTCGCGGTCGCGCAGGAACTCCACGATGCTCTCGGCCATCGACCGATTCTCACGCTCGCGGGCGCCCAGCGCGTCGCCGACGAGCTGGAACATCAGCTCGCCGTCGCTCGCGGCCGCGAGCTCGCAGAACCAGACGCCGTCGGAGTAGTGCGCGAGCACCTCCGCCGCGACCTGCAACGCGAGGCGGGTCTTCCCGACCCCGCCGACGCCGGTGAGGGTGACGAGTCGGGCGTCGCCGAGCATGTCGACCACGTCGGCCAACTCCGCGTCACGTCCGACGAACGACGTGAGCTGCACGGGGAGATTGCTCGGGAGGGTGTCGAGCGATTGCACCAGCGCGAACTCGCGTTCGAGGCCGGTCGCGCACACCTGGAAGATGCGAGATGCCTGGGTGAGATCCCGCAGCCGGTGTTCGCCGAGGTCGAGGAGCTGGAACTCGTGCGCGCCACCGTCGCCCAGCACGCGTTCAGTGGCGTCCGATACCAGGAGCTGCCCGCCGTTCGCGGCCGCCATCAAGCGGGCGGCGCGGTTGGGCGCGGTGCCGAAGTAGTCGCCGTCGCGGAACTGCGACTCCCCGGTGTGGACGCCCATCCGGACGAGCAACGCGTTGACCCCCTCCCACCGCTCGGAGGCGAGCGCCCGCTGGGCGTCGATGCCGGCGTCGACGGCGTCGTGCGCGGTGGTGAACACCGCGTGGAACCCGTCGCCGGTGCCCTTCACGACGAAGCCGCCGTGCGCGGCGACCGCGCCCTGGATGATCTCGTCGTGGCGGGTCAGCGCGGCCCGCATCGCGTGGGGTTGCTCCTCCCAGAGACGCGTCGAGCCGACGAGATCGGTGAACAGGAACGTCACCGTTCCCACCGGCATGTTCGTCGACGACATCCTCAGTGCCCTCCCGGGGTCAAAGTAGATCACCGGCGGCGAGTGATCCACGGCGAGGGCGCCGGCGAAGAGCACCACCGACCTCGAGGATGCGGGGGAATCGAGATGCGTCGCGTCGCCGCCGTGCCGGCCGTTGTCGTGGGCGTCACTCTGATCGAGGTTCACGATCGGCGAACATCTCTTCGCGCGTTCGCAGGACGCCGAGACGATCTCGAAGCAGTACATCACGGCTGATGTCGAGGGCCGGAGTGACCACGTGAGTCGGCGCGCACGACCGAGGGCGGTCGGGGTGGAACAATCCTCCTCGTGCCCTCGCCTCTCGGCATCGAGCTGAACGGACTCGACAAGTCGTTCGGCGCCGTGCACGCGGTGCGCGGCATCGACGTCGCCATCCCCGTGGGCGAGACGGTGGCCCTGCTCGGCCCCAACGGTGCCGGGAAGTCCACCACCATCGACATGGTGCTCGGGTTGCTGCCACCCGACCGCGGGCGGGTGCGCGTGTTCGACAAGACCCCGGACGAGGCGGTTCGGGCCGGCGCGGTCGGCGCGATGCTCCAGGGCGGGTCGCTCATCCGCGACCTCACGGTGCGCGAGCTGGTGACGATGGTGGCGTCGTTGTACCCGCACGCGTCCGATGTGGACGAGACGATGGCGCGCACCGGCATCACCGACATCGGCGGGCGCCGCACCCAGCGGCTGTCGGGTGGCCAGACGCAGCGCGTGCGGCTCGCCGTCGCGCTCGTCTCCGACCCCGAGCTGCTCGTGCTCGACGAGCCCACCGTCGCGCTCGACGTCGAGACCCGGCGCCGGTTCTGGTCGATGATGCGCGACTTCGTCGCCGGCCAGAAGACCCTGCTCTTCGCCACGCACTACCTCGAAGAGGCCGACGAGTACGCCGACCGCATCATCCTGATGGCGAACGGGCAGATCGTGGCCGACGGCCCGTCGAACGAGATCAAGGCGTCGGTGAGCATGCGCACGATCCGGGCCACCGTCCCGAGCGCTCGCGTCGACGAGCTCGCGACGCTGCCCGGCGTGTCGGGCGCCGAGCCGCGGGGCGACGCGGTGCTGCTCACGTGCGCCGACTCCGATGCCGCGCTGCGAGCGTTGCTCGCCCGCTACCCGGAAGCTCACGACATCGAAGTGCGCGGCGCCGGCCTGGAAGAGGCGTTCCTCGAGCTGACCGGCGACGCAGAGAGCGAGCAGATGTGAGCGCGGCCACGTACACGCGCTACGAGCTGGTCCGCACCTTCCGCAACGTGCGGTTCATGCTGCTGTCGCTCGTGTTCCCGCTGACGTTGTTCCTCCTCGTCGCCGCGCCGAACCGCAACCAGACCCTCGGCGGGCTCTCGTTCCCCCTCTACTACATGACCGGCATGGTGGCCTGGGGGACGATGGCCGCCATGTTGTCGTGCGGCGCGCGCATCGCGGTCGAGCGCTCGGTGGGATGGAACCGCCAACTCCGCATCACGCCGCTCAAGACGCGCGCGTACTTCCGCGCCAAGATCAGCACCGCGTACGCGCTCGCGTCGCTCACGATCGTGGCCCTGTACGTCTCGGGCATCGCACTCGGCGTGCACATGTCCGTCGGGCGCTGGCTCACCATGACGGGACTCATCCTCGTGGGCCTGGTGCCGTTCGCGGTGCTCGGCATCCTCCTCGGCCACCTGCTCACACCGGAGGCGGTCGGTCCCGCGATCGGCGGGATGACGGCGCTGCTCGCGCTGCTCGGGGGCGCGTACGGCCCGGTCGCGACGAGCGGGGTGCTGCACGACCTCGTACAGCTGCTGCCCTCCTACTGGCTGGTGCAGGCCGCGCACACCGCGGTGGGCGCGAACGCATGGGGCGCGAAGGGTTGGACGGTGATCGCAGTGTGGACGGTCGTCCTCGGCCGCTTGGCCGCGGTCGCCTACCGGCGCGACACGAAACGCGTCTGACCCCGGCCGCGCGCCGTCCCTTCAGAGCTCGATTTCCGGGTACAGCGGGTGCGCGGTCAGCAAGTCGGCGACGCGCGAGCGCGCCTGCCCCGCCACCTGCTTGTCGAGGCGGAACTGCACGAGCGACGGCTTCCCCCGGTTTCGTCCCGACGCGATCACGCCCGGTGCAGTCTCGTGGAGCACGGTTGCGAGCACGTCGGCGATCTCGATCATCTCGTCGGCCCGCATCCCGAGCGTCGTCACCGCAGGGGTACCGAGGCGCAGGCCGCTCGTGTACCACGCGCCGTTGCTCTCGTCGGGCACGACGTTGCGGTTCAGCGTGACGCCCGCGGCACGGACGGCCGCCTCCGCCTGCCGGCCGTTGAGCCCGAACTTCCGCACGTCGACGAGCACGAGATGGTTGTCGGTACCGCCGGTCACGACGGGGACGCCGCGCGCGACCAGCGCCTCGGCCAGGGTGCGCGCGTTCTCGACCACCGCCGCCGCGTAGTCGGCGAACGACGGCTGCGAGGCCTCGGCGAGCGCGACCGCCTTCGCCGCCATCACGTGCGGCAGCGGACCGCCGAGCACCAACGGGCAGCCGCGGTCGACGAATTCGGCCAGCTCGCGCCGGCAGAGCACGAGTCCGCCGCGAGGGCCGCGCAAGGTCTTGTGCGTCGTGGTCGTCACCACGTGCGCGTGCGGCACGGGGTCGTGGTCACCGGTGAGCACCCTTCCCGCCACCAGCCCCGCGAAGTGTGCCATGTCGACCATGAGCGTGGCGCCGACCTCGTCGGCGATCTCGCGCATCACCGCGAAGTTCACGAGCCGGGGGTAGGAGCTGTAGCCCGCGATCAGCACCAACGGCCGCTCCGCCTGCGCGCACCGCCTGACCTCGTCGTAGTCGAGCAGGAACGTGTCCGGGTCCACACCGTACGAGCGGTGGCGGAACAGCTTGCCCGAGATGTTCGGCCGGAAGCCGTGCGTGAGATGGCCGCCCGACTGGAGCGCCATGCCGAGCAGCGTCTGGTTACCGAGCTCCGTGCGGAGCCGCTCCCAGTCGTCGTCGCCGAGGTCGTTGACGTGCCCGACATCCAGCCGCTCGAGCGCGGGCGCTTCGACGCGCTGCGACAGGATCGACCAGAAGGCGACGAGGTTGGCGTCGATCCCGCTGTGCGGCTGCGCGTACGCGTGGTCGGCGCCGAACAGCGCGCGGGCCAACTCGTCGGCGCGCGACTCGACGGTGTCGACGTTGTCACAACCTGCGTAGAGGCGGTGCCCGGGCGCGCCCTCCGCGTACTTGTCGCTCAACCAGTTCCCCATGGCCAGCAACACCGCGGGGCTGGCGAAGTTCTCGCTCGCGATCAGCTTGAGGTGCGTGCGCTGGTCGGACAGTTCCTGCAGCACCGCGCCGGCGACCTCGGGGTCGACCTGCCCGATCGTGTCGAGCGCGGCCGCGAACGCGACGGTCTCGAGCGAGAGCGGTTCGGTGTCGATCCCGAACCGGGTGAGGTAGTCGTGCAGGAGCGTGCCGGCGGTCATCGTGGGCTCCTTGCTCGTCGAACTCGGCAACGGCCCAGGCGTTCGGCTTCGCATCTCGAGGTCGCTCCCCGGTGGTCGATTCCACCTCGCAACGCCAGTCACGACCCGCCCGAGAGGCTACCCGTCCCGCCGACGGTTGCTTCTACGATGTGCGCCGTGACGGATACCACCGCGACCGACGAGACCGCGGCGGCGTTCGAGCCGGAGCTGGAGCGCCACCGCGCCGAGCTCACCGGCCACTGCTATCGCATGCTCGGCTCCGCGTTCGAGGCCGAGGACGCAGTGCAGGAGACGCTCGTACGGGCATGGCGGGGCATCGACCGGTTCGAGGGCCGCGCCGCCCTCCGCACGTGGCTCTACCGCATCGCCACCAACGTCTGCCTCGACATGCTCGGCAGCCGGCAGCGGCGCGCCCGGCCGATGGACCTGGCCGGGCCGTCGGCGGCCGACTCGCCCCTGTCGCAGCTCCCCGAGGTCACCTGGATCGAGCCCGTCCCCGACGGCCGCGTGCTCTCGGCCGACGCCGACCCCGCCGAACGCGCGGTCGAACGCGAGACCATCCGCCTCGCCTTCGTCGCCGCGCTCCAGCTCCTCCCGCCCAAGCAGCGGGCGGTCCTCATCCTGCGCGACGTCGTGCGGTGGCAGGCGACCGAGGTCGCCGAGCTCCTCGGTACGAGTGACGCGTCGGTCAACAGCGCGCTGCAGCGAGCGCGCTCGACACTTGCGACGCGCGACGTCGCAGCCACGGTCGCTGACGCCCCGGCACACATGATGGACGACACGCAGCGCGACCTGCTCGAACGGTATGTCGACGCGTTCGAGCGTTACGACATGGACGCGCTCACGTCGCTCCTCCACCAGGACGCCATGCAGTCGATGCCTCCGTACGAGCAGTGGCTCCAGGGACGGTCCGAGATGGTGCAGTTCTGGGTTGGACCGGGTGCGGGCTGCCGGGGGTCGCGTCTCGTGCCCGTCCGCGCCAACGGTCGGCCCGCGTTCGGCCAGTACCGCCCGAGCACGGTGCGCCCCGGCGGTCACGACCCGTGGTCGCTGCAGGTCGTCGAGATCCGCGACGACCGAGTGCAGGAGCTCACGTTCTTCCTCGACACCGCCCGCCTCTTCCCGCTGTTCGGCCTCCCACCGCGGCTCGATCCGTAGCGCGCGGCGTGGACGCCATCAGCCACGACGAACTGGTGCGTCGCTCGTTCGAGCGCCAGACCGCGCTCTTCGCGGGGCCGGACGCGATCTTTGCGATGCGGGCCGAGTCGACCGTCTCGTGGGTCGAGCCGCTCGACGCCGACATGATCCTGCTCGACGTCGCGTGCGGCGCCGGACACGTCGCGGAGGCCCTCGCGCCGTACGTCCGCCAGGTAGTGGGGATCGACCTCACGCAGGTGCTCCTCGACCTCGGGAACGACCGCCTGCGCGGAACCGCCGTCGGCAACGTGCTGCTGCAACGAGGCAACGCCAACGACCTGCCCTTCGTCGACGACTCGTTCGATCTCGTGGTCTGCCGCAGCTCGGTCCACCACTTCCCCGATCCCGAACCGCCGATGCGCGAGATGGCGCGCGTGTGCCGTCCGGGTGGGCGGGTCGTCGTGTCCGACATGGTGGTGCCGAACGACGGCGTCCGCGTCGCGTTCGACGAGCTGCACACCGCCATGGATCCCTCGCACGCTCGCGCCCTCCTCGAGCAGGAGCTCGCCGAGCTCATGGCGCGGGTCGTCGGCCCGTTGACGCACGGCACTACGAACACGTCGGTCTTCCCCATCGACGTCATGCTCACCGACGTCGCGGACCGCGACGCGGTGATGGCCCGGCTACAGGACGAGCTCGCGGGAGGCGCGCCCACCGGCTTCTCGCCCGAACTGCACGACGACGAGTTGCGCGTGGCGTTCACCGGCACCGTCATCCACGCCCAGACCGATCCCGGTTAGTCGCGGGCGACGCCCGGACCGAGACGACGGCGCAGCTCGGCGTCGTACTCGCGCATCGCCGGGCCCGCGTACCGCTCCTTGAGCGAGGTCAGCTTCGGGTAGCCGGCGTCGCGCTCGGCGTCCCACTCGTCGGCGAAGCGGCCGCTCTCGATGTCGTCGGCGAGCTCGCGCATCTTCGGCATGAAGTCGAGATGGTCGTAGCTCCCGCGCCGGGTGAGCTGGCCGTACTGCGACGTCGGCGAGTGGAACTCGGACTGGACCGCGTACCCCACCTCGCGCATCAGGCGGTACGTGCGCTCCACCTCTCCCGACAGCACGAGCTCGGTGACGATCGCCTCGTTCGGGATGCCGTGCTCGATCATCGTCGTGACGAAGGCGTTGTTCACGGCACTGAGCGCCGGCGAGAGCACCTGCTCCACCCCGAGGTCGAGCACGGCTTCCTGCATGGGCGTCATCTCGATCGCCCCCTGGCGCAGCCCGCCGATCGCCCGCGCGATTCCCAACACGCGTGCCAGGGCGCGCCCGGTCCGGTCGCGGTGCACACCGACGGCAGTGATGAAGCCGACGCCCTCCTCGTAGCAGAGGCGCACCTCGGGCCCGAGCATGCGGGGCGCGACCATGCCCACGTCGCCCGGCGGGTCGAGCCGGTCGAACGCGAGCGTGTACCCGCTCGCGACGATCACGCACGAGTCGGCGCGCGGTTCGATCGGGAGGAGCGGCACGATGTCATCGGGCACGAGGATGCAGATGATGTCGGCGTCGCTCGCCGCCTCGAGGTCGTGCGCTTCGAAGCCGTCGGCGATCGCCCGCTCACGCGTGTCGTCCCGCCGGACGCACACACTCGGCCGGCACCCGCTGTCGCGCAGGTTGAGCGCCCACGACCGGCCTTGGTTGCCGTAGCCCACGACGGCGATGCGCTCGCCCGCGATCGCCGCCAGGTCGCCGTCGGACTCGTAGTAGATGGTCGTCATGGAAGGATCCTCCTCGCCGCGCTCACTCGAAGGCGCCGCCGCGCTTGATGGTGGGGAGCTCGCCGTGTCCGATCTTCTCCGCGCGCTGCATCATGAGCTCGCCACTCGACTCGACGCCGAGCTGGATGATGAATTTGCCGTCGCGTATCCCTTGCAGCACCGAGTGGCCGAGCTCGACGAGGTCGGCCACTCGCACGCCGCGCTCCTCCATCTGCTTCTTGTGCTCCTGGTAGTCCCATTGCTGGTCGACGTGCGGGTGCTCACGCTGGAGCTCGGCCGGGCGGTTGCGGCCGCTGTTCCAGAGCCGCGTCTCGAGCAGGCCGTTGCCGCCCGGGTAGAACACCGCCGCGCGCAACTTGGTGGCCTCGTTGATCAGTGAGTTGGCGAGCGACTCGGTGTAGGTGGAGACCGCGGCCTTCGACGCCGCGTACACACCGAGGTCGGGGAGCGGCTGGAACCCGCCGTCGCCGGACGACGTGTTCACGATCCACCCCTCCTCCCCACCCGCGATCATCCGCGGCACGAACGCGGCGACGCAGTGGCCGACGCCGAAGACGTTCACGCCGAAGCACCAGGTCCAGTCGTTGGGCGTCCAGTTCCAGGGCTTCGCCACGCCGCCGCCGCCGACGCCCGCGTTGTTGAAGAGGAGGTGGCACACGCCGTAGCGGTCGTAGACCTGCTGCGCGCACGCCTCCACGGAGCCGGGCCTCGACACGTCGGTGACGACGCCCGACACCTCGCCCTTCCCCTCGAGGAGGGCGAGGGTCTCGTCGAGCACCGCCTGCTCCACGTCGGCGACGACCACCCGGGCGCCCTCCTGGAGCAGCGCCTCCACGAGGCCGGCCCCGATGCCGCTCGCCCCGCCCGTGACCACCGCGACCTTGCCGGAGAAGTCCTGCACCGACCACCACCTCCAACCTCACCGCTCCGCAACCCCGAGTGACCCCCGGTGCACTCCGGGCAACCGGGTCGCGGGCCCCCGTGTCGGCCCGCCGGCGGACGGTACTGCCGGGCGATTTGGCCCGCAACCAATCCCGAACTTGCATTCCATCGTTAACTTATCTAGGTTAAGCTATCGACCGTCAGAGGCGGGAGGCCCCCCATGTTCAGCCGACTCGGACACTTCACCGTCCGCCACCGGAAGTCGATCCTCGTCGCCGCCGTTCTCTTCGTCGTCATCTCCTTCGTGGTGGCGGGCGGGGTCGCCGACCGCCTCACCTCGGGCGGTTTCCAGGATCCCCGGTCGGAGTCCGAGCGGGCCGCGGCGCTACTCCAGCGCGACTTCTCGACCGAGTACCCGAACGTACTCCTGCTCGTGACGGCCAAGCACGGGTCGGTCGACGACGCCGCGACCGCCGCCGCCGGCCGCCGGCTCACCGCCGAGCTGGCCCGCCAGCCCGACGTACGGCAGGTCGTGTCGTACTGGAGCCTCGGCGACGTCCCGCCGCTCTCGAGCAAGGACGGTCGCCAGGCCCTCGTGCTCGGTGTCATCGGTGGCAGTGACGACCACGTGAACGACGTGGTCACGAAGCTCTCGCCCCGCTTCACCCGCGACACACCGGTCGTGAACGTCGGGGTGGGCGGCCGTGCCGAGGTCTTCCGACAGGTCGGCGACACGATCAAGAACGACCTGCGGCGCGCCGAGGGCATCGCGTTCCCGATCACGCTGGTGCTCCTCGTCGTGGTGTTCGGCAGCCTCGTGGCCGCCGGCCTCCCACTCCTCGTGGGCGTGCTGGCGATCGCCGGCTCGTTCCTCGCCCTCTACCTGGTGTCCGCTGTCACCGACGTGTCCGTGTACTCGCTGAACCTCGCGACCGCGCTCGGCCTCGGACTGGCGATCGACTACAGCCTCTTCGTCGTCTCGCGGTTCCGAGAAGAGCTCCGCAAGGGATTGGAGCCGCACGACGCGGTGGTCCGCACCGTCGAGACGGCCGGGCGTACCGCCGCCGGCGGAGCCTTCACCGTCGCGGTGGCGCTGCTCGCGCTCTGGATCTTCCCGATGGCGTTCCTGCGGTCGTTCGCGTACGCGGGCGTGGCGGTGGCGCTGCTCGCCGGTCTCGGGGCCGTCGTGGTGCTCCCCGCGCTGCTCGCGGTGCTCGGCCGGCGCGTCGACTCGCTCCGGCTCTTCCGCCACCGCGAGCCGAAGCCGGTCGGCGAGGGCGCCTGGCACCGGGTCGCCACCGTCGTGATGCGGCGCCCACTGCCGATCGCCACCGCCGTCGTGCTGTTCCTCCTCCTGCTGGGCACGCCGTTCCTCCGGCTCCAGATCGGGCTCCCCGACGACCGGGTGCTGTCGAGCAGCGTGTCGACGCGCCACGTCCAGGACCAGATCCGGGCCAATTTCACCTCCAACGAGACGGGCGCCCTCGAGGTGGTGGCACCCGATCTCGGCGATCCGCGGGCGCACGAGAACGCGATCACCGCGTACGCGACGTCGCTGTCGCGACTGCACGGCGTCGCACGCGTCGACGCGCTCACCGGCTCGTTCGTCGACGGCCGGCAGGTGCCGGTCCCCGACGAGGCCACCGCGCGTTTCGCGGCCGCTCGGGGCACGTGGTTGAACGTGGTGCCCTCGGTCGAACCCCTGTCGGCCGCAGGCGAGCAGCTCACGCACGACGTCCGCGACACGGCCTCGCCCCTCGGGCGCGTCCTCGTCGCCGGCCAGCCGGCCCAGCTCGTCGACAGCAAGCACGCGCTGTTCGAGAGCATGCCGTGGGCCGGGCTCTGGATCGCGCTCGCGACGTTCGTGCTCCTGTTCCTGATGTTCGGCAGCGTGCTCGTGCCGATCAAGGCCCTGGTCCTGAACATCCTGAGCCTCACCGCGACGTTCGGAGCGATGGTCTGGATCTTCCAGGAGGGCCACCTGTCGGGTGTGCTCGACTTCACCGCCACCGGCTCGCTCGCCGCGACCATGCCGATCCTCATGTTCTGCGTCGCGTTCGGGCTCTCGATGGACTACGAGGTCTTCTTGCTCTCACGGATCAAGGAGGAGCACGACCGGACCCACGACAACCGGACCTCCGTCGCCGTCGGGCTCGAGCGAACCGGCCGGATCGTCACGGCGGCCGCCGTGCTCATCAGCGTCGTCTTCATCGCCTTTGCGACCTCGGGCGTCGCGTTCATGAAGCTGTTCGGCATCGGCCTCGCGCTCGCCGTGCTCATGGACGCGTTCGTCATCCGCGCCACGCTGGTGCCGGCCTTCATGGCGCTGATGGGCGAGGCGAACTGGTGGGCGCCGCGTCCGCTCCGATGGGTCTACGACCGCTTCGGGATCTCCGAGACCGAGCCCCCTCCCGCGGTAGCGTCCTCCGACAGCGGGGCGTCGCAACCCGACGAGCAGGAACGCGAACGGGAGCCCGTGCAGGTCTCATGAACCCACGCTTCTTCGATCCCGGTACCGCGGCGGGTGCGCGCACCCGCGCCCGCCGCGGCGAGGGTGAGCTCCTCCGCGCGCAGATCCTCGTCGCGGCCGAGCGACTGCTCGTCGAGACCGGGAACGAGGACGACGTGTCGATCCGCTCCATCGCCGACGCCGTGGGCGTCACACCGCCGTCGATCTACTTGCACTTCCCCGACAAGGAGACGTTGTTGTTCGCGGTGTGCGACCGCCAGTTCGCGCGGTTCGACGAGGCGCTCGAGGCGGCCGGCGCGACCGCCACGGATCCAGTCGTTGCGCTCGAACGCCGCGCCGAGGAGTACGTGCGCTTCGGACTCGAGCACCCCGAGGCCTATCGCATCATGTTCATGGGCCGCTCCACCCTCGTCGACCGTCACACCGACATGGTCGAGAAGGCCGGGACCACCGCGTTCAACCACCTCGTGGCCGCCGTGCAGCGTGCGATCGACAACGGTGGTCTCCGCGCCGACCTCGACGCGCTCCAAGGGGCGATCTTCCTCTGGACGGGAATGCACGGCATCACGTCGCTCCTGATCTCGCTCGCCGCGTTTCCCTGGGGCGACCGGGAGACGCTCGTACGCGACCTCTGCCGCTTGCACCTCCGCGCACTCAGGAGCGAAGCGGGCAGCTGACGACGACGGTCAGCGTCAAGAGCACGTCAAGACGACTTGCCAACGCCGGTTCGCCCGGGTACAAGCGGGTATGCGACCGTGGACATGGCTCGTCGCCTGCTCTCCGTTGGCGGTCGCGGTCGCGCTGCTCCCGCTCCGTGACGAGATCGCTCCCGCCAACGTGACGCTCGTGCTCGTCGTGGTCGTGCTGGTCGCCGCGATCGTCGGCGGGCGCGTCGGCGGCGCGGTCGCGGCCCTCATCGCTGCCGCGTCGTTCGACTTCTTCTTCACGCGTCCCTATTACTCCTTCACGATCAACGCGCGTGACGACATCGAGACCACCATCCTCCTGCTCGTGGTAGGGCTGGTCGTCGGCGAGATCGTGGTCCGGAGCCGCCGTGCCCAACAGGTGGCGTTCGAACGTGACCAGGACGTGCGGCGGATGCAGCGATACGCGCAGCTCGGCGCGGGCGGCGAACCACCCGGACATCTCATTCGCGTCGCCGAGACGGAGTTGACCGACCTCCTCGACATCGACAGTTGCTGGTTCGAGCGCCCGCCGTTCGCGGTCACCCTGCCCACCGTCGGCCACGGACGCGTGACCGTGTGGGGCGACGAGTCGGGGATCTCGGCAATGGACCCCGCGCCGTCGAGCCTCGTCGCGCTCCCCGTGTTCGGCGACGGCGAGGAGCAGGGGCGCTTCGTGCTCGATCTCGGCCGCGGCCGGACCGTGTCCGGCATCGGTGCGGACCGACGTGCGCTGGCCGTGGCGCTCGCCGACCGTCTCGGTACCGCCCTCGCGCACAGCCGTTAAGAACACGTCAAGACCGCCCAGTTGCGCGTCAGGATCGCGTTAGCCGCGTTGCAGTCGCGCGCGGCGTGCCATAGACGTGATGTGTGACCACGACCGAACAGCCTGTCGCGGCCCCTGAGCTGCCGCGCTCCGCACCCACCGCGATCCCCCTCGCGGTCACGCCACCGGAGCCGCGGCTCTACCGCGTCAAGAACCGCCTCCTCGGTCCGGCGCTCGCGACGTCGCAACTCCCGCACGAGCGGCTGGGCAAACCGACGGCACTCGCGGTGTTCGCGTCCGACAACCTGTCGTCGTCGGCGTACGCGACCGAAGAGATCTTGCGCGTGCTCCTGCCCGTCGTGGGGATTGCGGCGTTCGCGATGGTCGTGCCGATCACGATCGCGCTCCTCGTCGTGCTCGCGTTCCTGATCCTCTCGTACCTCCAGACGATCAAGGCCTACCCGACGGCCGGCGGCGCGTACATCGTCACCCGCGACAACTTCGGGTTGCTGCCCGCCCAGGTCGCCGGTGTCGCGCTCCTCACCGACTACGTGCTCACCGTGGCGGTCTCGGTGGCGGCGGGGACCGCCGCGCTGGCGTCGGCCTTCTCGGGATTGAC
The DNA here is from genome assembly GCA_035623515.1 of Acidimicrobiia bacterium. Lineage (GTDB taxonomy): Bacteria > Actinomycetota > Acidimicrobiia > IMCC26256 > DASPTH01 > DASPTH01. The sequence goes on from DASPTH010000108.1 coordinate 12,854, forward strand.
GGCCTACACCGTCCCGATCTCCATCGCGTTCGTCGTGCTCATCGCCTACGGGAACCTCCGGGGTGTGCGCGAGTCGGGCCGGTTGTTCGCGACGCCCACCTACTTCTTCATCGGGAACATGGTGCTGCTCCTCGGCATCGGCTTCGTGAAGATGTTTCTCGGGAACCTGCCCGTCGACTCGTTGCACCACTCGGGACTCGTGAACATCGGGAGCCCGAGCAGCGGCCTCTTCTACGGAGCCACCCTCTACGTCGTGCTCCACGCGTTCGCGTCGGGCGGCGCTGCGGTCACCGGCGTGGAGGCGATCTCCAACGGCGTGCCCGCGTTCCGGGAACCGTCGTGGAAGAACGCCCGCATCACGCTCGTGATCATGGGCAGCACCCTCGGCGCGATGTTCCTCGGGCTGTCGATCCTGGCGTCGAGGGTCCACCCCGGCGTGTACGAGAACGGCACACCCACCGTCATCAGCCAGATCGGCAAGGCGGTCTACGGCGGCGGTGCGATGGGCAACGTGCTCTTCTACGCGTTGCAGGCCGGCACGATGCTCATCCTCGTGCTCGCCGCCAACACGAGCTTCGCCGACTTCCCTCGGCTCGCCAGCTTCCACGCCGAGGACAACTTCATGCCGCGCCAGCTCACGAAGCGCGGCCACCGGCTCGTGTTCTCGAACGGCATCATCTTCCTCGCCGCGACCGCGATCGTCGTGCTGCTCATCACGGGTGCCGAGGTGTCGCGCCTCATCCCGCTGTACGCGATCGGCGTCTTCACGAGCTTCACGCTGTCGCAAGCAGGGATGGCGAAACACCATCTCACGCACCGCGAGCCGCACTGGCACTACGGGCTGCTCGTGAACGGCATCGGCGCCGCTCTCTCGGCGCTCGTGTGCATCGTGATCGCGGTCACGAAGTTCGCCGAGGGCGCGTGGTTCATCATCCTCCTCGTCCCGATCATGGTCGCCGGCCTGGTGCGGCTGAACCGGCAGTACGAGGACGAAGCCGAGGAGCTGAAGGAGGACGCGCCCAGGATCGCGAAGGCCCCGATCCTCAAGCGCCACGCGGTGTTCGTCCTCATCGACCAACTCGACGCCGCGGCGTCGCGCGCCATCCAGTACGCGCGCACGCTCACACCCGACGACCTGCGCGCCGTTCACTTCGACCTCGATCCCATCAAGACCGAGGACTTGAGCAACGCGTGGCGCGAGCTCGGGCTCGCGCGGCTGCCGCTCGACATCGTCGAGTGCCCCGACCGGCGGATCCCCAAGGCCGCGGCCGAGCTGGTGGCGAGCGCGCTCGCCAACGGGGAGACCGAGGTGAGCGTGCTGATCCCGCGCCGCCAGTACACGCACGTGTGGCACCGCCTGTTGCACGACCGCACCGCGAACGCGATCACCGAGGCGCTCGCGGGGCTGCCGCACGCCAACGTCACGATCGTGCCCTACCACCTCGGTTCCCACCCGCGGCCGACCGGGCACTCTCGTCGCCACGAGCTCGCGAAGCGCGTGCTCACGCCGGTCGGGCGCACCGGCAAGAACGGGAAGAACGGGAACGGCAAGGCCGCGCCCGACGCCGTCGGCGTGCACGGCACGCTCCCGGACGACCGGGTGCGGATCGCCGATCTCGCGTACCGCCAGCGCGCACGAGTCGCAGGCCGCGTCAGCAGCGTCCGGGTGCACGCACAGGCCGGCGTCGGCAACCTCGAGTGCACGCTGACCGACGAGACCGGTGGGATCGTGCTCGTCTTCCTCGGGCGCAAGAACATCGCAGGCATCGCGGTCGGCACCCGGCTCGTCGCCGAGGGCGCGATCGGCGAGGACCGCGGGCATCTCGCGATGCTCAACCCGCTGTACCAGATCCTCCCCGACGGTTAGGACGCGATCGCCGCCGGCGAGCGCACACTCGCCGGCCGCGGCGTCCTGACCGGGCGGCTCGTGGTGTTCCGACGAGGCAGGGCGTAACTTTGTGCCCGACAGCTGCCTCGCGATCCGGGAGACGCCATGACCACCACCGAAGGGCTCCGCTACATCGACTCCGACGGGCACATCCTCGAGCACCCCACCGGGATGCTCGACTACGCGCCCGCGAAGTACCGCGACCGGATCTGGCACATCGAGACCGACGAGCAGGGCGTCGAGTGGCTGCACTACGACGGCAGCGTCACGCCGGCCAACTTCATGGCGGCGGCCGGCACTGCAGGGTTGAGCGACGAGGACCGCGCCAAGTCCTTCCGCGGCGAGCTGCGGTACACGGAGGTTCGTCCCGCCGCCTACAACGCCAAGGCGCGTCTCCAGGACATGGACACCGACGGCATCGACCTCGCCGTCCTCTACCCCACGATGCTGCTCGGGCTGCAGAGCATGCACGACATCGACTTCGCGGAGGCGCAGGCGCGAGCGTACAACGACTGGTGCTCCGACCACACCCAGGAAGGTGAAGGGCGTCTGTTCGGCGCCGGCGCGGTGCCCCCGATGCACGAGCCCGACGACGTCACGCGGGTCGCGGCCGAGATCCGCCGCGTGGCGGAGATGCCGGGCATGGTGTCGGTGTTCATGCGCCCGAACCCGTCGGTCGACTGGCGTCCGTTCAACGACCCCGTGTACGACCCGATCTGGCAGGCCGCGTCCGACACCGGCCTCCCGATCGCACTGCACCCGTTCCTCGCGCCCGACCTGCCGGGCGCGTGCGTGGGTCTCCGTCTCGGGCGACCCCGCAACCCCGACGGGAGCTACGCCGACAACTGGGACCCGAACCGCTTCGTACAGCTCGGCGACGAGGGCGCGCAGAGCCCGGACCCGATGCAGCGCACGAGCGTGCTGTTCACCCAGGCGATCGCCAACCCCGTCGACGTGATGAGCTGCATCGCGTACCTGCTCGCCGGCGGCGTGTGCGAGCGCTTCCCCGACGCCAAGTTCATCTTCCTCGAGGCGAACGGCGGGTGGATCGTGCCCTGGCTCGAGCGGCTCGACCACCACTGCAAGAAGTTCCAGTGGGAGGTCACCGACCTGTCCATGCTGCCATCGGAGTACATGAAGCGGCAGTGCTGGATCAGCTTCGACCCCGACGAGGCGATGCTCGCGATGACCGCGCAGTCGCCGCTCGTCGGCGCCGACCGGATCATCTGGGCGTCCGACTACCCGCACCCCGACGCCAAGTTCCCCGGCGTCACCGAGGAGCTCGCCGAAGCGCTCGAGGGCCTGAGCTTCGAGCAGAAGCAGGCCATCACCAGCGAGAGCGCGATCGCGCTGTACGGCATCGGCTGACCCCCCCTCCCCCGGAACTTGCGTCACCAACCGGCGCCATACGTCGGTTGGTGACGCAAGTTGCGGTGCAGTCGTCACGGCACCGCTTCTCCTCTGATCGTTAGGCTCCGCCGCCATGGAGAAGCTGACGCGCGACGAGGCGATCGAGATCGCCAAGGACCCGTTCCACACTCGGCTGGACCCGTCCGACATCCTGCTCACCGACCAGGTCGCCGTCGTCACCGGCGGTGGCGGCGGGATCGGCATGGGGATCGCGCTCGGGCTGGCCAAGTTCGGCGCCGACGTCGCCGTGCTCGACATCGTGCCCGAGCGGACCGAGCGGGCGGTCGAGGCCATCGGCGAGCTCGGCCGGACGGGCCTCGCGCTCCCCACCGACGTGATGGACACCGACCAGATCCGCGCCGCGATCGCGCGGACGCACGAGCGCTTCGGGAGGATCGACATCCTCGTGAACAACGCGGGCGGGGTGCGCGGCGCCAAGTTCGTCGACCAGAGCGAACGCAGCTGGCGGCGCCACATCGACATCAACCTCGTGAGCATGCTCGCGGCGACCTCGGCGACGGTGCCGCACATGATCGAGAGCGGCGGCGGGTCGATCGTCAACGTCACGAGCATCGAGGGCTTCCGCGCCGCGCCGATGTACTCCGTGTACGCGGCGTGCAAGGCCGGCATGATCAACTTCACGCGCACGCTTGCCGTCGAGCTGGGCGAGTACGACATCCGCGTGAACGCCATCGCTCCCGACCTCACGACGACGCCGGGGCTGCGCGGCAACCGGACCGGCCCCGTCGACCCGTCCACCTGGGTCGACTTCCCGTCGACCGCGGCCGACGTCTACCTCCCGTTGCGCCGGGAAGGTGTGGTCGAGGACTGCGCGGGCGTCGCGGTCTTCCTGTGCTCGTCGTTGGGTGGCTACATCACGGGCACGACGCTGAACGTCGACGGCGGCTCGTGGGCGTCGAGCGGCTGGAACCGCGACGGCTCCGGCGGCTGGACGTTGCACTGACCCCGCCCCCGCTCCCCTCCCGAACTTGCGTCAGTGACCGACGTATAGCGTCTGTCACTGACGCAAGTTCGGTTGGTGTGGCGCGGCTACGTGGGCCAGACCAGCTCGAGGTTCTCGACCGAGCGGAGGCCCGTCACGTAGTGGAGGTCGATGCCGGGCTTCAGTTCGTACTCCGGGATGCGGCGGTGCCACTCGCGCAGCACGACGCGCAGCTCGCGGCGCGCGAGGTGAGACCCGAGACACCGGTGTACGCCGCCGCCGAACGCGAGATGGCGGTTCACCTCGCGGTCGAAGCGCACGTCGAACGCGTCGGGGAACTCCTCGGTGTCGACGTTGGCGGCTCCCACGCTGACGCCGATCGAGTCGCCCTTCTTGATCGGGCAACCGGCGACCTCGGTGTCCTCGGTGCAGAAGCGCGGCACTCCCGGCACCGGCGACTCCCACCGCAGCAGCTCCTCCACCGCCGACGGGATGATCGACGGGTCGTCGACGATCTGCTGCCGGTGCTCGGGATGCTGCGCGAGGTACGCGAACGAGCACGTGAGCGAGTCGGTGACGGTGTCGAGCCCGGCCAGCAGGAACAGGAAGCAGATGTCGAGGATCTCCTCGCGCGTGAGCTGTTCGCCGTCGACCTTGGCGTCGAGGAACTGCGTGAGGATGTCGTCCCGCGGGTTCTGCTCGCGTTCGTCGAGGATCGCGTTGAAGAAGGCGTAGATGTCCTGTCCGTTCTGGTTCATCCGCTCCTGGCGCTCTTCCATGGTGAGCTCGAACCCGCCCGGGCGGATGATGCCGTCCTTCATGCGGAGCATCGCGTCGAGCTCGTCCCACGGCAGGCCCATCAGCCCGAGGAACACCGACGACGGGAACGGCACCGCGAACTCGTCCGTGAAGTGGCACTCGCCGCGGTCGGCGAACATGTCCATGAAGTGGTTGACGCGCGCCGCGATGTCGGGCTCTGCCGCGTCCATGCGCTTCGGGGCGAACAGCGGGTCGAGCAGCTTGCGGTACTTCGAGTGATTCGGCGGGTCGACCGAGAGCGGGATGAGCGGTCGCACGTTGCCGAGCGACACGCCACCGAACGCGGCCGACGAGAAGCGCTTCGGGTCCTGGAACACTTCGTCGACTGCGGCCCGGCTCGCGACCATCACGCTGCCGCCGCCGGTGCGGTGGACCGCGGCCTGCTCGAGCAGCTCCTTGTAGTGGTACTGGGGGTGCGCCGCGTCGTCGGCGGCCATCGCGTCGTAACTGTCGTAGTCGAGCGGGACGCCGCTGCCCTCGGTCGTCTCCTCCGTGGTCACGTGTTCTTCCATGAGGCCTCGTTTCAAGCCGACGAGCGGACTTCTTCCCTGATCGCGAGCGCCACCGGAGGCGCGTCCTTCCAAGACGGGACGCCGTCTTCGGGCAGGGCGACGAGCGCGCCGCCGCCGTGCACCTGCGCCCAGTGTGCGTGGTTGAGCTGGTGGATCGTGAAGCAGGCTGCCAACGCGTTGGTGAATCCCATGGCGTCCACGGTCTGGTTCACCGACTCCTTGACGAGGAACGCTGTCATCGTGGGCACGGCCGCGAGGCGCCGGGCGAACTCGAGAGCGCGGTCGCTCAGCTCGTGAGCAGGGAAGACCTTGCTCACCATGCCCAGGCGGTGCGCTTCCTCGGCGTCGATCCCGTCACCGGTGAGCATGAGCTCCTTGGTCTTCCGGGGCCCGAACTCCCACGGATGCGCGAAGTACTCGAGGCCGCACATGCCCATGCGGGTGCCGACGACGTCGGCGAACCGGGCGTCGTCGGCGGCCACGATGAGGTCGCACGCCCACATCAACATGAGCCCGGCGGCGTACACGGCTCCTTGCACCTGCGCGACGGTGATCTTGCGGAGATCGCGCCACCGCTTCGTGTTCTCGAAGAAGTAGTGCCATTCCTGGAGCATGTTGTGCTCGGCGCCCTTGCGGGTACCGCCGTTGATCCGCGCGGTGACGTGCTGCCCGGGGCCGGGGTCGAGCTCCGCGAGCGCCTCCTTCGTGCCCAGGTCGTGTCCCGACGAGAAGGTGGGGCCGGTGCCGCCGAGGATGACGACCCGCACCCGGTCGTCGGCCTCCGCGGCGAGGAACGCGTCACCGAGCTCGACGAGCAGGCCGCGGCTCTGCGCGTTCCGGCTCTCGGGCCGGTTCATCATGATCCGCGCGATGCTGCCGTCGTCGAGCGACTCGTACGTGACGTACTGGTAGTCGGGCATGTGCATCTTCCCGTGCGCGCCTGACTCGGGCACCCCGCGGGCCCGCCGAATCTAGACCAGGTCGAAAGAATACGACTAGCTTCGCCCGTCATGACCGCTGGCGCGAACGCAGGGATCCTCGACGGCATCCGGATCGTCGACCTCTCCGACGGCATCGCCGGCCCGGTGGCCACGCTGCTCCTCGCGGAGGCCGGTGCCGACGTCGTCACCGTCGAGCCCCCGGGCGGCGCGGCGTCCCGCGCGCGGCCGGGCTTCCGGACGTGGAACCGCAGCAAGCGCAGCGTCGTGCTCGACGTCGACCGCGAGGACGGTCGGGCGGAGCTCGACGCGTTGCTCGCCGCCGCCGACGTCGTCGTGCACAACTTCGGGCCCGCGCGCGCGCGGGAACTCGCGCTCGACGACGACCGCCTCGCACGCGCGCATCCCCAGCTCATCGCCTGCTCGGTGCTGTCGTGGCCCGCCAACCACGCCGACGCCGACCGACCGGTCGACGAGCTGCTGGCGGCCGCGCGCCTCGGCGTGTTCGACGAGCAGTACGGCTACCGCGACGGCCCGATCTTCCTGCGGGTGCCGATCGGCAACTGGGCTGCGGTGTACAACGCGGCCGCGGGCATCGTCGCCCGGCTCGTCGTGCGCCAGCGGACGGGCCGCGCCGGGCCCGCGCACACGAGCCTCGTGCAGGGCACGCTCGGGCCGATGGCGATGCACTGGCGCCGCGCCGAACGCCCGTCGCCCTCGCTCGAGTGGGGCATGCCGAAGTCGAACACGATGGCGACGCTCTTCGAGTGTGGCGACGGTGTCTGGATCCACCACATGGGGCGCACCGAGCTGTCGCCGCTCATGGACGAGGTGATCGAGGAGCTGGGCTCCCCGGCGATGCTGCCCGCGGAACAGACCGGCACGCTCCGCCCCGGCTACGCGCGCGAGGTCTACGTGGAGGCGTTCAAGCGCCGCCCGAGCAAGGACTGGCTCGAGGACTTCTGGGCCCACGACGTGCCGGTGCAACCGGCGGTCCCGCTCGGCGAGGTCCTCCACGACGAGCAGTCACGCGCCAACGAGTACGTGATCGAGATCGACGACCCCGTCGCCGGGCACATCACGGTGCCGGGCCTGCCCCTCACGATCAGTCCGCCACAGCGCGTGCGCGGCACCGCGCCCGACCTCGGTGCGCACACCGACGAGGTCCGGGCCGAGTGGCAGGCGTCGAACCGCGCGAAGGGCACAGGGGCCGACTCGAACGGCGAGCGCGGCACCCAGCGCTGGCCGCTCGAAGGCGTGAAGGTGCTCGACCTCGGGAACTTCCTCGCCGGGCCGTTCGGACCGATGCTGCTCGCCGACATGGGCGCCGAGGTCGTCAAGCTCGAGTCGGCCACCGGCGACCCGATGCGCCACGTCGAATGGTCGTTCATCGGGTGCCAGCGGGGCAAGCGCAGCGTCGCGCTCGACCTCAAGTCGCCCGACGCGCGGCCCGCGCTCGAGGCGCTGATCCGCTGGGCCGACGTGGTGCACCACAACCTGCGCATGCCCGCCGCCAAGCGACTGGGCCTCGACTACGAGTCGGTGCGCGCGGTCAAGCCGGACGTCGTGTTCTGCCACACGAGCTCCTACGGGCCGCGCGGGCCGCGCGCCGACTGGCCGGGGTACGACCAGCTCTTCCAGTCGTCGTGCGGCTGGGAGGTCGCCGGCGCGGGCGAGGGCAACCCGCCGATGTGGCACCGGCTCGGCTTCTGCGACCACCTGTGCGCGATGGCGTCGGTCGTCAGCACCTTGCTCGCGCTGTACCACCGCGACGCAACCGGCGAGGGGCAGGCGGTCGCCGCGTCCCTGCTCGGCGCGGGAGTGTTGACGAACAGCGAGACGTACCTCGACGACGACGGGCAACTCGCGCCCGTGCCCGCGCTCGACCACGAGCAAACCGGCATCGCGCCCGGGTACCGCATCGTGCCGGTCGCCGACGGCTGGGTCGCGATCGCGGCGACCGCTCCCGAGCACCTCGAGGCGCTGTGCTCGGTCGCCGGCGTGGACGACGTCGCCGCGGTCGCCGACGGCATGCGAGACCGCAAGGCCGACGAGATCCTCGCCGCGCTGGAGGCGGCGGGGGTGCCCTCGGAGCCGGTCCGTCAGGACCAGAACGACCCGTTCTTCGCGTCCCCGGAGAACCAGGCCGCCGGGCTCGTCGCCCGCTACCCGCACCCGATCTACGGCACCGTCGAGCAGCCGGGCGCGTTCTGGTGGTTCGGCGACCTCGACGTCCGCCTCGACAAGGCACCGCCGGCGCTCGGCGAGCACACCGTCGAGATCCTCGAGGAAGTCGGGTTGGCACGCGACGAGATCGACCGGCTCGTTGCCGCCGGTGTCGCCACCGTGTTCGCGCCATGAGCATCCAGGCCGTGTCGCACATCGCGGTCGGCGTACGCGACATGGACACGGCACTCGGCTTCTACCGCGACGTGCTCGGTCTGCGCGTCACGGCCGACAAGATCGAGGAGTTCGCGCAGGGTCCCGGGCAGCCGCCCGCGCAACGCCGGGCCGTGTACCTGCGCTGGGTCGACGGTCCGCACGCGAGCTTCGTCGTCCTCGACCAGCAGATCACCAACGAGATCGAAGGTGCCCCCGCCAAGCTGTTCCAGATGGGCTGCCACCACTTCGCGTTCTGGGTCGACGACATCGACGGCATGCTCGAGCGTGTGCGCGCGGCGGGGATCGACGTGGTGATGGGCGGCGATCCGGAGTCGGCGGCCGACACGGTGATGTACGGCGAGCCGCCCGGCGGTCGTGTGCGGAGCGTGTTCCTGCGCGACCCCGAGGGGAACTACGTGCAGCTCGACCAGCGCGCGTAACGCGAGCGGTTCAGCCGGCGAGGGCCGTCACCGACACGGGCAACGCGCCCATGCGCGGCATGCCGGTGATCGGGTCGTAGTCGGCGTCGGCCCGCAACAGCCGGTTGGTGTTGGCTCCGTCGACACGCGGGTCTTCGTGCTCGCCGGGGTTGGCACCGAAGCCGTGGCTCATCGACACGACACCGGGGCGCAGATCGTGGTCGGCCTCCACGATCCCGACGATCGCGTCGTGTTCGGAGCGGATGCAGACCGTGTCTCCGGGAGTGAGTCCGAGCGCGCTGAGGTCGACCGGGCTCATGAACGCCGGGTTGTAGCGGCGGCCGCGCATGAGCCCGGGGAGGTTCCGGCCGGTCGAGTTGATGACGCGGTTCTCGCGGCGCGGGACGAGGAGAAACGGCCGCTCTGCCGCGCGCTCGCGCACGGTCACGTAGTCCTCGGAGCCGATCGCGTGCAGCTCCGCGAGCAGATCGGCGTTCCCCACGTCGAGGCGCGCCTCGCAGCCGGTGTCACGCGGCGCCACCCGCTGTTCCTGGAGGTGCTCGAACACGTGACCGTGGGGATGGCGCTTGACCTCCGCGAGCGGGACGTTCGAGCCGCGACACATGATCTCGAAGAGCTCGTCGGTCGTCGGCTCGTGGTCCATGTCGAGCGGGATGGGCTCGAGCGGTGCCTCGAGGTAGCCGAGCGGCGAACCGAACACGCTGAGCCAGCTCATCGACAGCCCGAGCCGCTGCCCGACCCGGTAGAAGAGCTGCCAGTCCTCGATGAGGTCGGAGCCTGCCGGCGGATCGAGCAACGCGGGCGTGTACTGCGCGTACGGCTCCGAGAAGCCGTACGCGATGTTGTGGTACTTGATCCCCTCCGTCACCTGGGTCATGCCCGGCGTCTCGAAGGTCATCTTCGTCGCGGCGACGTAGTGCGCCGCGCGCGCAGTCGGCGAGTGCCACACGTCGGTCGTGACGAACAGCTCGAGATCGGCCAGGGCCTCCTGGGTGCGCCGCTGGTCGGGCCACGCCATCATCGGGCTGCCGCCCGCGTTGAAGAGCGCCCGGATCTGCCCCTCGCCCGGTGTGAGGATCTCCTCGGCGAGCGCGCCGGTGGGCAGCCCGGCGACCGTCTGACCGAGCCCGCGCACGCGGAGCTTGGCGCCGACGTCCCACGCCCGGTACGGCGCGAAGGCCTGCGCCTTCGCCGGGTTCGGCGGCAACAGGACGTTGGGGCGTTCGACGCGATCGCCCTCGCGAGCGTGGAACCCTCGCACGGAGTCGATGCAGAGCAGGAGATACGACACGAGGCTGCTGCGGCTGGTCATGCTGACGCCGGTGCCGCCGCCCGTTCCGCCACGGCGCGCGCGCCCGAGGAGCCGCGCCGCCTCGACGAGGTCGTCGACCGGGACGTCGGCGCGCGCGGCCGCGTACTCGGGCGTGAACGGCGCGACCGCGCGCCGGAGCTCGTCGAGCCCGTCGACGTTCTCGGCCACGAAGTGTGAGTCGACCATGCCTTCGCGCAGCAGCACGTGCAGGATCGCGGCGACGAGGGTGGCGTCCTCGTTGGGTCGCGGCTGCAAGTGCACGTGGGCGAGTCGCGCGGTCTCGGTGCGCCGCGGATCGATCACCAGCAGCTTCATGCCGCGCTCGACGGCGTGGTGGAGTTGGCGCGCCGGGTTCTCACCGATGAACTGCTTGGAGATCACGGGGTTCGTTCCCACGAAGAGCCAGGCGTCGGCGTCTTCGAGGCGGTTGCGGCCACCGAGCCAGAGGCCGTGCACCGCGTTGGCGATCATGATCCCCGGCTGGTCGATCGTGGCGGCCGAGAAGAACATGGTGGAGCCGAGCGCTCGCAACATGGCCGCCGCCATGCCACCCATCGTCGGGTACGCGATGTTCGACGTACCCGTGTACATCGCCACGGAGCGCGGTCCGTGACGCTCGACGATGTCGGCCAGCCGGTCGGCAACCTCCGCGACCAGCTGCTCGTTGGTGATCGGCTCGTAGGAGCCGTCGGGACGCCGCTTCAGGCTGTGCAGGAGCCGCTCCGGGCTGGAGTGGATCTCGGGCAGCGCTCGCCCCTTCGGGCAGGTGTAGCCGCCGAACAACGGTGCGTCTCGATCACCGTGCACCTCGACCGCGCGCCCGTCGTCGACGGTCACGACGATCGGGCACAGCGCGGTGCACAGCCGGCACATGCTCGTGGTCGTGGTCGTCGTCACCGCGTCTCCCCTCCGTTCGCGCCCACGCTAGTCACGAGATCGCGCGCCAAGTCGCCCACGCACGCCGCGCCACAGAACGCCATCGCCTTCGCGAACTGGTCACCGAGAAGGTGCAGGACGTGCTCGGCGCCCTCGGCGCCGCCGACGGTCAGGCCCCAGAGCACCGGCCGTCCGACGAGCACCGCCCGCGCCCCGAGCGCGATCGCTTTCGCGACGTCGACACCGCTGCGGATCCCGCCGTCGACGTACACCTCGGCGCGGCCGTCGACACCCGCGACCACGCCCGGGAGCGCGTCGCCGGTCGCGATCACGCCGTCGAGCATGCGGCCGCCGTGGTTCGACACGATCACCGCCGACGCGCCCGCGTCCACGCAGCGCGCGGCGTCGTCGCCCCGGAGCACGCCCTTCACCGCCACCGGCAGCCCGCTCCACTCGGCGAAGTGCGCGAGGTCGTCGAAGGTCACCGACGGGTCGAAGTCCTCGACCAGCGCCATCACGTCGGCGGTGTCGTCGCCGGGCGACGCCAGGTTCGGGAACCGGAACCAGTCGGGCGGGGTCAGCGACGCCTGGGGCGGTGTCGTGCGGCGGGCGGTCGGGACGGCGGCGCCGTCGACCGACGCCACGACCGCGCGGTACCCGGCGGCGCGCGCCCGGCCCGCGAGTGCGCGTGTCCGGCCGCGGTCGGACAGCATGTACATCTGTGCCCACCGCGGCACGTCGGGCGCGGCAGCCGCCACGTCCTCGAGCGAGGTGGTCGCCGCCATCGACGTCACGTAGACGGTGCCGACCGACGCGGCGGCGCGCGCCGTGGCCGTCTCCCCTTCCTCGCAGAAGAAGCGGTGCATCGCGGTGGGCGCGACAAGGATCGGTACCGTCACCTCGGTGCCGAGCACGGTCGTGCGGGTGTCGAGATCGGACACGTCGCGCAAGACGTGCGGGCAGAGGCGCAGCCGCGTCCAGGCGTCGACGTTGGCAGTGAGCGTGACGTTGTCGGCGAACCCTCGCGAGAGGTAGTCCCACGCCGCCGGGTCGAGCCGTTCCCGCGCCCGCGTCTCGAACCCGGCGAGGTCCGCGGGGAAGTCGGCCATCGGTTCGGGACCCTATCCTCTCGCGACATGACGAGTGTCACGATCATCGGCCACGACGTCCGGACCGTCGAGGCCACCGTGGGCGCCGGCCACGTCCTGCTCGATCCCGAGCAATTGCCGGCCGCGCTCGGGTGGGAGCTCAAGCCCGAGGGCCTGTGCCGCGACGACGTGTGCGTGCCCGTGCGCGAGCGCTCCTCGCTCTTCGTCGACGACCGGCTCGACGTCGCGCGCGTCGCCGAGGCGCTGCGGCGGCCCGTCGTCATCGACGCCGACGCCCGGCTCGTGTCGATCGCGTTGCCCACCGAGCAGCGGCGGCAGGCAATCGACGCGCTGGTCGCACCGGCGGTCGAGCTCGCCGACCTCGACGGCACGAGGCACTCGCTCGACGAGTGGCGCGGGAAGAAGAAGCTGCTCGTCGCCTTCGCGTCCTGGTGAGGGTGCCGCTACGACCTGCCCGGGTGGCAGGCGCTGCACGACGAGCTCGCTGACGACGGCTTCACCGTCGTTGCGGTGGCGCTCGACGACTCGGCCGACGACGTTCGGCCGTGGACCGAGGGGATCACGTACCCGGTGCTCGTCGACCCCCAGCACGTCCTCACCGAGCAGTACGCGATCACCAACGTGCCCACCGTGATCTGGATCGACGAGGACGATCGCATCGTGCGGCCCAACGGCGTCGCGTTCTCCAACGACATGTTCAAGGAGTTCACCGGCGACGAGTCGGGCCCGCACCTCGAACTCGTGCGCGAGTGGGTCCACACCGGGGCCGTGCCGATGTCGCCCGACGAGGCGCGCGAGGCAGTCGACGACCTCGACGACGACGCGGTGCTGGCACGCCTCCACTTCCGCCTCGCCGCCCACGCGCGCCGCGCCGGTGACGACGCCACCGCGCGGGCGCACTTCGCGCGGGCCGCCGAACTCGCGCCCCACGACTTCACCATCCGCCGAGCGCAGCTCCCGCTCACCGGTGGCGACCCCTTCGGCCAAGAGTTCTTCGGCTTCTACAGCGAGTGGCAGGAAGCCGGCCGGCCCTACAACGGCCTCGGGTCCGTCCGGTCGGAGTCGTAGCTTCCGGCGCCCCGTGGCGTCGGCGGACGTTGCCAGGTTGCCGAACGGCGCGACGTACGCTCCCGGCTCATGGATCTGGGTTGGACGATCGACATCGACGCCGTCGGGGATCCTGACGACACCGACGACGCGTACGACGAGCACCTGGGCGCGTTCGAGCGCGCGCTCGAGCCGTACGGCGGCGCGGTCGTGGGGAGTCGCGAGCACGGCCGCTACGGCGCGCGGTTCTCGCTCGACTCCGAGAGCGTGAACCCCGTCGAGATCCTGGAGGAGGGTCTCCTCGTCTTCCACGACGCCGCCGTCGACGCCGAGCTCCCGGCGTGGCAGGTCGTGCGCTGCGAGCTCCTCACCTACGCCGAGGACGAGGCCGGCGAGGACGCCTGACGCGATCGCTACGGTGATCGGCGATGAGCCGACGTGTGCGTGAGTCACGCGACGGGGTTGCGCTGACCAACCTCGACGAGCCGTTGTTCGACGGCGCGGGAGTGACGAAACGCGACCTGGTCGACTATCTCGACGGCGTGCGCGAGCGGATCCTCCCGGAGCTCGAGAACCGGCCGCTGTCGGTGGTGCGCGTCCACCGCGGGCAAGCGGCGTTCATGCAGAAGAACGTGCCGAAGTACGCGCCCGACTGGTTGCGGACTGTGACGATGTGGGCGGACACGTCGAAACGCGACGTGTCGTACGCGCTGTGCAACGACCGGCGCACGCTGGTGTGGTTCGCGAACCAGCGGGCAATCGAGTACCACCCCGCGCTCGTCCGGGTCGAGCATCCCGACCGCGTGACCCACCTCATGCTCGA
>DASPTH010000127.1:0-13857 GCA_035623515.1 Acidimicrobiia bacterium
GCCCGTCGTCCAATCGATGTTCGCGGAGCCGAATCCCGCGGTCTTCAAGGGCGTCCTCCACGCGCAGGGCAGGATCCCGACGCCCGATGTGCGGCTGCCGCTCGTGAACGCCTCGCAGGCGGCGGTCGACCACGGCCTCGCCGCCGTCGACGCCGCGAGCTGAACGTCGCGACCGCGACCGGCGGGGTGACGATCCGAGCCGGTTGCGTCTCGCAACCGGTCCTGCTATAAATACGGGGCATCTCCGTTTCGTAATACGACGGCACTCGCCGGCACCCCGCCCCGCGATTGCCCCAGGAGCCTCCCCATGCCCACCGCGCTGAGCGAGCGAGTCCAGGCCCGAGCGTACGAACGCCGTTGGCTGATCCTGACGGTCCTGTGCTTCAGCCTGCTCGTGATCGTGCTCGACAACACGATTCTCAACGTCGCGATCCCCACCATCGTGCGCGATCTCGACGCGACGAACAGCCAGCTGCAGTGGATGGTCGACGCGTACACGCTCGTGTTCGCCGGCCTGCTGCTCACCGCCGGCAGCCTCGGTGACCGGTACGGGCGGCGCGGGGCGCTCCAGTTCGGCCTCGTCGTCTTCGGTCTCGGGTCGCTCGCGTCGGCCTTCGCCGGCAGCGCCGACCAGCTCATCGCGACACGCGCGTTCATGGGCATCGGTGGCGCGTTCATCATGCCGGCGACGTTGTCGATCATCACGAACGTGTTCCCGCCCCAGGAACGCGGGCGGGCGATCGGCGTGTGGGCCGGAACCGCCGGGCTCGCAGGCGTGCTCGGACCGACGACCGGCGGTTTCCTGCTCGAGCACTTCTACTGGGGCTCCGTGTTCCTCGTGAACATCCCGATCGTCGTCGTCGGTGTGCTGGCCGGGATCTTCCTCATTCCCACCTCGAAGGACCCGTCGCCGCCGCGCCTCGACCCGGTCGGCGCCCTGCTGTCCATCGTCGGTCTCGTCACCTTGTTGTACGCCATCATCGAGGCCCCGCAGCAGGGTTGGGGCAGCAGCACGATCGTTGCTTCATTCCTGGTCGGCATCGCGTTGCTCGGCGCGTTCCTCGTGTGGGAGAGCCGGATCGACCATCCGATGCTCGACGTTCGGTTCTTCAAGAACCCGCGCTTCACCGCCGCGAGCAGCGGGATCATGTTGATCTTCTTCGCAATGTTCGGCACCACGTTCCTCATCACGCAGTACTTCCAGTTCGTGCTCGGGTACTCGCCGTTGGCGACGGGCCTCCGCTTCCTGCCGTGGGCAGCGGTGATCATGGTCGGGTCGCCGCTCAGCGCTCGGTTGGTCGATCGCTTCGGTACGAAGATCGTCGTGACGCTGGGGCTCACGCTCGCGACGGCCGGCCTCGTAGCCATCTCGATGCTCAGTGCCGACAGCCACTATTGGCCCGACGTGATCTGGCGGCTCATGCTCATGGCATCCGGCATGGCGCTCACGATGGCCCCGGCTACCGAGTCGATCATGAGCTCGCTCCCGCTCAGCAAGGCGGGCGTCGGGTCTGCAGTGAACGACACCACGCGACAGGTCGGTGGCGCGATGGGTGTGGCGATCGTGGGCAGCGTGCTGTCGTCGATCTACGCGTCGAAGATGGGCGACTTCCTGGCCGGTACTTCGGTGAAGGGACGGACCGCTGAGGCGATCAAGGAGTCGCTCGGCGCGGCCCTCGCCACCGCGAAGGGTCTCGCGAAGTCGGCCCCCGCGCTCGCGTCGTCGCTCGCCCACGCGGCCAACACCGCGTTCGTCGACGGCATGCACGTCGGCGTGCTGGTGGCGGCAGGTGCCACCCTCGTGGGTGCGGTGATCGCGTTCCTGTGGCTGCCGGCGCGGGCGCGGCGGGAAGACGTCGAGGCGCAGCACGCCGCGCACGCAGGACGCGACCGTGCCGGCGACGCGGTCGTGAGCACGGCACCCGAGCCCGCCCCGGTGGAGGCCTGACGTGACGACGGTCGACGACGCCGACGTTCGCCGTCCGGGGCGGCCCCGGAGCCCGGAGGCCGACGAGGCGATCCTGGAAGCCGCCGTCGACCTGTTCGCCGAGGGCGGTCTCGACGGCCTCACCGTCGAGGGCGTCGCCGCGCGAGCCGGCGTGGGGAAGGCCACGATCTACCGGCGCTACCCGTGCAAGGTCGATCTCGTGATCGCGGCGTCGCGCTCGTTCGTGCTCGACGGCGACGACTGTCCCGACACCGGCAGCACTCGCGGCGACGTGCGCGCGCTCGTCGACGGGCTCGTCACCATGCTCACGAGCACCGCACTCGGGCGCGCGCTGCCCGTGATGGTGGCCGACCGCGCGCGCGTTCCCGAGCTCGCCGAGGCGCACCGCGAGATGGTCGCGGAGAAGCGGGCCCGCCACCGCGACGCGGTACTCCGCGGCATCGCACGCGGCGACTTCTGCGCCGACGCCGATCCCGAGGCGGTGATCGACGCCTACGTCGGCCCGATCTTCTACCGGTTCTTGATCTCCGACGCTCCCCTCGACGACGCCTTCGCCGATGCCCTCGTCGACTCCGTACTCCGTGCCTTCGCCCCCCGCTGAGGACGGTTTTGGCGTCTTTGAGTGGGGCTATAGCCCCACTCAAAGACGCCAAAACCGTCAGGCGAACGCCTCGGCCAGGAGCTCGCGCTGCTCGCGCTCGTGGATCTTGGTGCTGCCGCTGGCGGGGCTCGCGCTCGCGGGGCGCGCGAGGTGGCGGAGCTCGGCGCGGTCGCGGAGCAGCGCGTGCACCCGCTCGTGCACGAACGTCCACGCGCCCATGTTCGCCGGCTCCTCCTGGACCCACCACACCTCACGCGCGTTCGGGTAGCGGTCGAGCACTTCCACGAGACGGGTACCGGGCCAGGGATAGAGCTGCTCGAGGCGCACGACGGCAACCGGTGCCTGTTGGGCATCGCGCTCGTCCATCAGCTCGTGTGCGATCTTCCCGGTGCAGACCAGCACCCGCGTCACCGACTCGCGGTCGAGCTCGGCGCGGTCGTCGAGCACGGTCTCGAACCGACCGGTAGCGAGGTCGTCCCGCGACGAGCGGGTGTGCGGCATCCGCAGGTAGCGCTTCGGTGTGAAACACACGAGCGGAATCTGCTCGACGGCGACCGCTTGCCGTCGGAGCGCGTGGAAGTACTGGGCGGCCGTGGAGGGGTAGACGACGCGCATGTTGTGCTCCGCGCAGAGCGTGAGGTACCGCTCGATGCGCGCGCTCGAGTGCTCGGGTCCCTGCCCCTCGAACCCGTGCGGGAGCAGCAGCCCGAGGCTGCTGTGCTGGCCCCACTTGTCGGCGGCCGCCACGACGAACTGATCGATCACCACCTGGCTGACGTTGGCGAAGTCGCCGAACTGGGCCTCCCAGCACACGAGCGCGTCGCTCACGACCGAGTAGCCGTACTCGAAGCCGAGCGCGGCGTACTCCGAGAGCACCGTGTCGTAGACCATGAACCGCGCCTGGTCGTCGCTCAGGTGGTTGAGCGGCTCGTACTCGGCTTCGTCGACCTGGTCGACGAGCACGCTGTGGCGTTGGCTGAACGTCCCCCGCCGCGTGTCCTGCCCGGCCAGGCGCACCGGTGTGCCCTGGAGCACGAGCGACCCGAACGCGAGGGCCTCGGCCAGCGCCCAGTCGATCTCGTCGTGGTCGAACGCGGTGCGCCGCGCCAGCAGTTGGCGCCCGAGCTTCGGGTTCACCGAGAAGCCCTCGGGCACGCGGGTCAGCCCGTCGACGACGAGGTCGAGCACGTCGAGGCTGACCCCGGTCGCTCCCGCGTCGCTCTCGCCCGTGTCGGCGTCGAGGTCGAGCGTGGCCACCGACGCGTCGAGCTGGTCGTCGCGCGACGCCGTCGTCGCGGCGTGGGTCTCGGCGAAGGCGGCGTCGAGTCGGGCGCGGAAGTCCGCCTCGAGCCGTTGCTCGTCGTCGGGCGTGATATCCCCCCGTTGGAGCAGTTGCTTCGTGTAGATGGCGCGCACCGATTCGTGCGTGTCGATCAGGCCGTACATCCGCGGCTGGGTGAACGCGGGCTCGTCGGCTTCGTTGTGGCCGTAGCGCCGGTAGCACACGAGGTCGACGACGACGTCCTTGTAGAACGCGCGCCGGAACGCGAACGCGAGGTGGATCACCCGCACCGCGGCTTCGGGGTCGTCGCCGTTCACATGGAAGATCGGCGCCTGCACCATCTTGGCGATGTCGGTCGCATAGACGCTCGATCGACCCAGGTCGGGCGCGGTCGTGAACCCGAGCTGGTTGTTCACGACGATGTGGACGGTGCCGCCCACCTCGTAGCCCGGGACCTCGGACAGGTTGAGCGTCTCCGCGACGACGCCCTGGCCTGCGAACGCGGCGTCGCCGTGCACGAGGGCCGGCAGCACGAGGTTTCGACCGCGGTCGCTGCGGGCGTCGCCGATCGCGCGTGCCATGCCCTCGACGACCGGATCGACGGCTTCGAGGTGACTCGGGTTCGCGGCGAGCGTCAGCGCGACCTCGGCCCCGCTCGGCGACTGGTGCTTGCCGGTCGCGCCGAGGTGGTACTTCACGTCGCCCGATCCCTGCGCGCTGGCGGGGTCGAGCTCACCTTCGAACTCGCGGAAGATCTGCTCGTACGACTTGCCGACGACGTTGGCGAGCGCGTTCAGCCGGCCGCGGTGGGTCATTCCGAGCACCACGTCGGTCATGCCCGTGTCGGCGGCGTCGCTGCAGAGGGCATCGAGCATGGGCACCAGCGTCTCGGCCCCTTCGAGGCTGAACCGCTTCTGCCCCAGGTACTTGGCGTGCAGGAACCGCTCGAACGCCTCGGCGGCGTTGAGCCGCTCCAGGATGCGCTGCCGCTCGTCGTGGGTGATCGGGAGCTGCGTGCCCTCGACGCGCTCCTGGATCCACTCCTTCTGGTCGGGCTCCTGGATGTGCATGTACTCCACGCCGACGGTTCGGGAGTACGCGTCGCGCAAGACGCTCAGGATCTCGCGTAGGGGCATCACCTTGTGCGGGAGGTGCCCGGCGCCGAGGTTCCCCACGGGGAACTCGCGGTCGAGGTCCCAGATGGACAACCCGTAGTGCGTGACGTCGAGCTCGGGATGCGTGTGCGGTGGACGGCGACCCAGCGGGTCGAGGTTGGCGATGAGGTGGCCGCGCACCCGGTACATGTTGATCAACGAGTGGACCTGCACGACCTTCTCGTTCTGGGTCACCGGGTCGGCCAGCGCGCTGCGATCGGGGTTCCAGCGCGCGGGCTCGTAGGGCACGGCGAGGCTTGCGAACACGTCGTCGTAGAACTCGTCACCGCCGAGGAGGAGGTCGTGGATCCGGCGGAGGAACTCGCCGCTCTCGGCGCCCGTGATGATGCGGTGGTCGTAGGTGTTCGTGAGCGTCGTGACCTTGCTCACGCCGAGCTGCGCGAGCGTCGCGGGATCGGCGCCCTCGTACTCGGCCGGGTACCCGATCGCTCCGACCCCGAGGATGAAGCCCTGGCCGGGCAGGAGCCGCGGTACCGAGTGGACGGTGCCGATCATGCCCGGATTGGTGATCGTGCACGTGGTACCGGCGAAGTCGTCGGGCGACACCGTTCCTCCGCGCACCTTGGTGATCGCCGCTTCGTAGGCCTCCCAGAAGGTGGCGAAGTCGAGCGTGTCGGCGTCCTTCACGTTCGGCACGAGGAGCGAGTGCGTGCCATCGCGGCGTTGGACGTCGACCGCCAGCCCGAGGTTCACGTGCTGGTGGCGGACGACGACCGGCTTGCCGTCCTCCTCCGCGTACGACGAGTTGAGCGCCGGGAAGTCGTGGAGCGCGCGCAGCACGGCGAACGCGATCAGGTGTGTGAAGCTGACCTTGCCCGCGCCCGTGCGCGCGAGTTGGTTGTTCAGGATCTGGCGGTTGACCTCGAGGAGCTTCGCGGGCATCGCGCGTACCGACGTGGCGGTCGGGACCGAGAGGCTCGCCTCCATGTTCTCGACGGTGCGCGCTGCCGCGCCCCGCAGCGGTTCCGGCTCGTCGCCGTCGAGCACCATCGGTCCGGGCCGGGACGCCGGCGCGACCGGTAGCGTCGACGCCACGGCCGGCGCAGGTGCCGGCGGGGGTGGTGGTGGCGCGGCGGCCGGTGCCCGAGGCGGCTCGGCCTGCTCACCGTTGGGCGGCGGGGCCTCGCCCGAGAAGAACGCCCGCCAGTGCTCGTCGACCGACGACGGGTTCTCCAGGTAGCGCTGGTACAGGTCCTCCACCAGCCCGGAGTTGGGCCCGAGGTCGTCGAAGTGCGTCACGGTCCCATGGTCGCGCGTGACCACGGGAAACTGCTCGGGGCAACCGGGTCACCGGCGCAACAGCTCGGCGGTCTGGAAGGCCAGGTCGAGCGACTGGCGGGCGTTGAGCCGTGGGTCGCACTCGCTCTCGTAGCGCTGCTCGAGGTCGTCGCCCGCCACCCTGGCCGAGCCACCCAGGCACTCGGTGACGTCGTCGCCGGTGAGTTCCACGTGCACGCCGCCCGGCCACACGCCGGCGTCGTCGCACGCGACGAAGAACCCGCGGAGCTCCCGCATGACGTCGTCGAAGTCACGCGTCTTGAAGCCGCTCTCGTGATGGAAGGTGTTGCCGTGCATCGGATCGCAGATCCAGAGCACGGGGTGGTCGTGGTCGCGCGCGGCACGGAGCAGCGGCGGCAACCGATCGGTCACGCACTCTGCACCCATCCGGCTGACGAGCGTGAGCCGTCCGGGGCGGCGCCCCGGGTTCAGCCGCTCGCAGAGCGCGAGGACCTCCTCGGGAGTGGTGGACGGCCCGAGCTTCACGCCGACCGGATTCTCGATCCCGGAGTGGAACTCGACGTGCGCCCCGTCGAGTTGGTGGGTGCGCTCGCCGATCCAGAGCAGGTGCGCCGAGCAGTCGTACCACTGGTCGGTGAGGCTGTCGAGGCGCGTCAGGGCTTCCTCGTAGCCGAGGATGAGTGCTTCGTGCGACGTGTAGAAGTCGACCTGGTGGAGCTGGTGCTCGGCGTCGAGGTCGATGCCGCACGCGGCCATGAACCGCAGCGCGCGGTCGATCTCGGTGGCGAGCGCCTCGTAGCGACGACCCTCGATGCTGGCGTCGAGGAACTCGAGGTTCCACGCGTGCACGCGCGACAGATCGGCGAAGCCGCCCTTGGCGAACGCCCGCAGGAGGTTCAGCGTGGAGGCGGACTGGTGGTAGGCGCGTACGAGTCGTGTCGGATCGGGGCGACGGGCCGTCGCGTCGAACGCGAAGTCGTTCACCATGTCGCCTCGGAACGACGGGAGCACGACGCCGTCGCGAGCTTCGGTGGGCGACGAGCGGGGCTTGGCGAACTGGCCGGCGATCCGGCCGATCTTCACCGTGGGCACGCCACTGCCGTAGGTGAGCACGACCGCCATCTGGAGGATCACCTTGAGCTTGTCGCGGATGTCGTTCGCCGAGAAGGCGTCGAACGACTCGGCGCAATCGCCGGCCTGCAGCACGAACGCCCGGCCGTCGACCGCGTCGCCGAGCGCCTCGGTGAGGCTGCGCGCCTCTCCCGCGAAGACGAGCGGCGGCACCGCGCGCAGCTCGTCGAGCGCTCCCGCGAGCGCGGCCTCGTCAGGCCAATCGGGCTGTTGCGCGGCAGGGAAGTCGCGCCAAGTCTGTGGTGACCAGTCGGCCATTAGAGGTATCCACTGGGTGACGGCTGCTGGCCGCCCATCATGCCGGGCTCGAGCGCGCGGCGACGCCGCATTTCCTCGAACTGCGACTGCGCCATCGCCTGCTGCGTGAACAGCGTGGCTTGGATGCCGTGGAACAGCCCTTCGAGCCAGCCCACCAGCTGAGCCTGCGCGAGCCGGAGCTCCGACTCGCTGGGCGTGTCGCTCGTGATCGGGAGGACGACCTCCGACAGCTCCTGCTGCAGGTCGGGCGACAGGATGCTCTCGAGCTCCTCGAGCGACCGCTCGTGGATCTCACGCAGGCGCCGCCGTCCGGCATCGTCGAGCGGTGCGCGCCGCACTTCGTCGAGCATCGTGCGCACCATCGACGCGATGCGGATGAGCTTCGTGGGACTCGAGATCTGCTCGCCGGACTCGGCCTCGGCGCTGCCGTCGGAAGCGGGTGCACCCGGCGCTCCGGGTGGAGCCGGCGTGTCGACGAGCTCCCCCTGGACGCGCTCGCGCTCGGCCTGGCTGTCGGTGGCTTCGGGCACGCCCCGAGGATAGGAGCTGACCGGGCGGGCGGCGGCACGGGACTCGTCGCCGACTCATCCCGTCGCGCCGGCGGCTACGAACTAGCTGCGGTGGCCGTGTCCTCCTACACCGACGCCGACGACGTCGGCCTCGTCATCGCCGTCGCGCGGTACCTGCCCGACGCGCTCGCCGAGGCGTACCGGCGGCACGCGGGCGCCGTGTTCGGGCTCGCCCAGCGCATGCTCTGGGACCGCACGGTCGCCGAGGAGATGGTGCAGGAGGTCTTCCTCCGGCTCTGGGAGCACCCCGAGCGCTTCGACCGCGCGCGCGGCTCGCTGCGCTCCTTCCTGCTCATGGACACACACGCGCGTTGCGTGGACCGGCTGCGTGCCGACGCCCGCCGCCGCGAGCGCGAGGAGAAGTCGGCCCGCGCCGCGTTGGTCGCCGAGTACGACGTCGACCTCGAGGCGTGGGACCTCAACGTCGCGGAGCAGGTGCGGGAGGCGATGAGCACGCTGTCGGACGGTGAACGCGAGGCGATCGACCTCGCGTACTTCGGCGGCCACACGTACCGCGAGGTCGCGCGCCTGCTGCAGCAACCCGAAGGAACCGTGAAGAGCCGCATCCGTACCGGCCTCACCCGGCTGCGCCAACAGTTGATCGAGCGAGGGATCGACGAGTCATGGATCGTGAACTGAGCCCCGAGGAGATCAACGATCTCCTGGCCGCGTACGCGATCGACGCGGTCGACGACGACGAACGGCGCGCGATCGACGAGTACCTCGCCGGCGATCCCGACGCGCGGGCGCAGGTCGGCGAGCTCCAGCACGCGGCGTCGTACCTCGGGCATTCCGGCGGTCCACCGCCGCCCGGCGTCTGGGAGCGGCTGGAGTCGGTGATCCACGACGCCGGCGATCCCGCGGCGCCACCGCCGCCCCGACTGGTTCCCGGCGCGCGCCGACCCGCGCGCCCGTCGCGGGGCTGGCCGATCGCCGCCGTCGCCGCCTCGATCGTCGCGCTGGTGTTCGGCGCGCTCCTCGTGTTCGGTACCGGCGACGATTCCGGCGGCTCGACGAGCACTGCAGCGCTCGCGCAGGCGGCGGTGCGCGCCGACGGCGCGCGGCAGGCCAACCTCGTCGACCACGAGGGCAAGGTGCTGGCGCGCGCGGTCGTGTTGCCCGATGGCCGCGGCTACCTCACGAGCTCCCTGCCCGCGCTCCCGGCGGGGCGCACCTACCAGCTCTGGGGGATCAACCCGCAGGACACCGTGTCGCTCGGCGTGATGGGCCGCGACCCCGGCGTCGTCGCCTTCCAGGCCGCCGACCACCCGAGGACGCTCGCGGTCACCGAGGAGCGTGCCGGGGGCGTGCCGGTCACGGCGAACCAACCCACGGCTGCCGGCGACCTCACCGCGTGACGCCCGGCAATCCCTGCGCCGCCGCGCGACGTATCTCCGGAAGGACCCGCGACCGTACCGGCGAGCAGCGGGTGCTCGGCCGGCGAAGCCCCGATCGGACTGCCCCCGGATCCCGATCGGGTCGCTGCGCCGGCACCGGACAGCCGGGTGGGCTCCCCCAGTCCACCCGGCTGTCTCGCGCCGTGTCTCAGCCGACGCGCACCGGGTCGGCGCGCGTGAGCAGGTGCGTGCCCTTGACGAACGGCAGGTCCATCCGGTTCACGATGCCGGGAGGCGCGGCGACCACGGCGGGGATCGCGTTCACGACCGGCATGGCCGTCGTCGTGGCGCCGTCGAAGTGCGGACCGATCGGCTCGAGGCGCACGCGCACGCTCGGGTCTCCTTCGATCTCGAGCACGTAGCCGTCCTCGACCGGCCAGTTCGGCGTCATGTCGTGGCCGAGCTTCCACACGAACTTGCACTGGACGACCGCGCGGCCCCCGTGCATCCCGGAGAGCACGCCCTTGTACCCGGAGATGTTGCCTTGTTGCACGGTCATGAACCCGAAGTCGGTGGTGTGGTTGGCGGCGCCGAATTCGACTTCGAAGCGGATCTCGTCGAGCTCGACCGCGAGCGCCTGTGCCATCACGCGGATCTGATCCTTGAACGACCCGCAGTTCGCCTCGATCATGGTGGGCGCCTCGGGATCGTCGACGGCGCGGTCGATGCTCATGGCGCGGAACATCTGCTCGTTCGCGTACCCGCTCATGTCGAGCGATTCGAGCACGGAGATGCAGTCGATGCGCGTGCACATCGCGCTCGCCGCGAGCGCCACCATCGGGGCGTGGCCCGGGTAGATGCCGCTCGCGTAGAGCGACGACTGCCCGCGGCGGGCCGCGTCATCGAGCCGCCGTGTCACGTCCTCGCCGTAGCCGGCACCGGCGAACATGTACATCGTCGTGACGAGGTTGCTGCCCGACTCCAGGATCCGCACGACGTGGTCGAAGTCGGGGCGGAACGGCATGTAACTCACGCACTCCGGTGCGAGTGCCAGGAGCGCGTCGACGTCGTCGGTCGCGCGCAGTCCGATCGGCTCGATGCCGGCGAGCGTCCCGACGTCCTGTCCGACCTTCTCGGGTGAGTACGCGTAGCAACCCACGAGCTCGAGTGCAGGGTGACCCACCATGCCGCGTACCGCGGCGCTGCCGGTCTTCCCGGTCGTCCATTGCACGACGCGTAGTGGATCGGCCATGACGCGCTCCCTCCTCGGTGTCAGGGAGCACCGTTGTACTCGCGTGCCTGCGGGCCGGGCTACGTGCGAAGCGGCTCTCGTCCATTCGCGTCGGTGCCGCTCCCCGTCGGCGGCGCCGGCGCGGGCGCGTCGTGACGGAATGGCAGCACGTCGACCTCCGGGCGGTGCCACACGGGGCTGTCACCCGCGGTCTCGATGTTGAAGGCGAGCTCGCCGCCCATCGCGGCGCCGAATGCCGTCAGCAGCGCGCACGGATCGCGCGGACCGATACCGTGCACGAGATGAGCAGCGATCCGGCCGCGGCCTGGACGTCCGCCGAATTCGTACGCGCAGTCGCGTCGGCGTACGGCGACGACGACGCCATCGAGTTGGGTGACCACCACCTCACGTTCCGCGAGCTCGACGACCGGTCGAGCGCGCTGGCCCGCGGCCTGCTCGATCGGGGAGTCGGGAAGGGCAGCCGGGTCGGCTTCATCGCCGGCAACGGGCCCGAATGGGCGATCTGGTGGTTCGCCATCAGCCGCATGGGCGCCGTTGCAGTTCCCCTGAGCACGTTCTTGCGCTCCGCCGAGCTCGTCCGATTCGTGCGCCAGGCCGACCTCCACGCGCTCGTCGTGCAACGGACGTTCCTCGGTCAGGACCTCGTCGCGCGCGTCGCGGAGGCGATCCCGGAGCTGGCGGAGGCCGCACCCCCCGACTCCGAGCTCGCCGTCGCGCGTGTCCCGTTCCTGCGCTGGATCGCGTCGAACGGCGACGACCTCCCCGGGTGGGCGACGGACCTGGCTGTCGTCGAACGGGGAGGCGTGCGCTACGGGCCCGACTTCCTCGCCGAGGTCGAGTCCGAGGTGCACCCCGAGGACCCGGCCACGGAGATCTACACATCCGGCATCACCGCGCTGCCGAAGGGCGTCACCCACACGCACCGGGCACTGATGACGAAAGGTCACTACCACTCGGCCGTCACGCCGTTCGAACGCGGATCGCGGCAGCTCGTGCGGGCACCCCTCTTCTGGGTCGGAGGGTTGATGATGTTCCTGCTCCCTGGGCTCGAGTGCGGGGCGCTGCTGGAGTGCACCGAGAGCACGAGCTCGGGCAGCCGCGGCGCGTTCGGCAGCGTGCTCCCGAGGGACGAGCTCGCGGCGCGCCCGCGTCGAGGTGTCACCTGGGCGCTCGGGATGACCGAGACCCTCGGCCCGTACTCGATGGGCAACGAGGTGCGGGTCGAGGGGTATCCGTTGTGCCCGCCCCTCGACGCGTTCGCGCCGGGTTTCGACGTGAAGGTCGTCGACGAAGAGGGAGTGACGGTCGGCGACGGCGAGACCGGCGAGATCGTCGTGCGCGGGCCCACGCTCACGGTCGGGCTGCACAAGGTGCGTCGTGAAGACGCGTTCGACGCCGACGGCTTCTACCGTACCGGCGACCTCGGCGAGGTCCACGGGTCGCGCATCCTCTTCGTCGGTCGCAAGGACGACATGATCAAGACGTCGGGCGCGAACGTCGCGCCGGCCGAGGTAGAGATGGAGCTCCAAGACCTCGACGGCGTCGACAACGCCTACGTCGTACCGCTACCGGACGCGAAGCGGGGGAGGATGGTGGCGGCTGCGATCGTGCCCGAAGCAGGCGCGCATCCCGACCCCGACGCGCTGCGAGCCGAGCTGCGGACGCGCCTCTCGAGCTACAAGGTTCCCCGTGTGATCGTGCTCATCGAGCGCGACGAGGTGCCGATGACCGCGTCCAACAAGGTGCACAAGAAGCTGATCGCCGACCTCGTGGTTGCGAAGGTCGCCGCCGGGGAAGGCGCCGCGTAGCTGCTCCTCAGCCGTCGAGGCCGGCGCCGTCGATCGCGAGCTCGACGCCCGACATGAAGGAGTTGGCGTCGGACACGATGAACGTGATCACGTTGGCGAACTCCTCCGGAGTTCCCGGCCGCCGCATCGCCGGCAGGTACCCGATGTCGGTCGCCATCCGCACGAAGTGCTCCTCGGCGGACAGGCCGGCGGCTTCCGCCTCGTTCGCCCACAGCTCCTGGACCTCGTCGCGGATGCTGTAGCCCGGGAGGACGGTGTTCACGACGATGTTGTCGGGCCCGTACTGCTTCGACAGGAACTTTCCGAGGTTCGCCACCGCGGCCTTCGCCGCTGTGTAGTGGGGGTGGACGTCGGGCCCGATCGACGGTTTGTGGATCGAACCTGCCGACACGATGACGATGTGCCCCGCCTGCTTGCGCTGCATGTGGGGGATCGCGGCACGACAGACCCGCATCGGCGCGAAGAAGTTCACTTCGAACGTCTCGTCCCACTCCTCGTCGGTCAGGTCGGCGAACTCCTTGATCTTGTGGACCCCGGCCGCGGCCACGAGGATGTCGAGATCACCGAAGGTGTCGACCGTTCGCGCGACGAGCTCGTCGGCAGCCGCGCGATCGGCGAGGTCGATCGCGACGCCCAGGCCGGTGCCGCCCTCTGCAGCGACCTCCTTCTCGACCAGCTTCACCGCCTCGGCGTCGCGCGCGCAGAACGCGACCCGCACACCTTCGCGTGCGAGTGCGAGCACTGCGGCGCGGCCGATGCCGCGGGTGCCGCCCGTGACGAGCGCAACCTTGCCGTCCAACCCGAGGTCCATGTCTCCCCCTCACGTCTGCGTCGGGAGGACGCTACGCCGTCTCGCCGCGTTCGCGCACCTGTCGGCGCGGACCACGGGAACCCTTCACCATCGACTCCCGCAGAGGAGGGCTGTGGGGTGAGAGTTCAGGAGCGGATCGGCTCGCGCGCTTCGGCACGGGCGTCGTGGTCACGTCGTCGAGCGGCGGGTCGTCGGTGAACCAGGCGTCGACCTTCGTCACGGCCCACACACGCGGGGGTTCGTGCCGCGATAACGCTCCGCCGCGCACTTCGTCGACACGTTCCCACCTGAGGGAACTGAGGAGCACGACCTTCTCGACGAAGCGCCCGCGGCCGGACTCGAACCGGCGCAGGGCGGCGCGGGCGTTTGGTGCCCGTGCGGGCAGCGGCCGGGTCGGGAGGGCGCCCTCGGCAGGACTCGAACCTGCGCACACGGCTCCGGAGGCC
>DASPTH010000153.1:0-11403 GCA_035623515.1 Acidimicrobiia bacterium
CGGTGCCCAGCGCGACCAGCGCCGCGCCGACCGCCGCGAGGATGAGGTAGGCGCGTGCACGGGGCCACGGGTGGCCTCCGAAGTCGGCGAAGCCGAGGAGCGCGAACGCGCTGAACGAGGCGAAGGTCGCGGCCACCGGCGCGTCGAGTCCCTCGAGGAAGATGGCAAAGACGACCGGCACGGTGATGACCACCCGAACCGCTCGCCGGAACGCGACGAAACCCGGATCGTGTGCCGCCAGCGAGCGCACGAGCGGCGAGGACATCGGTGCACGTTGTAGTGGAGCGCGCCGGGACCCGCTCTTGGCTTGGCGCCGGAGGTGCCCCGGGTTCCAGGATGAGCGGTCGACGCGCCGCTCGCGCGTCGCCGTCCACCTCGGCGAAGGAGACGACATGGCCGCCGACGTCACGACCTCGGTCACCCCCGGGATCCGTTACCGGGACGCCCCTGCAGCGATCGACTGGCTCGTCGGCGTGCTCGGGTTCCGCGTGGAGGAACGACACGACGAGCCCGACGGTGCCGTCGGCCACGCCCGCCTCGCGTGGCGCACGGGACAGGTCTTCCTCGGGTCGAGCCGACCCGGCCGGACCGACCCGTGGGCGAGTGCCGGGCCCGCCTCGATCGCGCTGAACACGCCCCACCCGGGCGAAGTCGACGCGTGCCACGCCCGCGCGGTGGCCGCCGGCGCCGAGCTCCTCGGCGATCTCGAGGACACCTTCTACGGCAGCCACCAGTTCAGCGTGCGCGACCCCGAAGGAAACTTCTGGACGGTCGGCACCTATCTGCCACCCATCACCGCGCCGTGATAGATCTCGCCGTCTGAACCGAGCAGAAGGAGCGATCGTGTACGAGCCCAAGTTCGGTTGGCTGTCGCCCGTCGCCGGCCACGCCGGCAGCGACTTCCTCCCGATCGTCATGTACCAGGACGAGCACATCCTGCCGGCGGTGCTCCCCCACTTCGACTCCGTCTGGATCGCCGACCACTTCTACGGGTTCGATCCCGACAAGAAGGAGGGGTTCCTCGAGGCGTGGACGAGCCTCACGTGGCTCGCGTCGCGCTATCCCGACGTCGGCTTGTGTCACCACGTGCTCGGCCACGGGTACCGCAACCCCGCGCTGACCGCGAAGATGGCGTCGACGTTGCAGGTGTTGTCGAACGGGCGGTTCATGCTCGGTATCGGAGCGGGGTGGCGCGGGGACGAGTACCGCGCCTACGGCTACGACTTCCCGAAGCCGTCCGTCCGCCTCCGTCAGCTCGAGGAGGTCGTGCAGATCTGCCGGCTCATGTGGACCGAACCGCACCCGACGTTCCACGGCCGGTACTTCCACGTCGACGACGCCGCCGCCACCCCGCGCCCCGATGTCGTCCCGCGTGTGTGCCTCGGGGTCTCCGGTGAGCAGATCGGGCTGCCCATTGTCGGACGCCGAGCGGACCTGTGGAACGGCGCGTACTTCGGAAGTGACGACGACTGGCGCCGCAAGCGCGACATCGTCGACCGCGCCGCGCAGGAAGCCGGCAGGGACCCGGCCGACATCGAGAGCTGCGTGACCGTCGGCGGCGACCTGCCCGACTCCGACGCCGCGTCCGAGCAGTGGCTGGAACGCCTGACGCACCTGCGCGAGCTCGGCATCACCTACTACGTGCTCGACTTCGGCCACCCGCTCGACCCCGAGCCCGGCCTCCGCTTCGCCGAGCAGGTGATCGCCCCCATGAGGTCGGCGTGATTCCCAGGCAAGGAGAGCAGAACCGTTCATGAACGACGTGGTGCACTGGCTGGTGGGGCTTCCCACCGCGGTGCTCTTCATCGGGCTCATGGCTCTGGGTCTCCTGATCGCGGCGGGCTTGTCGTGGCTCTCGAGTCGAGTGATCGAGGATGACGTCCGCAGCCGCACGAGCAGCAGCGTCACCACCGTCGTCGGTGTGATCGCGGCGCTGTACGCGGTGCTCGTCGCGTTCGTGATCGTCAACGAGTGGCAGAACTACAACGACGCGCAGGCGGACGTGTCGAGCGAGTCCGCCGCGCTCTCCTCCGTCCTCTTCAACGCGAGCGCGCTACCGCAGCCCGCCTTCCTCGACATCCAGCTCGCAGGGCTCGCGTACGACCGATCGATCGTCTGCGACGAGCTCCCCTACCTCGCCGATCACGAAGGACCGCATCCCGCCACGGTCACCAGCCTCCGGAAGCTGTACCGAACGGTGGCGAACGTCTCCCCCGAGGCGAAGAGCTCACCCTTCTACTCCGCGACCGTCGACGCGCTGTCCGACGCGGTGAAGGCCCGGCGCGCTCGGATCAACGCCGCCTCGACCCGGCTCCCCGACCTCCTCCTCGTGGTGATCTTCGTCACTGGCCTCGCGCTCGTCGCCGCCGCGAGCGTCCTCGACACCCAGCACCGCCGCTGGCACCTCGTGCTCACGACCGCGCTGACGCTGCTCGTCTCGCTGAACCTGGCCCTGATCCTCTCGATCGACCGGCCGTTCGACGGCTCCGCCAAGATCAGCGATGCTGCGCTGCGGGAGGGCATCCCGGCAGCGGCGCTCCGCTGCGGCCGCCCGCCGACGACACCGGTGACCATCGCGTCACCGTGAGCATGGTCGACGGCGGCCCTCGATCGCCACGAGCATCCGTCGGTCGAGGATCTCGTACGCGCCCGGACTGACGGGTGCTCGCGCCAGACGACAGTTGCCAGGTGTGCCTGGTTTACTGAGGCCCGCGGGAGGGCGCCGAGCGAAGGGGTACGGGTGACGGCGCTGCCAGAAGGGACGGTCACCTTCCTGTTCACCGACGTCGAGGGCTCGACGCGGCTGTGGCAGGAGTATCCCGAGGCGATGCCGGACGTCTCCGCGCGTCACGACGAGATTCTCCGCGAGGCGATCGAGTCACGCAGCGGGTACGTCGTGAAGACGACCGGTGACGGCTTCCACGCGGCGTTCGCGGACGCGGCGGATGCGATCGACGCCGCAATCGCGGGGCAGCTCGCGCTCGGCGCCGAGGAATGGCCGCTACCGACTCCGTTGCGCGCGCGGATGGGCGTCCACACCGGTCGAGCCGAACTCCGTGACGGTGACTACTACGGCACCGCGGTGAACCGTGCCGCACGCCTGATGTCCGTGGCGCACGGCGGCCAGATCATCGTGTCGCTCGCGACGGAGGAGCTCGTCCAGGACGGCACGGTCGCGCTCGTCGACCTCGGTGAGCACGCGCTACGCGACCTGTCACGTCCGGAGCGCGTGTTCCAGGTCGCGCAACCCGGTCTCGAGACCGAGTTCCCGCCGTTGGCGTCCTTGCATTCCTTCGCGGGGAACCTGCCCGTCCAGCTCACGTCGTTCGTGGGTCGCGACAACGACGTTCGACGCATCGTCGAGATGCTCGGCGAGGCATCGCTGGTGACGTTGATCGGAACGGGAGGCGTCGGCAAGACGCGGCTCGCGGTCCAGGTCGCTGCCGAGGTGGTCCCGCGGTTCGAGGACGGGGCGTGGTTCTGCGAGCTGGCCACCGTCGACGACGGCGAGGCGATGGCCCAGGTGATCGCGAGCGCGCTGGGGTGTCTGCAACGTCCGGGCCTGTCGCTACGCGACAGCATCGTCGAGTTCGTCAAGGTCCGCGAGCTGCTGTTGGTGTTGGACAACTGCGAGCATCTCCTCGACGACGCCGGCGCCATCGCCGATGCGGTGCTGCGCAAGTGCCCGAAGGTCAGGGTGGTGGCGACGAGCCGCGAAGCGCTGGACGTGACGGGTGAGCACGTGATCCGGGTACGCTCGCTCGAGGCGCCCGACGCGTCGGCGACGATCGACGACGTGACGGCGAGCACCGCGGTGCGGCTGTTCAGAGACCGGGCCGCCGACGCGGGCGCGGAGTCGGGCTGGGACGCCGTGCAACTGGCGGCGGTCGGCGAGATCTGCCGCCGCGTCGACGGAATCCCGCTGGCGATCGAGTTGGCCGCTGCGCGGGTCGTGTCGATGAGTCCCGCCGACGTCGCCTCGCACCTCGACGAGCGCTTCCGGCTGCTGACGGGTAAGCGCCGTGGCCGGGTGGAGCGACACCAGACCTTGCGAGCAACCGTCGAGTGGTCCTACCAACTCCTCGACGATGACGAACGTGCCGTGTTCGACCGCCTCGGGGTGTTCGCGGGTCCCTTCGCCGCCCCCGCCGCGGTCGCGGTCGCGGGCGGCGACGATCTCGACGCCTGGGAGGTGACCGACGCCATCTCGAGTCTCGTCGCCAAGTCGATGGTCGGCACCGAGACGGGCCCGGACGGCACCGGCCGCTACTCGCTCAACGAGACGTTGCGCCAGTACGCCCGCGAGCGACTCGACGAGGCGGGCACCGCCGACCGCGGGCGCCGTTCCCACGCGGAGCACTACGCGTCGTGGGCGCGGGAGGTGGGTCGCGGCATGACGGGACCCGACGACACCCTTTGGACGGCACGGCTGCGCGCAGAGCTCGACAACGTTCGCGCCGCCGTGGGTTGGGCTCTCGATCGCGACGCTCCCGACGACCAGGAGCTCGCGGTCCGTATCCTCGCCTGCCTCACACTCGCAGGGCGCGCCGCCGCCGACAGCAGTCTCGATACCCTCGCCGCGCAGGCGGCGCCGGTCGCCGAAGCAGCTCGTCCCGAGCTGCGCGCGCCAGTGTTGGCGCTCGCGGGCTATCACGAGTGGAACCAGGGACATGGCGATCGAGCACGATCCCTGGGGCAGGCGGCCATTCGTGACGGGGTCGTCGCCGAGGCCTTGTACCCGTTCGAGAGCCACGAGGGCGCGGCGGTCTTCGAGATGACGAGCGGCCATACCGCGCGAGCGCTCGAGGTCATCGAGGAAGGCCGCCGGGCGCTCGGCGGGTTCGACGACTACACGGTCGCCTACTTCCTCGGGTCCATGGCGACCTTCGAGGCCATGGCCGGCCGGTTCGACCAGGCACGCGTCGACGCCGAACGCGCGCTCGAGCTCGCCCGCCCGATCGGCAACAAGTACCTGCTGGGCATCGTCTATCACGGCATGGCGTGGGCGCTGCAACGCGACGACCCCGCCGCCGCGCTCGACGCGACGGAGCAGTTCCTCGACATCTACCTCAAATTCGACGTCGGCGGCCGGTCGATCGCGGGTGCCCTCGCGCTCGCGGCAGGCCTGCGTGCCCGCGTCGGCGACGATGTCGGTGCGCTCGAGTTCGTGCACGAGGCCGTCCTCATCAGCCGTGACCAGGGCCACCGACCCCAGCTCGCCGCCGCGCTCGATTGGGGACTGAACCCGCTCCTCCGCACCGGACGACCTGGCGTGACCGCGACGTTCCTCGGAGCCCTGACCGCGGGCACGCTCGCGGAGGTCGGGAACTTCCCCGGCGTCGACGCCGCGAGAGCGCGATCGCTCGATCGTGTCCGCGACGCCCTCGGTGGGGCCCGCACCGACCAGCTCCTGAAGCGCGGCGCGGCGATGACCTACGACGAGCTCGTGGAGTACGCGGTGGACCAACTCGCGCCGCCGACGAGAGACCGGTGAGCAAGCTCAGCGGCTGTCGGGCGTCGACCTCTCGACCGAACTTGCGTCGCTCACCGACGTAGAGCGTCGGTCGCCGACGCAAGTTCGGTGGAACGCGGCGACGCTGACCTCGTCAGGAGTGCGTCACAGCCGGTACAGCGCGGCGGCGTTCTCCCCCATCACCTTGCGACGCGTCTCCGGACGGAGCGTTGACATCTTCTCCTCCACCGTCCCCAACGGGTCGGGGAACAGGCACGTGGGGTGCGGGAAGTCGGTCTCGAAGAGCACGTTGTCCTCGCCCACCGCGTCGACGAGGTGCTGCAGGTCACCCTGCGCCTTCTCGAACCAGAACGTGCCGTACCAATGGTGCTGGAAGTACTCCGACGGCATCCGCGCCAACTCGGCCGCCTGCACGGGCGCGTTCTCCCAGATCTCGTAGTCCATCGTCTCGAGCATGAACGGGATCCACCCGATGCCGCTCTCGACCGACACCATCTTCAGCTTCGGATAGCGGTCGAAGATCCCGGCGAAGATCGTGTTGATGAGCACGCGGGCGTTGTTGATGAACAACATCGCGCCGCCGATGGCGGGTTTCACGACCTCGTGCTGAGAGGGCATGAAGTACTGGCCGTAGAAGTTGAGGGACGTGAGGCTCGCGCCGATGTGGAAGTGCACCGGCAGGCTCAGGTCCGCGCACACCTCCCACAGGGGGTCCCAGGCCCGGTTCACGAGGTCGGGGGAACCGGCGTCCTGCGGGTCGGACGTCATGTTCACGCCGCGGAAACCGAGCGTCGCGCAGCGCTCTGCCTCGCGGACGCTGTCGTCGACGCTCCAGGACGGGAGGATCGGCATCGGGAGCAGACGGTTGCCCGACCACTCCTGCATCTCGGCCATCGCGTCGTTGTAGATCTCCACGCAGAGCCGTCGGAGTGCCGGATCCGCGACCGAGGCCGCCACCCGCTGCCCGCCGAGCCCGATCGTGTTCGGGTAGACCACCTGCGCGGAGATGCCGAACTCGTCGAGCACCTGGAGCCGCAACTCCGGGTCGTACGCCGCTTGGTGCACCTGCTCGATGCCCCACACGGCCTGCGACTCCGCGTGCGGATGCTTCCCGCCGTCGCGGTCGATGACGGATCCCCCGCCCGCGAAGGAGAACGGCTCGCCGTCGAGGATCCACATCGGTCGGCCGTCGACCTCCTCCACCCGCGGCAACCGATCCTCGTAACCCTTGGGCGCCCGCTTGAGCCACAGGTCGTGGGCCTCGGTCATGTGCGAGTCCGCATCGACGACCCGGAGTTCCTCCGCCAGCTTCGCCATCCCCGAGCCTCCTCGTGGAGTTCGCGCGGTTCACCCTAGAGGCTGGGTCGATGCCGCCCCGGCCTCCCGGCCGCCCGGCCGTTCGATCAGGCGACGGCCGCCTCCACGGGGGTGAACTCGAGGTGCAGCGCGTGGAGTCCGCGGAGCACCCATGTGGGTTCGTACTCGAATCGTCGGGCGGTGGGCGGACCGTGGTGCTCTTGCGAGAGCCGGATGTCGCGCATCCGGTCGAGCATGCGCTCGAGGCTGACGCGGGCCTCGACGCGCGCCAGGGGCCCGCCAGGACACGAGTGCGCTCCGCGCCCGAACGCGATGTGCTCCCGAGCGTTGGGCCGGTCGATGCGGAACTCGGCGGGACACTCGAAGTGCCGCGGATCGCGGTTCGCCGCGCCGTTGAGCAACATGACCGGCGTGCCCGCCGCGATCTCCACCTCACCGACCACGGCGGCGCGACGGGCGAGACGGAAGTCGGCCTTCACCGGGCTCTCGATCCGCAAGGCTTCCTCGACGAAGTCGGGGATGCGCTCACGGTGCGCGCGGAGCTCCTCTTGGAGCTCGGGATACTCGGCCAGGTACTTGAGCGACGTCGCGAGCAGGCGTGCGGTCGTCTCCTGGCCCGCGGCGAAGAGGAAGGTAGCGGTGCGCACGACGGCGGTGACGTCGGGCGTCGAACCGTCGGGGTACTTCGCCAGCGCGAGGTCGGTGAGCACGTCGCCGCGCGGCTCGCGTCGTCGGTCCTCGATGTAGCGCGCGAACCAGTCGTCGAGCCATGCGAGCGCGTTGAGCTGATCGCTCTGCTCGGTGACGCCGAGCTCGCCGGCGGTCCCGGAGAGACCGAAGCCCCGACGGAACCGCGCATGGTCGGCTTCGGGGACCCCGAGGAGGTCGGCGACGACCAGCATCGCGAAGGGCTGCGAGTACGCGCTGATGAATTCGCACCGGCCCGTGGCGACGAACTCGTCGAGCTGCTGATCGGCGAGGCGCCACATGAACGACTCGTTCTGCTTGAGCCGCAGCGGGGACAGCAGCCGCATCAGCAAGGCGCGCTCCCGCGTGTGTGACGGTGGGTCCATCGTGACCATGTGCTCGCTCATCGGCAGCTGATCGCGGTAACGGTCGATGACGTCGCTCACGTCGTCGCCCTCGAGCGGTACCGGGAACTGCGCGAAGGGACCGATCACGGAGTTGCACGAGGAAAACGTCCCGATGTCGCGATAGACCTCGTTCGCCTCCTGCCAACCCGACACCGCGACCACCCCGTGATGGGCGGTCGCCACGACGGGGCACTTCGCGCGCAAGTGGTCGAAATAGGGGTACGGGTCCTCGAGCAAGGCCTCGTCGGTGAAGAAGTCGACCCGATCGAAATCAATCTCCACCGGACCCTCCCGTGCCGTGAGCCCCCGTGTGGTGAGCCGTTCCACGGTACCGGACGCTACTCGCGGCACCTGCTAAGCAAGCACGCACCACGCAGCGAGAGATCGGAGATCCCCGTGCGCCGTCGGACGTTCGCAACCGTCGTCGCGGTGCTGCTGTCGTCGTCACTGCTGTTCACGGGGACCGCGGCCGCGACGGTCGCCCGCGCATCGGCCACCTCCGACGCGACCGCGACCAACACTGCCAAACCGCTCGTCACGAAGTTCTTCACGCTGATCCAGCAGAAGGACAAGGCAGGGCTCGACAAGTTCCTGTCGCCCGCCTTCGAGCTGCAGCGAGCCGACGGCACCGGGTCGGGGAAGGCCGATTACCTCCAGAACCTGCCGACGGTGCAGACGTTCGAGCTCAGTGACTTCACCGCCAGCCGCGCCGGCGACGTGCTCGTCGTCCGCTACCTCGCCGACGCAACCGGGGTCGTGAACGGCAAGCCCTACACGCCCGGTCCCGCCCCGCGCCTCTCGGTGTTCGCGCGGAACGGCAAGCAGTGGCAGATCGTCGCCCACGCGAACTTCAACCCGCTCAACGGGTGACGAGGATCATCGCGGCACGGAGGCGGTCGGTCGCCAGTTCGATCGCGGCCGAGTTTGCCTCGGCTCTCCGCACGCGGCAGCATGCGCAGGCGGGAGAACGGCTGTCGACTCGAGGAGCGGAACATGCATTTCGTGCTGCTGGCAGAGCATTCGGCCGACGTCTGCCCCATGAGCAACGCGACGACCAAGGATCTGCTGCTGCAGACGGCTCCCGAGATCCCGGGCATCGCCCAGCGGAACGGGGTCACCATCGTCGCCGGCCCGTTCGTCAACCGAGAGCACGTCGTGGTCGCGGTCGTGGAAGCCGACCGCGCCGAGTCCGTCGATCAGTTCCTCGTCGAAGCGCGCCTGGCGCAGTGGAACAGCGTCCGCATCCTGCCGTCCCTCACGATGGAGGAAGGCATGAAGCAGATCGTGGAGACCAAGACGGTCTTCTGAACGCCCGTCAGAGTTTGGGCGGCGCGGGCTGCTGTCCCGTGTACGTCGTGATCGGTCCGGTGTCGTGGGTCACGTAGACCGGCCCGCTCAGCGTGAGGGTGCCGTTGTCGACCGTACCGATCTGCGCGCCCAGGTACCCGCCGTGGTTCGTCTTCGAATACCCCAGCGGCACCAAGCCAGGTCCCTTGTAGCTCGATCCCTTCGTATTCAGGGTGTTCACGATGGATTGGCGAGTCGGGTTCTTACCCGCGCCCTTGAGCGCCTGCATGAAGAGGTAGCCCGCCGACATGCCGTACACGGTGTTCCCGTCGAACGGCTCGTTGGCGTCGTACTTGTCGTGGATGGTCTTGAACAGCTTGATCCAGGGGTTGCTCATGTCGAACTCGGAGGGCAGGTACGTGTCGGTGACGACGCCGTTCTCCAAGGAGGCGTTGGCACTGCCGAGCAAGCCGCCGATGATCGGCGGATCACTGCCGATGCTCGACACGACGAACTGCGGGTGGTAGCCGATCTGCGCCGCGGCCTTGAGCACCGACGCGGTTCCGAAGTTCACCGTGTAGAGCACGACCACCTGGGCGCCCGCCGCCTTGGCCGCGCTGACCTGGTTGGAGAGACCGGACGGTGACAGCAGGTCGTTGACGCTGTAGGGCTGCTTGGCGACGACCGCGCTGCTCGGGATCTCCTGGCGCAAGCCCGCCAGTGCACCCTGGCCGACGTCGTCGTTCTGGTAGATGTACGCGACCTTCTGGCCCTTGTAGTGGTCGGTGACGTACTTGCCGAGGATCTTGGCCTCGATCGTGTAGTCGGTCTGGTACCCGAAGGTGTAGGGGTACTTCTTCGCGTTGCTCCAGCAAACGCAGCCGGACGCGACGAACAGGTCCGGCACCTTGTTCGTGTTGAGGTACTGGAGCACCGTCTGGTGCGTCGGGGTGCCGAGCCCACTGACGATGCCGAAGACGTCGTCGTTGAGGACGAGTTGGCGGACGACGGTCGGCGTGTTCGCCGGGTTGTACATGTCGTCGAGGTACTTGAACTGGATCTTCCGACCGTTCACCCCGCCGTGCGCGTTCACGTACTGGTAGAACGCGTTCTCGGCCGGCGCGATCTCGCTGTAACCCGGTGCCGCGATCCCCGTCAACGGCTGATGGCTGCCGATGACGATGGACGTGGAGGTGATCCCCGACGTGTCCGACGCCACCGAGACCGACGGAGATACGACCCCCTCGGCCAGGACGAGTGCGACCGCGGTGCTCAAGACGGCGATGGTGCGCATGCCCCATCGCGGAGCGCGGAAGTGACGGGTCATGGTTTCCCCCTTTCCAGGGCCCTCAGGAGGGATTGTGCCCCAGTTCGACCTCCGGTGGGTGCTCACCCTTGGCGTCGGCGGCGGGCGGCGCGTTGCGCCCGGGTCGCGATCGCGCGTGTACCCGCTCGACCAGGGTACGCACACCCCCCTGGATGCCTCCCGGCAACAGGAGCATCACCACGATCAGGGCGAGGCCGTAGAACGCGAAGGCCAGGTTCGAGCTGACGGCGGTCGAGAAGCCGAAACGATTCGACACCGACGTCGCCCACTGCGGCAGGTACACCACGAGGATCGCTCCCCAGAG
This sequence comes from Acidimicrobiia bacterium, assembly GCA_035623515.1. Lineage (GTDB taxonomy): Bacteria > Actinomycetota > Acidimicrobiia > IMCC26256 > DASPTH01 > DASPTH01. The sequence goes on from DASPTH010000153.1 coordinate 10,803, forward strand.
CGCGCCGACGAGGCTGCCGATGCCGCCGATCACCATGGCGGCCACGAGCGCGATCGACAGCGACAGGGGAAAGCCCAGCGGGTTCACGGTGCCCGTCGACAAGGCGAGGAGCGCGCCGCCGAGGCCCGCGCAGGTCGAGCTCACCACGAACGCGACGACCTGGGTCCGGGCGACGTGAATGCCGACGAGCCCGGCGGCGATCTCGTCGTCACGCACCGCACGGAACGACCGGCCGTAGCGGCTCCGGACCAGGTTGGCGAGGACGACGAGCGCGACGACGGCGCAGAAGGCCGAGATCCAGGCGATCCACTCCTGCTGGTCGAAGTCGCTACCCAGGAACGACGGTGGGACCGGTTGGTTGATCGAGAGGCCGGTGTCGCCGCCCAGCACGCTCGGCCACCGGTACGCGATCCCGGGGAGCGCGACCGCCAGCGCGAGCGTCGCGCCGGCCAGGTACGGACCTCGCAGGCGCGCGGCGCCGACGCCGATGACGAGGCCGGCCAGTCCCGTCGCGCCGGACGCCAGGACCAGCACCGCGGCGAGCGGCAAGTGCGTGTGGAGCAGGAGGAGGGCGGTCGCGTACGCGCCGATCCCCATCAGG
>DASPTH010000161.1:0-4584 GCA_035623515.1 Acidimicrobiia bacterium
GACGGGGAGCGGGTCTTCGTGCCCAAGGTGGGTCAGGCCGATCCGGGGGTCGCGAGCGACGGCGGCGCGACCGGCGACGGGTCGGCCGGTAGTGCCGCTCCCGGCGGCAAGCTCGACCTGAACACCGCGACCGAGGCGCAACTCGAGGGTCTCCCCGGGATCGGGCCCACGTTCGCCCAGGCGATCATCGCGGAACGCGAGCGGCGCGGCGGCTTCCGGTCGGTCAACGATTTGCGCAGCGTGCACGGGATCGGCGACAAGCGCTTCGCCCAGATCGCGCCCCTCGTCACCGTGTGAGAGCACACGCGCCGATCGGCCCCGCACTCGTGCTCGCGGGTCTCGTCGCGGGCATCCTCGGCGGCGAGGCAGCCGGCGCGAGCGACGCGAGGAGCGCGCTGGTCCTCACCGGAGCCGCGTTCGCGGCCGCCGGCCTGGTCACTCGCCGCGGCGCCCGGCTGCTGATCGCGGTGCTCGCGTTCGCCGTGCTCGGCACGGCCGTCAGCGAACGTGCGCTGCACGGCCTCGAGGTCTCGCCGTTGACGACGCCGATTGCGCGACGCGCCGGGGTCACGGCGCGGGTGACGCTGGTGGACGATCCCGACAGCACCCGCTTCAGCACCTGGGTCCTCGTACGGGTCGACAGCTTCGCGATCGCCCACCATCGCGTCCGCGACGGCGGGCGCCGTCGTGTGCTCGTCCGCGCCAGTGGCGACGCGGCGCCGCGACTCCGTCTCCTCGCGGCAGGGGAGCGCGCGGTGTTGCGCGGCTGGCTCGAGACGCTCTCGGGGTTCGACCGGCGCTGGCGCTGGCGTCACGCAGTCGGCACCCTCCGCGCGTACGACCTCCTCGGCGCCCGGCCGGCACGATCACCGCTCGACCGCGTCGCCAACGCGACCAGAGCCGCCGTGCTGCGGGGTTCCGAGACGCTCGCTCCGGGCGACCGCGCACTGCTCGCCGGCTTCCTCCTCGGTGACACGCGTGGGGTCCCGCCGGCGGTCGTCGAGAGCTTCCGGCGTGCCGGGCTCACCCACCTCGTGGCGGTCTCCGGCGAGAACGTCGCATTCGTACTCGCGTTGTTCGCGCCGATCCTCCGACGGCTGTCACTGCTCGGCCGCTGCGCGGGCGGCATCACCGTGCTCGTGGTGTTCGGCACGATGACCCGGTGGGAGCCGTCGGTGGCGCGCGCGATCTCGATGTCGGTGATCGCGCTCGTGGCGGGCTACCTCGGGCGCCCGGCGTCGGGTGTGCGACTCCTGGCCCTGGCGGTCATCGCGCTGCTGGTCGTCGACCCGTTCCTCGTGCACTCGGTGGGCTTCCAGCTCTCGTGCGGGGCGAGCCTCGGCATCGCGCTGCTCGCGAGACCGATCACCGCGCGGCTCCCGGGACCGCGGTGGTTCGTGAGGTCCTCGGCGTCACGACGGCCGCGCAACTCGGCGTGGCACCCGTGCTCATCCCCGTCTTCGGCTCCATGCCGCTCGTCGCGCTGCCCGCCAACCTCGTGGCCGTACCGCTGGCCGCGCCGCTCACGGTGTGGGGGCTGGGATCCGGCGTCGTGGGCGGCGCGATCCGTCCCGCCGCGCCGCAAGTGAGCGCGCTCCTCACCGTCCCCACCGCCGCGCTCCTGCACGCGCTGGTCGCGATCGCCGACGTCGCGTCGCGGGTTCCTGTCGCCATCGACGGGCGTGCTGCGTGTGGGCTGGTCGCGCTGTCGTCGCTCGCGGTCGCGCTCGCGTGGACGACCCGGCAACGACGGACGCGTCGCGACAAGCCTGAGCATAAGGTGCGCCCGGATGCCACCTACGTACCGCCTCGGTGACTCGACGCACGATCTCACCACACACGTTCTGGTCATGGGCATCCTCAACCGCACCCCCGACTCCTTCTTCGATCGGGGTGCGACGTTCGCACTCGACGCGTTCTTGCGCCGAGCCGACACTGCGGTCGGCGAGGGTGCTGACATCCTCGACGTCGGGGGCGTGAAGGCCGGGCCCGGCCCGGAGGTGGACGAGAGTGAGGAGCTCGATCGCGTCGCCGGTCCGATCACCGAGCTGCGCGCGCGCTTCGACGTGCCGATCTCGTGCGACACGTGGCGCGCTTCGGTGCTCGACGCGGCGTGCGCGGCCGGCGCCGTCGTCGGCAACGACATCAGCGGGTTCGGCGATCCCGACTACCTGCGCGTCGCGGCCAAGCACCACGCGTCCGTCGTCGCCACGCACATCCGGCTCCGCCCGCGCGTGCCGGATCCCGAGCCGCACTACGACGACCTCCTCGGTGACGTGACCGCGTTCCTCCTCGACCGTGCCGCCGCGGCGCAGGCCGCGGGCCTCGCGTCCGACCAGGTCGCGCTCGACGCCGGGCTCGATCTCGGCAAGTCGGCGGCGCAGAGCGCGGTGTTGCTGCGCGAGAGCGACGCGCTGGCCGGCCTCGGCTATCCGCTGCTGCTCTCGGCGTCGAACAAGCGCTTTCTCGGCGACCTCCTCGACCTCGACCTCGGCGAACGGCGGAGTGCATCGCTCGCTGCCGTCGCGTACGGAGTGGCCCACGGATGCCGCATCGTGCGGGTCCACGACGTCGAGGGGACGGTCCACGTGTGCCGGATGGTCGAAGCGCTGCTGCAGAGCTCGAGCGCCGAGAGGGGGGTCGAACGTGACCGGTGAGGTCGTGTACGTGGTGAAGGGCAGCGACCAGCTGCTGCGCGACCGTGTCGTCGAAGAGCTCGTCAGGGAGCTGCTGGCAGATGACGACCGCACGCTCGCGCTCGAGGACTTCCTGCTCCCGGGCAGCCGCGAAGGAGACGACGACGCGAGGTCAGAGGCGGTCGCGGCCGCGGTCAACGCGGTCACGAGTCCGCCGTTCATGACCGCACGTCGCGTGGTGGTGCTGCGCAACGCGGGTGCGCTCAAGACCGAGACGGCGGCGCCGCTCGTGCAGTATCTGGACGCGCCGCTCGACACGTCGGTGCTCGTGCTCGTCGCGGGAGGCGAGAAGCTCCCCGCCGCGCTCGCCAAGAAGCTGAAGGACGTGGGTGCTCCCGAACGGGCGCCGACGAGCGAGAAGACCGACAAGGTGCTCGCGGCGGCGCTTCGACAGTCGGGCCTCAGGGTGCACGGCGACGCCCAGGACCTCATCGCCGCGCATGTCGGGGAGGACGCGGGCAGGATCGACGCGCTCGTCGAGATGCTCGTCGCGGCCTACGGCGACGGCGCAGTGCTGGGGAGCGGCGACGTCGAGCCCTATCTGGGGGGCGCGGGTTCCGTCCCGTCGTACGAGCTCACCAACGCGATCGAGAGCGGAGACTCGGCGGCCGCGCTCGACGTGCTGCACCGACTGCTGCACGCGCCCACCAGCCGCGACCCGGCCGGGATGCACCCGCTCCAGGTGCTCGGCACGCTCAACAGCTACTACCGGCGGCTGTTGCGCCTCGACAACCCGGCGGTCCACTCCACCGACGACGCCATCGCCGTGCTCGGCGGGCGCGTGAGCCAGTACCCGGCGCGCAAGGCGCTGGCAGCGGCGCGGTCCCTCGGCACCGACGGCATCCGCCAGGCGTTCGACCTGCTCCACCAAGCCGATCTCGACGTCAAGGGTGCGCGCGGCATCCCCGGCGATGTGGTGGCGGAAGTGCTGGTGGTCCGGCTCGCCCGCCTGTCCCGGGCGGCGGTGCGCAACGCGCCGGCCGATCAGAGGTCCGCGCGGCGCCGGTAGGCGCGACTACTCGGCCGACGAGCCCAGGCGCTTCATGAGCCGCGACGTCCGGCGCGCCGCCTGACGCTTGTGGATGCGACCCTTGGCCGCGGCCATGCCGAGGCGCTTCTGCGCGATGCGGACCGCCTCGGGCGCGTCGGCGTCGCCGGCGTCGACGTAGGCCTTCGCGGTCTTCACTCGCGTCTTGAGTTCCGAGCGCACGGCCAGGTTGTGCTGGCGGCGACGTTCGTTGGTCCGGTTCCGCTTGATCTGGCTCTTGATGTTCGCCATGGCGCGTGCGTGACTCCCGAAATGGACTTGCACGAGAACCGGCTCAGGGTAGCAGAGCAAGCGGTTCGCGACCCCGGCGCCGAGCGGCGAGAATGGGCCGGTGAGCTCGCTCGACCGTTTCCGCGCCTTCGCGATCGTCGCGCACGTCGACCACGGGAAGTCCACGCTCGCCGACCGCTTCCTCGAGCTCACGGGCGCGGTCGACCCCCGGGAGATGCGAGCCCAGTTCCTCGACTCGATGGACCTCGAACGCGAGCGCGGGATCACGATCAAGGCACAGAACGTTCGGCTCCCGTGGCGCGATCACGTGTTGAGCCTCATCGACACGCCGGGGCACGTCGACTTCGGCTACGAGGTGTCGCGGAGTCTGGCGGCGTGCGAGGGCGCGTTGCTGCTCGTCGATGCGTCGCAGGGCATCGAGGCCCAGACCCTCGCCAACACCTATCTGGCGCTCGAGCACGACCTCGCGATCGTCGCGGCCGTGAACAAGATCGACCTCCCCGCCGCCGACCCCGACCGTGTCGCCGGCGAGATCGAGCGCGTCCTCGGGATCCCCGCCGACGACGTGTTGCGCATCTCGGCCAAGACCGGTGCCGGAGTGCCCGAGCT
>DASPTH010000168.1:0-22638 GCA_035623515.1 Acidimicrobiia bacterium
AACGGGCCCGAGAGCATCACCACGCCCGTCCTCTTCAACCCGGTCTCGGTGGCGAAGACCGGTGGCAGCAACTCGTCGAGCGTCGCCTCCGACTTCTGCCTGATCTCCGCCCACGACTCCGGGCACTACGGCTGCGAGTACACGGTCACCGCGACCAAGCTCGAGGACTGAGGCGCCCCGTGCTCGGTCGGAATCGCGTGGCTTCGCGGGCACGGAGCGATCGGGCCATGCGCGCCCACGGATCTCACGGTTCACCCGCCCATCGCTTCGCATCGGCCTACTGACCGCGCCCGGCTCGGCTGGACCGGCCGTGGGCTACCGACTTCGTCGACGCGCGGCGAGACGACGACATCGCTCGATCTCGTCGGGGAAGACGTTCGGGTCGAGCGCCTTCATCTCGGCTGCTTCCACGATGTGGGCGTCGAGGTCGGGGCCCCGGTATCGCCGAGTGAAGACGCGGGCGATCATGACACGGACGGGCTGCACGAGCAGGCGTGCGACCGACGGCAGCGGAACGCGCGCACAGGTGAGCAACGTGTAGGTGAGCGCGACGTCCAGCAGCGGATCTCCGCCCGCCGCGTTCGTCCAATCGATGACGACGGGCCCGTGTGCAGTCATGACGACGTTCAGTGGGTGCAGGTCGAGGTGGACGAGACGGTCACTGTCGGCGTGCAGTTGCGCCAGCCAGTCTGGCGCCGGAATCAGGTGCAGCTGGTCGTGCAGATCCGCCAGGAGCTCCGCGTGCTGCGCCAGTGTCCACGGACGCGACGCCATCACGTTCATCATCATCGGACCGTCGAGACGTTCCATGACGATCTCGGTGCCTCCGGCCAGGACGTCCTCGACCCGTGGCACCGGGTAGCCGTGGCGAGCCGCGTACTCCATGACCCGCGCTTCGCGCTCGATCACGCGACCGCCTCTCGCGCGGCGCAGCACCAACCCGGGTCCGTACTCGAAGATGTCGCCATCGCGTCCCGACGCGAGCAAGCGACCCGTTTCCGTCACGGCATCCAGTCTCACATTCGCAGCAGATCACGCACCGGAGGCCTGGCCTTACGCGAGAGTTCGTCTCGCCCGCACCGCCGGACCCGATGACGGCGACGCGCTCCATCACACGAGGGCCGCGAACACGAGGGGTGAGCAAGTCACCCCGACGAGAATGGTTCGAGCCTCCTGGCCTCTTCCTTGCTCTGTCGGACGCCCGCATCGAAGGCGGCAGCCGTCCGCGCGAAGTCCATGAGGTACGCGCCCCAACCGCTCAGATCTCGCACCTCGTCGGACGGCTCGACCACCTCCACCTCGCTGCCCGTCGACTGCAGTTCGCCGATTCGCGTGCGAACGTCGGGGAGCCGTGCCGCGAGCAAGTCGGGCACGAGACCGGCCGGCGGCTCGAGGACGACGCACGACAACGCAACCACGCGATCGTGGCCGACCGCCAGGTCGGCGTTCAGCATGTCCCGGGCGCCGCCGTCTATGTACCTCTCGTCTCCAATGGTGATCGCGGGTGAGAGACCAGGTACGGAGCAACTCGAAGCGACCGCTCGGCGGAGTTCGACTCCCGCGGCTCGGTCCCACACCGCGAATCGTCCCGACGTGGAGCCGAACGAGGTGCACCGGAAGTTCTCGGGCCACTCCACGCCACGGAGAAAGTCGAAACGCGCCGCGAACTCTTCTTCGCTCACTGTCGCGACCGGTCCTGAAGCCAACAGCTCCGCGAGGTCCATCGGCGGCGCATCCGAGGTGCTGCTCGCCCACGGGGGCGCGGTACCGATCGGCGCGACCACGTCGGCGAGACTGTGCCCGGAGGTGAGCTGGGCGCCGACCACCGAACCGGCGGAGGTACCGATGACCACGTCGGCGTTGCGAAGTGCGAGACCCGCCTCGAGCAACCCGGCGAGCAGGCCGGCCTGCCAGCCCACCCCGACCGGACCACCGCCACCCAGGACGAGTGCGCGCGACATCTCCAGACGCTATCGGTTGGCGCAGACCGAGGGACGCGGTCGGAATGCGTGCCGAGCGAGTCGCGTCGTCGTGGCGTGACGGCCGGCGTGCCGGCTGGTTTACTTCCGGCTCGTAGGGCCCGGGATGGGGGCTGATGGCCGAACTACCGACCGGAACGGTCACTTTCTTGTTCACGGATCTCGAGGGTTCGACGCGCCTGTGGCAGGAGCATCCCGAAGCGATGCAGGACGCTTCGGCCCGTCACGACGCGATCGTGCGGGAGGCGATCGAGTCCCACGATGGGCACGTGGTGAAGACGACGGGTGACGGGTTCCATGCCGTGTTCGCGAGGGCGCGTGACGCGATCGACACTGCCGTCGCCGCCCAGCTCGTGCTCGGTGCGGAGGCGTGGGGTGCGCCGGGTTCGTTACGGGTGCGGATGGGGATCCACAGCGGGCCGGCGGAAGTGCGCGACGGCGACTACTACGGGACGGCGGTGAACAAGGCGGCGCGCCTGATGTCGGTCGCGCACGGCGCGCAGATCGTGGTGTCGCTGGCGACGGAGCAGTTGGTCCCCGACGGAGATGTCGAGCTCCTCGATCTGGGTGAACACGCGCTGCGCGACCTGGCGCGACCCGAGCGGGTGTTCCAGGTCGCGCACCCGGGCCTCGTCCGGGAGTTCCCGCGCCTGTCGTCGCTCGAGGCGTTCGCCGGGAACCTGCCCGTGCAGGTCACGTCGTTCGTCGGCCGCGACGAGGACGTCGACCGCATCGTCACCGTGCTCGACGACGCCTCACTCGTGACCTTGACGGGGACGGGTGGCGTGGGGAAGACGCGGCTCGCGGTGCAGGCCGCGGCCGAGGCCCTGCCGCGTTTCGCCGACGGGGCGTGGTTCTGCGAGCTGGCCGCGGTCGACGACGGCGACGCGATGGCGCAGGTGGTCGCCGCGAGTGTCGGCTGCGTGCAGCGGGCGGGGCTCTCGCTCGCCGAGAGCATCGTCGAGTACCTCAAGGTGCGCGAGCTGCTGCTGGTGTTGGACAACTGCGAGCACTTGCTCGACGATGCCGGCGAGTTCGCCGACGCCGTCGTCCGCTCGTGCTCCAAGGTGAACATCATCGCCACGAGCCGCGAGGCGCTCGACGTCGCGGGCGAGCGCGTGGTGCGCGTGCGATCGCTTCCTGCGCCCGCATCGGCAGCGCGCGGTGAAGCGCTGATCGACAGCGCCGCCGTGCACCTCTTCACCGATCGCGCGGTCGACGCAGGTGCCGACAGTGATTGGGACGAGCAGCAGTGGGCGGCGGTCGCCGAGATCTGCCGCCGTGTCGACGGCATCCCGCTCGCGATCGAGCTCGCCGCCGCGCGCACGACGTCGATGAGCCCCGCCGACGTCGCCGCGCACCTCGACGAGCGCTTCCGCCTGCTCACGGGCAAGCGCCGGGGTCGCGTGGAACGACACCAGACGCTGCGGGCGACGGTGGAGTGGTCCTACCAGCTGCTCGACGACGACGAACGCACGGTGTTCGATCGGCTGGGGGTCTTCGCGGGCACGTTCGACGCCCCGGCTGCGGTTGCCGTCACCACGGGCGACGACCTCGGCAGCTGGGAAGTGACCGAGGCGGTCTCGAGCCTCGTGGCCAAGTCGATGCTCGTCCCCGAGACCGGTCCGGACGGTTCGACCCGTTACGGGATGCTCGAGACGTTGCGGCAGTTCGCCCGCGAGCGCCTCGACGACCGCGGCGAGACGGACCGGTGGCGCCGTGCGCACGCCGAGCACTACGCGACTTCGGCCGAGGAGATCGGCCGCGGACTCGTCGGCCCGGATCACGTTCGCTGGGTGGGACGGCTCCGTGCGGACCTCGACAACATCCGGGCCGCGGTGGGCTGGGCCCTCGATCGCGACGACGACGAGCGAGAGCTCGCGCTACGCATCCTCGCCCCGCTCGACGAGACCGCGCGCGGATACCCGGACATGGGACTCGGTGCGCTCGCCACTCAGGCGGTCGCCGCTGCGCAGACCTTGCGGCCCGAGCTCCGCGTGCCGGTCTTGACTCTTGCCGCGTTCTACGAATGGAACCAGGGGCGCACCGACCATGCCCGCGAGCTCTCGCGCGACGCGCTGCGCGACGGTGTCGTGACCACGACGCTGAACCCGTTCGCACCCCACTCCGGCGCCGTGGTCTTCGAGATGGCTGCCGGGAACTCCCTCCGCGCGCTCGAGATCGCCAATGAGACCCGTGCGGAGCTCCCCACGGTCGAGAATCCCTATGCAGAAGCCGCCTTCCTCGGCGCGGTCGCGACCTTCGAGGCAATGGCCGGAGAATTCGAGCAGGCCCGCGCCGACGCCGAACGCGCACTCGCAATCGGGCGCCGCTCGCGCAACGTCGTCTTGATCGCCGGCTCGCTGCACGGCACCGCCTGGGCGCTCCAACGCGACGATCCCACCGCTGCCCTTGCCGCCGCCGAGGAATTCATCGCTCTCTACCGCGAGCTCGACGTCGGGAGGGGCTCCGCGTCCAGCGTGCTCGCGCTCGCCGGCGGCCTCCGGGCCCGCGTCGGCGACGACGGCGGCGCGCTCGAGCTGCTGCACGAGGCCGCGATCGTCTCCCGGGATCAGGGAGTGCGGCCACAGTTCGCCGCCGCACTCGACTGGAGCCTCAGCCCACTCCTCCGCCGCGGACGGCCCGACGTGGCGGCGACGTTCCTGGGTGCCCTCACCGAGGGGCCCCTCACCGACGTCGGCAACTTTCCCGGCGTCGCCGCCGCCCGATCCCGCAGCCTCGAGCGCGCCCGCAAGGTGCTCGGCGACGCCACCGACGGTCACGTCGCTCGGGGCGCCGCGATGAGCTACGACGAACTGATCGAGTACGCCATCGGTCAACTCGTCAACGAGTAGGCATCGCCGAGCTCGTCGCGTTCGTCCCGAATCGTCACCGAGACCCGGGCGCCCGGCCGGCTCCGAGTACTGTCCATGGCTCGTACCTGTCGTTGCGGGAGTCGAGCATGACCACCCGGTACCGATCGAACACTCCTCGATTCGTCGACGAGACGCTCGACGGCGAAGCGCTCATCATGGACATGCTCAAGGGCAACTACTACTGCTGTGTCGGCGCGTCGGCGCTGGCGTGGAACGCGCTCAAGGCGGGCGCGAGCGCGTCCGAGACGGCGGCGGCGCTCGCGCGGGTCTACGGCCTGTCCGCTCCCGACATCGCGCACGACGTCGAACGATTCGCAGGCGAGCTCGTCGCCGAGGAGATGATCGTGGAGGCCGACGGCGCGCTTGCTCCCGCGTCGATCGAACCGGCTCCGGGTACTGCGCCCGCGACCGACGAGTACGAGTCGCTCGGCTTGGAGCGGTACACCGACCTCGCCGACCTGATCCTGCTCGACCCGGTCCACGACGTCGGCGAAGGCGGCTGGCCGCGTCCGACGTCCTAGCGGTCGGGCGATGGCACCGCCACTCGTCACTGCGGTCGTCCCGGTCTACAACGGCGCGGCATTCCTCGCCGAGTGCCTCGGGAGCCTGCTCGCACAGGACTACGAGGCGCTCGAGATCGTCGTGGTCGACGACGGTTCGACCGACGGCTCGGCCGCGATCGCCGACGGCTTCGACGGCGTGCGCGTCCTGCGCCGCGGGCACACCGGGCTCGGCGCGACCCGGAACGTGGGTGTTCACGCCGGCAACGGGGCGTTCATCGGGTTCTGCGACGCGGACGACGTCTGGAAGCCGCAGAAGGCACGCGTGCAGGCCGCCTACCTGCTCGCCCATCCCGAGGTCGATCTCGTGCTGTGCCGCCAGGACACCGTGTTCGAGGACGGTGCCGCGCACCCCGACTGGCTCCTGCCCGACCAGGCACGCGGCGACCTCGATGGCGTGTCACCCACCTCCGCACTGTTCCGGCGGGCGGTGTTCGACCGCATTCGATTCCGCACCGACATGGAGTCGGGGACCGACTTCAACCTCCTGGTGCAGGCGCGGACTGCAGGACTCGGCATGGCGCTGCTCGAGGAATCGTTGCGCGTGCGGCGCATCCACGACGACAACATGACGACGCGTGTCGGCGCCGCGATGCAGCCGATGTTCCAGACTGTCCGCGAGCACCTCAGGGAACGACGGTGACTGGTCGCGTCTCGGTCGTGATCACCGCCCGCGACGCGGAGGAGTTCGTCGAGGAGGCGATCCGGTCGGCCCTCGAGCAGACCCAGGCCCCGGACAGGGTGGTGGTGGTCGACGACGGGTCGTGCGACGCCACCGCCGAGGTCGCGGGGTCCCTCGACGACCGGGTCGTCGTCCTGCGCCGTTCGCACGAGGGCATCGGGCCCAGCCGCAACGCCGGCTTGGCCGCGACCGCCACCGAGCTCGTGGCCTTCCTCGACGCCGACGACGTGTGGCTCCCGGAGAAGCTCGAGCGTCAGACCGCTGAACTGGACCGCGATCCCGGACTGGACGCGGTGTTCTGCCTGATCGACGAGTTCCTCGACCCGGTGGACGGCGGCGGCGGGCTGCGCGCGCCGCGCACCCGGCAAGCGGCGTCGTTGTCGAGCAACGCGCTCTTGCGCCGCCGGGTGCTGGACCTCGTGGGCCCGTTCGAGGCCGGAGCAATCGGTGACTGGGCGCGGTGGTGGGCCCGCGCCCGCGCGCTCGGCGTTCGCGAGCACATCGTGCCCGAGGTCCTCGTCCGCCGCCGCATCCACGGACGCAACAACTCGCTCGTGCGCAACGACGACGGCTCCACGTTCCTGGCAATCGCGCGCGAGCACCTCCACCAGCGGCGCGCGCACGGCGCGAACGAGCCGACCGACCGGGTCCGATCCGACGGGGCATGATCCGATCGACAAACGTCAGCGTGGTCGTTCCCGCGTACAACCGCGCGTTCTGCGTTTGCGACGCGGTGGGGAGTGTGCTCGACCAATCCCGCACGGACGTGGAGTGCATCGTCGTCGACGACGGCTCCAGCGACGACACTGCGCACGTCGTCACCAGCGCGTTCGGGAACGAGGCGCGCGTGCGCGTGCTCGCACAGGAGCACGCCGGGGTGTCGGCGGCGCGGAACCGCGGTCTCGCCGACGCGTCCGGTCGGTACGTCACCTTCCTCGACAGTGACGACCTCATGGTCCCGCGGCGGGTCGAGCACCAGCTCGACCGCCTGGCGCAGGGCGACGCCGACGCCGTGATCGGACGCCAGGAGCTGCAGCTCGCCGGCGCGGCGTCGTTCCCCGACTGGCTGCAGCGGCGTCCCGACTGGTGGAACGAGTACTACCACTTGTCGATCCTGCTCGAGGCCCGCCACGTGCGCGAGGTCGGGGGGTTCGACGAGACGCTCGAGACGGGGGAGGACGTCGACCTCGTCGTGCGGCTCGTCGCGGGCGGCCTCCGGGTGGCGGTGCTCGACGAGACGGTCGTGACGCGCCGGTACTTCGGCGACAACCTCACGTACCGCGTCGAGCCCGGCGATCGCGCGCTGCTGCGCGCGGCACGGCGCAACGTCGCCCGCCGCCGGTCGCGTGTGGAGCCGTGACCGACGACGCACCGCTCTCGGTCGAGGACGTTCGTGCCGTCCTCGACCGGGCGCACGACGCATGGGACACGGTCGTCGATCGCGCGAGCGTCACGGCGCGTGCGCTGCGGATCGCCGACGTCGACGTGGACGTCGTCGTCGCCGGCGACGACCTCGCGGCTGTCCTGCTACCGGCGTTCGACGGTCTCGCCGCCGCGGACGGACCCGCGCGGGGCACGGTCGGCGCGTGGGACGCGGCCGCGACGGGCGTGGGGTTCCCCGCTCGTCCGGGCACCCCCGACACCCGTCCCCTCCGCTGTCTCGTCCGCCGCGACGGTCGCCCGGTCGCCGAGGTGGAGTGGCCGTCCGAAGGCGCGTTGCGCACCGCTGACCGCGACGCGCGCCTCCACCTCCTCGCCGTCGGTTCGCCGCCGACGATCGCGCCCTGGGAGGCCGGCGTGCCGCTGCGGCGCCAGCTCAGCTGGGCGCTCGGTCCGGAGGTGCAGTTCGTGCACGCCGCCGCGGTCGGCGGACCCGACGGCGTCGCCCTCATGATGGGACCGGGTGGTTCGGGGAAGTCCTCGACCGCGCTGGCGTGCTTGCAGGCCGGGATGGGGTTCCTCTCCGACGACTACTGCCTGGTCCGCGACGAACCGCCCGTCGCACACCGATTGCACGCGACGGCACGCGTGTTCGACCACGACGTACCGCGCTTTCGCGGGCTGTCGCCGGCGCTGATGAGCGCGCCGGTGGCACCGAGCGCCGCGGGTGAGAGGCCGAAGGCGCTGTTCCTCCTCCAACAGAGCCGGCCCGACGCGATGCTCGCGTCGGCGCCCGTGCGCGTGCTCCTCGTCCTCGAGCCCCGCGGCCGGGATCGCCCGCGACTCGAACCGCTCCGCGCGTCAGAGGCGCTGCGCCTCGTCGCGCCGAGTGCGCTCTGGCAGATGAGCATTGAACCCGATCGCGATCTCGCGGGTATGCGCGCGCTCGTCGCGGCGGTTCCCTGCTTCCGGCTCGTGCTCGCCGAGGACCGCGCCGCGAACCCCGCGCTCGTCGAGCACGCGCTGGCGCTTGCCTCCGCGACATGACCCCCTCGAACCGGAGGTGCAAAGCCCACTGAGTCGTCGGCGCGGTGTCGCAAGGCCTCGTTTGTGGCATTGTCGAGCCGAACGGCAGGCGGGCGGAGGCGATGTTGCGAGGGGTGATGATGCACGTTCGTGCACGGGTCTCGACCGCGATGATCGCGGTGACGGCGTGCGTGTGCCTGTCCGCGCCGATGCTCGGCGCCGCGCGCGCGGGTGCCTCCGCAGCGGATCCGAGCGTCACGCCTGCAAGCGGTGGCGGTGGGAAGCCCGTGCTGCCGGGGTTCACGGCGTTCGATCCGGCTGTGGTCGGTTACAAGGAGTCCGAAGTCTTCCTCTCGGGGACCGCCAACGCGTATGCGGTGACCGCGCCGGTCGACAACGACGGGAAGTTCAGCGCGGTCGTGCAGAGCACCGCGCCGTACACGACCCGCGCGGTCGTGATGCGGCCAATCGACCCTCGCCGCTTCAACGGAACGGTCATCGTGGAGTGGTTGAACGTCAGCGGGGGGACGGACGCGGGCAGTGACTGGATGCTCGGACACAACGAGCTGATACGCGAAGGGTTCGTCTGGGTCGGCGTCTCCGCTCAAAAGGTCGGCGTGGACGCGCTGAAGTCGACCGATCCGACGAGGGCGGACCCTGTCCGCTATGCAAACCTGTCACATCCCGGCGACGACTACTCCTACGACATCTTCTCCCAAGCCGGGCAAGCGATTCGTGACGACGCGCACACGATTCTCGGAGGGCTGAAACCCGAGCACCTCATCGCGCTCGGCGAGTCGCAATCGGCAGGCCGCTTGGTCACGTACATCGACGCCGTCCATCCACTCGTCCACGTCTACGACGGGTTCCTGGTGCACAGCCGTCCCGGGGGAGCGCCCATCCGCGATGACCTCCGCGCGCCCGTCCTCGTCTTCCAGACGGAGACCGACGTTTCCTTCAGCAACCTCGGTGTCCGCCAACCGGACACCAGGACCTATCGACTGTGGGAGGGCGCCGGGACGTCCCACTACGACTTCTACGGTCTGGGCATCCAATCCACCGACACCGGCGACGGCCGGGGCGGCGTCGCCATGCTCCAGTCGATGCAGAACCCCACCAACCAGCCGAACGCGAACTTCACCTGCGGCGTGCCGATCAATACGGGGCCGGCTCACTACATCCTCGACGCCGCCTTCTACCAGCTCAACCGATGGGTCTCGAAGGGCATCCTGCCGCCCGTCGCACCTCGCCTCCAGACCACCCGGATCAGCCCCGTCGTGTTCGCCACCGACGCCAACGGCAACGCGCTCGGAGGGATCCGCACCCCCGCGGTCGATGCACCGGTCGCCACGCTGACCGGCCGTCCACCGGGAGGCAATTCGTTCTGTTTCCTGTTCGGCACCACGACACCTCTCACACCCTCGCAACTCCGGTTGCTCTACCCCAGCCACCGCAAGTTCGTGTCGGCATGGACGAAGGCCACGAACTCGGCGCGCGCGGCGGGGTTCCTCACGGCCGCGGATGCCAAGGAACTCGAACGGGCAGCCGTGCGATCCGACGTCGGGAATCCCTAGGAGCGCGAGCCACCAAAGGGTCGGAGGCTCGTCGCCTTCACTCGGCGGTCTCCACGACGAGCGGGAGCTCGACGAGCCTGCGGATCATGAGGCTCCGGTGGTGGCGCAGGGGTGCGCTCGACGGATCGACGGAGAAGGACGTGGTCCGGGTGAGCAGCTGTTCGAACGCGACCTTCGCCTCGACTCGTGCGAGTGGCGCGCCGACGCACAGGTGAATGCCCCACCCGAACCCGACGTGCTGGCGCGGGTTCGGTCGCTCGAAATCGATGTCGTCGGGGTTCGGGAACGCGTCGCGATCCCGGTTGGCGGCCGGCCACACCAGCACGAGGGTCGAGCCGGCTGGCACCTTCACACCACCGAGCTCGGCGTCGGTCACCACGTGCCGGTAGTGGCCGCGGAAGGGAGGGTCGATGCGGCACGCCTCCTCGACGAAGGCCGGGATGAGGCCTGGTTCGAGTCGCAGCCGGTCTTGGAGATCAGGACGCTCGGCCAGGATGCGGACGCCGGTCCCCGTCAGGCTCGTGGTCGACTCGCCACCGGCACTGACGAGCAGGAACAGGATGGCGAAGGCTTCCTCGTCGGTGAGCTCGCCGGCCTCCGCCGCCTGGCCGCACACTCCGATGAGCGTGGTCGCGTCGTACTGCTGGGCGCCGCGCGCCGCGAGGTACGCGTCGACGACGGGTCCGACGTTCATCATCGGTGTGCCGAGCTCGGCGAGGCGCTCCTCGGTGACGAAGCCGCCGATCGCCTCGACCGACGCGTACCCCTGTTCCTTCAGCTGAGGGGCGAGCTCGTCGGGCAGGCCGAGGATCCGCGCCACCATGATCATGGGGAGCGGCTCCGCGAGCTGACTCATCCACTCCACGTGCCCCGAGGGCAGCGTCTCGTCGAGCGTGCGGTCGACGAGCTCTCGGAACTCCGGCTCCATCGCCTGCATGGCCGTCGTCGAGAGCCGCCGACTGACGACCTTCCGCTGACGGGTGTGGTCGGGAGGGTCCGAGGTGGCCAGGACGGTGCCGGTTCGGTCGTCGAGCTCGACGCCCGGAAACGGACCGCGGAGGCCGGGCGCGCCCCCGTTCGCGCGGTGATGGAGGAACCGGGCGCTCACGCTGGAGAACACCGCCGGCTTCGCCACGACCTCGTGGATCAGGTCCATGCGCGCCACCAGGAACGTTCCCGTACCCGGCAGCTCGTGCACCGGATCCGTCGTCCGGAGCTGCGCGTAGTACGAGTAGGGATCCTCGACCACGTCGGGGTCGAACAGCGGATCGATCACGGTCGCCGGCATCGCCCCTGTCCCTCGCAGACTGGATCTCTCGAAGGAGCTTACGGGAGCCGAATCCTCGACGTCTCGCTCGACTCGTCGCCCGTCAGTTCAGGCGACGACACCCTTGGTCTTGAGGTCGATGATGGCGTCCCAGTCGAGGCCGAGCTCGCGTTGGAGGATCTCCTCGGCATGCTCGTTGAAGTCGGGCGCGCGTCTGATGGATGACGCGACGTTGTCGAACTGCACCGGAGTGGCGACGAGGGTGAATTCGACGCCGCCCGATGTCGTCGCCGTCTGCAGGTAGCCGTTGGCGGGCACTTGCGGGTCCTGCGTGACCTCGATGGTGCTCTGCACCGGTGCCCACTGCCCGCGCATGCCCGCAAAACGCTCGCGCCACTCCGTGAGGGTGCGCGAGCCGAGCTCGTCGGCCACGATCTCCTGCGCGGCCGAGGTGTTCTCCTGGAGGTGTTCGTGGCTGTCGAAGCGCGGGTCGGTGATGAGCTCCTCGCGCCCGAGGCGGGTCACGAACTCCGGCCAGTAGTGGAAGCCCTGCAGCATCGACAGCGCGATCCAGCGTCCGTCCTTCGTGCGGTACGGGCCGATGAGCGGATTGCCGGGCGCCGCGCCGCCGCGGGCCGCGGTGCCCGGCTTCATCGGCATTCCGTGCTGGAGGGACAGCGCGATGGTGGCGCCGAGTGACCACATGCCGGTGCCGAGCAGCGACACGTCGACGACGTGCGGTTCACCGGTGCGCTCCCGGTGCAGGAGGGCGGCGGCGATGCCACCCGCGATCGTCATGGCCCCGATCGAGTCGCCGAACGCGGCGCCGGGCTGTGAGATGAACCCGTCGAGGTCGGCGGGCGTGCAGGTGTCGCCGACGCCGCTCCGCGACCAGAACGCCAGGAAGTCGTAGCCGCCCTGGTCGGCGTCGGGTCCGTTGCTGCCGTAGCCGGTGCCGCGGACGTAGATGATGTTCGGGTTGGCGGCGCGGATGTCGTCGACGTCGATCTTCAGGCGCTCGCGCACTCCCGGCATCTTGTTGGTGAGGAAGACGTCGCAGCGTGCCGCCAGCTGGTAGAGGACGTCGAGGCCTTCGGGCTGCGCGAGGTCGAGTCCGATGCTCTGCTTCCCGCGGTTCGAGTGCTCGAGCAGCACGTGGACGCCCGTACCGCCAATGCCCGCGAGACCGACCGATCCCAGCCCGCGCATCGCGTCGCCCCGCTCGACGTGCTCGATCTTGATGACCTCGGCGCCCCAGTCGGCGAGGATCGCCGACGCCGCCGGCACGAAGGTGTGCTCGGCCACCTCGAGGATGCGGATTCCCTCCATCACATTGGTCACGGTGCCAACCCATCCCCGGCGCGAGGCCGGCCGGTCGAGAGATCAGCGGCCCGGGTGTCGGCCCGGGACGGCGACCGAGTTCATCGCACGCCGACGGTCGCGATGCAAATCATGGGGGACCAGGGCGACTCGGCAGCAGACGGTGCCGTCCTTGCGCGATGCTCGCATGTCAGGTGGTTCCGACGATCGCTGAGGAGTGCCGCGTGCCCGACACCGTGTTCCTGCCCGACCGGATCGAAGTCACGCGGCCCATCTCGGCGCCGGCTTCGGACATCTTCGACATCCTCCGGAGCCCCGCCGGCCACGTCGCGATCGACGCATCCGGAATGCTGCAGGACTTCACGGGCGAACCGGCGGAGAAGGTGGGCGACACCTTCGTCGTTCACATGGACCGTGAGTCGCTCAACGACTTCCCGCTCGGCAAGTACGACGTGACGGTGCACATCATCACCTTCGAGCGCGACCGCGAGATCGCCTGGAATCTCGGCCCTGACATCCCCGTGCAGCATTTCTACGGCTATCGCCTGGAGCCCGGCGAGAGCGGTGTCACCAACGTGACGTCGTACTATGACTGGTCGAAGGTGGGCGAGGATGCGAAGGAACGCTTCCCGATCGTCCCGGAATCGGCTCTGCGGGCAACGCTCGGGATCCTGGAGCGAACGGTCCGGAGCACCCCTGCCCGCGACTGAGAGGTGTCGTACGCGCGGAACTGGATGACGCGATGGGAGGCAACCCGTCACCGGTGAACGACTGGCCACCGCACCTCCGCGTCGGTGCGCTCCGTCTCGTACGCTCCAGCGCGCACTACGAGGCGACGATCCACTTCTACCGCGATCTCGTGGGCCTCCCCGTGATCGACGAGTTCCAGGACAGCTACGGCGAAGACGGGACGATCTTCGGCCTGCCGGCTTCGCCTCACCACCTCGAAGTTGTCCGGTCGCATCGCAACGAGACGTCGATCGATGACTTCGACGACATCGTCTTCTATCTCGCCGATGAGCAGGCAGTCGAGGACGCGACGCGACAGCTCCGTGCCAACGGCGTGCAGCCGGCTGGGCGCCAACATCCCTACTGGGAACAGTGGGGCGGCACGACCTTCCATGACCCCGACGGTCGCAAGGTCATCTACGTCTCCTGGGTCTACGGAGGACCGAATCACCGCGCATGACGTCGAGCCGAGCCCGCCGCGACCGACTCGCGCTCGTGAACGCGCCGAACAGCTACGAGCCGCACACGAGGACACGCGGTTCGGCAGATCCAGAGTCCTTGATCGTGAAGGTCCGAGCTACCTGGGTGAGGGTTGGTCCTTGTAACGATCGCGGAATGGTTTGCTCGCGGCTGGTCCGGCCGTGAACACGAAGTCGGGGCCATCGACAGGTCGGCCGGTCGTTCGATCGACGACGACGGGGTCGGCTTCGACTCCGCTTTGAGCATCGACGAGGACCATGCTTCGGTCCGCGGCGGCGAGGCGCGCGTTTCCCCATGCCGCGAGGACGACGATCACGGGACGGAGCGAGCGGCCCAGCTCCGTGAGCAGGTACTCGTGGCGTGGGGGGTGCTCTTGGTACTGGCGTCGTTCGAGCAACCCGTTCGCGACGAGTCGCTTGAGTCGGCTGGTGAGTTGGCTCGAGGAGATGCCCAGGTTCTCTTGGAACTGGTCGAAGCGGGTGTAGCCGTCGAAGGCGTCGTGCAGGATGAGTAGCGTCCACCATTCACCGACCAGGCCGAGTGTGGCGGACAGCGGGCATTCGCGGTCTTGGAGCCTGATCTTCTCCGCCATGGAGTTCCGTTCATAGTCACTCTTGTTTTGGAAGCTACTTACTGCTATTTTAGCAGTCATGATGGAGTGTGCCGCAGACGGAGCCGGCGGTGCACTCAGGGAAAGACGTGCCCTGGTGACGGGGAGCACTCAGGGGACGGGTGCGGCGATCGCTCGGCTGTTCCGACAGGTCAGGGCCGAGGTTTGGACCACTGGGCGGTCCCTGCCCGGTGATCATCCCGATCCGGCGCGGTTCATCGCGGCTGACCTCGCCACTGTCGGCGGTGCGACGACGGTGGCCGAGCGCGTCTCCGAGGTCGGTGGCGTCGAGATTCTCGTGCACGTCGTCGGGGGATCGGAGGCGCCGGCAGGTGGGTTCAGAGCTCTCGGCGATCACAGGTTCCGAGCATGTCATCGACGGTGGCACCGTCAGAACAATCTCGGACACGTTGTCATGCAGACCCGCGTCGGAAAGGAAGGACCGCAGATGAACGACTCTCACGTCTCCAGTCGCGAATCGATCGAGCTGCCCGACCTCATCCATCGATATCAGGATGCCCACGACCGCCACGACATCGAGACCGCGCTCTCGACCTTCACATCCGACGCGAAGGTCGTTGACGAAGGCCACACATTTCGCGGCATCGACCAAGTCCGAAGCTGGCTGACGACGGCTGCCGGCGCATATACGTTCACGCGCAACCTCGTCGGTGTCAGTGCTGTCGATGTCAATACCTGGATCGTCGTCAACCGCCTCGAAGGCGATTTCCCCGGCGGTGTCGTCGACCTGCGTTATCGATTCGAGCTCCGCGACGACCTCATCGCCGAGCTGATCATCGCACCCTGACTCGGCACCGAGGAGCAAGCCAAGGGACCCATGGCCACCCATATGAGAAGGTCGAACACCGAGGCACGCGCGTCTCGGCTTTTCGACCGTGTTCGGGCCATCCCTGAAGGCCACGCGCAGGCTTATGGCGACATCGACCCTCGTGCACCACGTCTCGTGGGCGTGGTCCTCGCCACCGCACGCGCGGAGGTTCCCTGGCACCGAGTCGTCCGCGCTGATGGCATCGTCCCTCTGGGCCATCCTCGGCTCGAGCGCCTTCGCAACGAAGGCGTCCCGCGACGAGGGGACCGCGTCGATCTTCGCCGCGCGCGCTGGTGAATTCGCCGCACGCCAAACGGGCCCTCCAGGTTGAACGAGGTGCATCACCTCGCCAGCGAGTGGAGGTGGCGGGAGTCGAACCTTCAGAATCCCGCCCTCGATCCGGTGTCAGGTGGCGGGACCGCGCTCGATGATGGCGGTGACAGTCTTACGTCCGAGCGCTGCGACCTCGGCGAGTTGCCTCAGCGACGCGCCCGCGCGATGTGCGACGCGGATCATGTCGTCTCGGATCTGGATTTCCTTGGCGGCGCGCTCTGCACTCAGGCCGACGACGATGAGCGCAGCCCCGACTTCACCGTCGTCGCCACCGCGGTACTTCTGCATCGCGGCGGTTGCCGCCGAGACTTCGGCATCGGTGTAGCTCATTGTTCCTCCCGGAGAGCTGCGGCGATCTTGTCTCGGACTGCCATCAACAACGGAACCCGCGGCGAGATCTCGCCGCCGGCCTCTGCGATGTTGAGGTGAGCGAGGTTCATACCCAGGAGCTCCAGTGCCTCGACTCGTTCCAGCTCGACGTGAACCATCGGTCCGAGAGTAGCCGCATGCGGCCCGTTCGGGGCCACCGGCATTCGAGCGGGTTGATGGACCAGATCTTGCGTACCCGCCTCTGGCCTGCACAAACGCGTGGAGGCGGCGGGAGTCGAACCTTCAAGATCCGCGCTCGGCGGGGGGTGGTTGCACCGCATGTTCCCGGGTCCGGCCGACGCCGGCATCGGCCCACTGAGCGCAGGTAGTAAGAGCATTGCCTTGTGCAATGCGAATCGCTATGCTCAACGTATGGCGCAACTGGTCACGCGGGTGGCGGACGACCTCGCGGCCGCGGTCGATGGTCTCGTGGCCGCCGGGGTTGTCGCGAGTCGATCTGAGGCGGTGCGCATCGGTCTCGAACGGCTTGTCGACGGTCACCGGCGCGACGAGATCGGCGCGCGGATCACCAACGGCTATCGCGCGCGCCCACAAAGCGCGGAAGTCGCGTGGGCTGATGAGTCGTCGGTGCGGATGATCGCCGAAGAACCTTGGTGACCGCGACGCCGACGCAGGGCGAGATCTGGTGGGCCGAAGCCGAGGACAAGCGTCGACCCGTGTTGATCGTCACGCGCAGCGATGTGGTCCCGGTGCTCACATGGATCATCGTGGCGCCGGTGACCCGCACCATCCGCCAGATTCCCACGGAGGTCAGCCTCGGCACGAGTCACGGACTGCCCGACGACTGCGTGGCATCGTTCGACAACCTGCAGCCGATACGACGCTCGTTTCTCACGGAACGGGTCGGTGAGCTCCACGTCGAGGAGCTCGACGAGATCTGCAGAGCACTGCACGCGCTTGCGGACTGCTGACGACGTGGCGACTGTCACGCCGCGACCATCAGCTCTCCCACCGGTCACGTGCACTTGGGGTTCGAACCGCCCCGGGTAATGCGGCAACCGGAAGGGCGGTCGCACGATTCACAACGCGGGCTACGTCATGGTCCGTGGGCCCGGTCACCCCCGAGTCAAGCGGTCTCCGTACGTCTTCGAACACATCCCGCGACGACAATCGTCGCGAGAACCTCGAGCTCTGGACTACGCCACAGCCGTCTGGCATCCGCCTGAGCGACGGCACCGCTGGGCGGTCGAGATCCTCGAGCGTTACGTGGGCGACTGGTCATGGTGCACCTCCAACAATGCTCACGTGGCGGAGGCACTCTTGGAGATGGCGGGAGTCGAACCTTCGGAGTGCCTCTCGCGTTCTTGCAGGTCACGGCCCATCGCGCCTGGTCAGGCCGCGGTTCCGGTGACGCCATGCGCCTCATTGCGTCGCATGATCATCGGCGGCAGGACGCGCGTCGATAGCGGCCCCGCGCGCCCACGCGTCGTCGGGCTTGCCCGAGGCGTGCCGACGAATCTCCTCGCACAACGGACTGCGCGTGCGGCCTTGAATCGCGCGATTGACGTGGTGGCGAACTCACGAGTCGCACCCGCTGAGATCGGCACCAGGTCGTGTTTCCACGAGTGCTACTACCTCTTGTCCGAAGCGCTCATTCGGACGACCGACGACGATCGCGTCGAGGACTTCGGGATGGCGGCCAATTACTTCTTCGACCTCCTCCACGAACACCTTCTCGCGGTGTTGATCACCATCGAGTCACGTCCGAGCAGCACGATGGTGCCCTCGGCGGTCACGGTGGCTCGATCGCCGGGCATGGACACGCGCTGCCCATCGATCACGGGAACGGTGCAGTTTGTCTGTGCTGGGTCGTCGAGGTAGCCGAGTGGCACGCGTCCGCGCCGCGCGGTCCAATTGATCTCTTCGTCGCCGGGCGCTTGGGTCTGCAGGCTTTTCTCCAGCGTTTCGTCTCACTTCGACGTTGCTAGCGTCTTCTCGGTGGCGATCACGGACGGACGACGGCCGTCGAGTTCGCAGGCAGGAGATCGACGTGAAGAGGTCGCGCTGCGAATCGAGCACGCGGCGATGCGACTGTTCGCGGCTCGGCCGATGTCGGAGGTGACGGTGGAGCAGGTCGCAGCGGAGTCCGGCGTCGCGCTGCGCACCCTTTACCGTTACTTTGCGACCAAGGAGGAGATCTTCGCCGCCTACCCGCGACGCGAGGCTGGTCGCCTTGGTGACCGCATCGCTGCGCGGCCCGCGAGCGAGCCTCCGTTCGAAGCTGTGCGACGTGCGATCGCCGAGACCGGAGCGCACACATCTCGCGAAGAGCTCGATCAGTGGATGAGGGCGGTGATCAACTGCCGTACCAACGATCGCATCGCGCGAGTGGCGCTGGTTGCCATGTCCACCACCTTGAGCGACGCGCTCGCGCAGCGGGTGGGCGCCGAACCCGACGATCTCTGGCCGTCGATGGCGGGTGCCATGATCGCCGCCGCGCTCGACGTCGCCATGCGCCAGTGGCTCGTCGAGCGCGGCGATCTGCTCGCTCACCAGATGGCGGCGCTCGACATCGTCGCTGCAGGACTCGAGCACGCCGAGGACCTTGAACGACCTCGACGGCCTAGGTAGAATTTGTGCCACCTCGGGCCCAGGGTCCCGAGTTCTCGTGGGAGGGAGCGTGGCCATGTCCCGCATGGCGATCATCTCGGTCGACGGTCATGTGACCGGTTCGTTCGATCAGTTCCGTGGCTACGTCGAGAAGCGGCATCTGGACGCGTACGAGTCGTGGGTGGAGTCGTTGGAGAGTGTCGGGCTCACCACGCTCGGCAACATGAAGCTCGATGCCGATCCGGCGATGCAGTGGGACTCGGCGATGCGACTGCGCGATGTGGAGAGCGTCGGTGTGGTGGCCGAGGTCTTGTTCCCGAACGGGTTGCCGTTCCAGACGAACGCGTTCCTCGACGTCGGTGACGTCGAGGAGGATTACGGCCGGGTCGCGCGCGACGTGTACAACCGTTGGCTCGCGGACTTCTGCGCGGAGGTTCCGGGTCGGCGTGCCGGCCAGGCGTTGGTGTCCTTCGACGACGTCGACCAGGCGGTCAAGGACGTCCACTGGGCCAAGGAGCACGGCCTCGGCGGGATCATGATGCCGCCGTTGGTGACCGGTTCGAAGTTCTGGTTCGACCCCGAGCTGGATCCGATCTGGGCCGCGGTGCAGGAGGTTGGTCTTCCACTCAGCCAGCACGGCGGCACCGGCGCGCCGATGTATTCGCCGCCGGGGTTCGCGTCACTGATCACCCTGTCGATCGAGCACGCGTTCTTCTCGGGGCGCTCGTTGTGGCAGATGATCCTCGGTGGTGTCTTCGATCGGTTCCCGGATCTGCACCTCGCGTTCGTGGAGACCGAGGTCGACTGGATCGGTCCGATGATTCGCAAGCTCGACGCGCGCATGGCGCTGGTCGATTCGTGGACCGCGTTCGCGTCGGTCATGGGTCGCAAGAACCCGCTCGACCGCAAGCCCAGCGAGTACTGGGGCACCAACGTCTGGGCGGGGATCTCGCCGTTCTCGCTCGAGCAGGCGCCGGTCGAGCAGGTCGTGGGCGAGATCGGCGGTCCTGCCGATCGTCCGTTCTGCTTCGGGACGGAGCGCAGCATGTTCGGGGTCGACTACCCGCACTTCGAGGCGATCTGGCCCGAGACCAACACCGCAGTCGCGGCGCTGGTGGGGGATCCCAGCGTGTCGGAGGCCGACGCCCGCAAGGTGCTCTACGAGAACGCCGCTGGGCTGTACGGCTTCGACCTCGACGCACTGGGACCGGACATGGAACGAGTCGGGTTCACCGTCGACGACGTCCTCAGCCCCGTACCGGCTTGAGGCCCGGCCGCATCCGAGGGAGGAACACCATCAGCGCGAACGATGTCGCCGAGCAGTTGCGCGCGACAAGCGGCAACTCTGGCGCCAACCAGGAAGTGCTGGCCCGGCTCTTGGCCGACGAGATCGTGCTCCGGCACGAGCCGCCTCACCCGAGTGACGGTCCGCTCCCGGGGCGGCTCCTCGCCGAGATGGCCCAGCGTGAGGTCGAGGCCGTGCAGCGTGCGCTGCCGGACGCCGAACTGAGCTCCGACGTGACCGTCGAGGGAGACGGCGTCCGCATGCGCGGCCGCACCTGCGGCACGCTCGCCGACGGCACCACCGTCGACGTGCAGACCAACACACTGTTCACGGTGTCGGACGGTCGGATCGTCGCGCTCCTCTCCGAGATGGACCCCCAGAGCGGAGAGGCGTGGGGCCGAGTGCTCGCCGCCGGCGAGATCGAAGTTCCGCCCGAGTTCGTCGAACGGCTCGCATCACAGACGCCGTAGTACATCGCTGCCGTCGACCACAGGGGGGACGCGTTGATCGCTCATGGAAGGGGGTGGCCTGGAGGTACCGGATGATCGGCCCACCGTGAACTGCCGATTCGCGTTGGACCTTCGAACGTGAATCGCACCGAACGCGCGCACAGATCGCGACGTCAACGCGTCAATCGATGCGCAGATCGGCATGTGGCCGAGTCTCGATCTCGGGTCGACAGGGTCACGCGGTGGTGAATCGTCACGTCGTCGGCATCGGTGGCAAGCGCTCGAAGGTCGTCGAGGCCACTGCTGAGCACTGCACTTCCGGGCTCAAACATCGCGACGACGACGGCATCCACCGCTGACCCTGTTCGCGCCGTCGCACGCAGGGCTGCCGCAGCAACGCGCAACTGCGTAACGCGGCAGTGTGTCGCATCTGTGCCATGATGTTCTCGAGAGGCGAAGAAATCCCCTCTGGCCTGCGCAAATGGTGGAGGTGGCGGGAGTCGAACCCGCGTCTTCCGGGGCCTTGCCGGGGCTTCTCCGAGCGCAGCCGGTGAGGAGGTCTCGGGCCGCCGCCACTCACCGGCGGTCTGCGGCGGCCCCAGCCCGAGTGCGATGTCCCGCCGGGCCCTCGGGCGTGTCCCGGCGGTGAGCCGCTCTGCATGGCGCCCCGGATCGGTCCGAGCGGCTGGGACCGGTGGGACGCGCTGCTAGTTGGTACTAGGCAGCGAGTGCGAAGACGTTGTCCTCGGCAATTGTTTGGTGTGCCGGCTCTTTCGCGACGATCCGGCGACGTCGGCTCGCTTCCCCCGCCTCGATCCTCGGAATCGAAGCCACGCACCCCCTTGTCAACGTCGCGCCGGTGCGTGAGCGGTGGGCGCGACGGGTACATGGTACCCGCGACCGGCCCCGTACCAGGACCCGCGAGAAAATATTTGTATCCGAGTATTCGCGCTGGTATAGTCGCCTGATGCCGCCGCGCCGCCGCTCCAATCCCTTGTCGCTTGCCGTGCTCGCCTGCTTGTCGGAGCGCCCCATGCACCCGTACGAGATGGGTACCACGATGCGCACACGCGGCCAGGACCAGACCATCAAGCTCAACTACGGGTCGCTCTACACCGTCGTCGAGTCGCTCGCCCGGGCTGGGCTGATCGAAGCCGGCGACACGGCGCGCGAAGGTCGGCGTCCCGAGCGCACCGTCTACTCGATCACCGAGGAGGGGCGGCGCGAGTTCGTCGACTGGCTGTCCGAGCTCCTGCGCACCCCCGCCAAGGAGTACTCGCAGTTCGAGGCGGGCCTCACCCTGATGGGCGGCCTGCCGCCGGCGGACGTCACTGCACTCCTCGAGGAGCGCTGCCACAAGCTCGAGTTCGAGGTCGCGCGGCTGAAGACGACGATCGACGTGGCGCTGCGCGAGGGCGCGCCGCACGTGTTCCTCGTCGAGGTCGAGCACCAGCGAGCCATGTGCGAAGCGGACCTGGAGTTCACGCGGAAGCTCGTCCACGACATCGCGTCCGGTTCGATCGACGGCTTGGACGAGTGGGCGTCGTTCCACGCGACTGACGCATCTCCCGGGGAGGACACATGACACCGATTGTCGAAGTCGAGGGCGTCGAGCGTTCCTTCGGCAACACACGCGCGCTGTGCGGCATCGACCTGGTCGTCCCCGAGGGGCGCGTGGTCGCACTGCTCGGCCCGAACGGCGCCGGCAAGACCACGCTCGTGCGCATCCTCTCCACGTTGATCCCGCCCGGCGCCGGGAAGGCGCGCGTCGCAGGGTACGACGTCGTGCAGGAGCCGGTCGCGGTGCGGCGCAGCATCGGGCTCGCCGGCCAGTACGCGGCAGTCGACGAGACCCTGACCGGCCGCGAGAACCTCGAGATGGTCGGCCGGCTGTCGAGGCTGTCGAAATCGCTCGCGCGCGAGCGCGCGCAGGAGGTGCTCTCACGCGTGTCGCTGGTCGACGCCGCCGACCGGCCACTGAAGACGTACTCCGGCGGCATGCGCCGGCGCATCGACCTCGGCGCCGGCCTGGTCGCGCACCCGCGCGTGCTGCTGCTCGACGAGCCGACGACCGGTCTCGACCCCGCCAGCCGCATGGACCTCTGGGCCTACCTCCGAGAACTGGTCGCCGAGGGGGCGAGCATCCTCCTCACCACGCAGTACCTCGAGGAGGCCGACCAGCTCGCCAGCGAGATCGTCGTCGTCGACCACGGCACGGTGATCGCGTCGGGTACGCCGCTCGAGCTCAAGCAACGGTTCGCGTCGGACGTGCTCGACGTGACCGTCGGCGACCTCGACAGTCTCGACCGCTCGGTCTCC
>DASPTH010000185.1:0-13824 GCA_035623515.1 Acidimicrobiia bacterium
CGCGACGACCGAAGGCGGCATGCACGAAGAGGGCTTCAGGAAGTCGCTCACCAACGTGGTCAACCGGTACGCCCGCCTGAAGGGTCAGCTGAAAGAGAAGGACGAGAACCTCCTCGGCGAGGACATCCGAGAGGGACTCACCGCGATCGTGTCGGTGAAGTTGCGCAACCCGCAGTTCGAGGGCCAGACGAAGACCAAGCTCGGCAACACCGAGATCCGCGGTTTCGTCGAGAAGGTCACCAACGAGAAGCTCGCCGACTGGCTCGAGGAGAACCCGTCGGAGGCGCGCCTCGCCGTACAGAAGGCGATCCAGGCCGCGCACGCCCGCGTCGCCGCCCGGCAGGCCCGCGACCTCACCCGGCGCAAGTCGCTCCTCGACACCGGCGCCATGCCCGGCAAGCTCGCCGACTGTGCGTCACGCAACCCCGACGAGTCGGAGCTCTTCATCGTCGAGGGCGACAGCGCGGGCGGGAGCGCGAAGCGCGCACGCGACCCGCGCACGCAGGCCATCCTCCCGATCCGCGGCAAGATCCTCAACGTCGAGCGCGCGCGTCTCGACAAGATGCTGAAGAACGAGGAGATCCAGGCGCTCGTCACCGCCATCGGTTCGGGGGTGGGCGACGACTTCGACCTCGCGAAGTTGCGCTACCACAAGATCATCATCATGGCCGACGCCGACGTCGACGGTTCGCACATCCGCACGTTGCTCCTCACGTTCTTCTACCGGCAGCTCCCGGAGATCGTGAAGCACGAGTTCGTCTACATCGCGCAGCCACCCCTGTTCCGCGCCGACATCGGCAAGGAACGTACCTACCTCAAGGACGAGGTCGCGTTGCGGGAGTTCGAAGCCGCGCACGAGAACAGCAAGATCAAGGTGAACCGGTTCAAGGGCCTCGCCGAGATGGACTGGGAAGAGCTCGGTGTCACCACGATGAACCCCGAGACGCGCACGCTCCTCCGCGTGTCGGTAGAGGAGGCGGCGATCGCCGACGAGGTGTTCTCCACGCTGATGGGCGACGACGTCGAGGCGCGGAAGGGCTTCATCCAGGAGAACGCCAAGGACGTGCGCTTCCTCGACGCGTGAACTGTCGCGACGCGCGCGTCGATTGCACGAACGACTCGATCGACAACGGTAAGGATCGCAATGCCTGACGGCGACAGTGTCCAGGGAACGCTGAACGACGGCAACATCGAACCGATCGAGCTCCAGGAGGAGATGGAACGCTCCTTCCTCGAGTACGCGATGTCGGTCATCACCGCGCGGGCGCTGCCCGACGCACGCGACGGCTTGAAGCCGGTGCAACGCCGGATCCTGTACGGCATGTACGAGGACGGCACGCGTCCCGACCGCGGCTACAAGAAGTCGTCGTCGTCCGTCGGCTACGTGATGGGTAACTACCATCCCCACGGCGACGGCGCGATCTACGACGCGCTGGCGCGCATGGCGCAGGACTTCTCGTTGCGCTACCCGCTGATCGACGGTCACGGGAACTTCGGCTCGCCCGACCCGAACGACCGTCCCGGCGCGGCGCGCTACACGGAGGCGCGGCTCGCGGCGCTGGCGATGGAGCTCCTCGGCGAGATCGACGAGGACACCGTCGACTGGTCGCCGAACTACGACGGCACCACCGACCAGCCCGACGTGCTGCCGGCGCGCTTCCCCAACCTCCTCGCGAACGGGGCCGGTGGGATCGCCGTCGGCATGGCCACCAACATCCCGCCGCACAACCTCGGCGAGCTCATCGACGCGTCGACGTTCGTCCTCGACAACGCGGACGCCACCAACGAAGACCTCATGAAGATCGTGCAGGGGCCCGACTTCCCGACGGGCGCGTTGATCCTGGGGCGGAGCGGGATCAACGACGCCTACACCACGGGTCGCGGTTCGATCAAGCTGCGCGCCGTGGCAGAGATCGACGAAGGTACGCGCGGCGAGACGCGCATCGTCGTCACCGAGGTGCCGTACCAGACGTCGGTCGAGGTCATCGGGCAGAAGATCGCGGAGCTCGTGAACGAGCGCAAGATCGACGGCATCCGCGACGTCCGCAACGCTTCGGCCGGTGACACCACGCGCCTCGTCATCGAGTTGAAGCGCGACGCCAACCCGCAGGTCGTCCTGAACCAGCTCTACAAGCACACGCCGATGCAGACGAGCTTCCCGGTGCACATGCTCGCGCTCGTCGACGGCGTACCCCGCCTGCTCGACCTGAAGAGTGCGATCAAGGAGTACGTGGACCACCAGGTCGACGTCGTGCGCCGACGCACCGAGTACCGCCTGAAGCGAGCGGAGGAGCGCGCGCACATCGTCGAGGGCCTCGTCAAGGCCCTCGACATGATCGACGCCATCATCGCCCTGATCCGCGGCGCGGCCGACGTCGACACCGCCCGCAGCGGTCTCGTCGCCGCGCCGTTCGAGTTCTCCGAGGCGCAGGCGAACCACATCCTCGACATGCAGCTCCGCCGGCTCACCCAGCTGGAGGGCCAGAAGCTGCGCGACGAGCTCGGTGAGTTGCACGCCACGATCAAGGAGCTCAACTCCATCCTGAAGAGCAACAAGAAGCTCCGGGGAGTGGTCAAGAAGGAACTCGGCGAGATCCGCAAGACGTACGCCGACGAGCGGAAGACCATCCTCACGATCGACACCGGCGACCTCGACACGCTCGATCTCATCGAGGACGAGGAAGTCGTGGTCGTGCTCTCCCACAAGGGCTACGTCAAGACGGTCACGCCCGACGCCTTCCGCCGGCAGGGTCGCGGCGGTCGGGGTGTACGGGGCGGGAACCTGCGCGACGAGGACTACGTCGAGCACCTCCTCACCACCACCGCGCACTCCTACCTGCTGTTCTTCTCGAACCGTGGCCGCGTGTACCGACTCCGCGCCCACGAGATCCCGATGAAGGAACGCACGGCGCGGGGTACCGCGATCGTGAACCTCATCGCGCTCGCGCCCGACGAGCACATCGAAGCGGTGATCGACACGCGCACTTACGAGGACGGCGCCTTCCTCTTCTTCGCCACGCGTAACGGAATGGTGAAGAAGACCCGGATGAGCGAGTACGACTCGTCGTTGCGCACCGGGCTCATCGCCATCAACCTGAACGACGGTGACGAGCTCGTGAAGGTGATCCAGACCAGCGGCAACGACGACATCCTGATGGTCTCCCGCAACGGGATGAGCATCCGCTTCAGCGAGGCCGACGTGCGCCCGATGGGGCGGGCCACCGCGGGCGTGCGGGGGATGAAGCTGAAGAACGCCGACGACGCGGTCGTGAGCTGCGACGTGGCCCGGGACGACACCGTGATGCTCTTCGTGAGCTCGAGCGGCCACGGGAAGCGCACCCGCCTCGAGCACTTCAACCGGCAGGGGCGTGGCGGGCAGGGGGTCCGGGGTATGAAGATCACCGCCTCCAGGGGGTCGGTGGTCGCCGCGTTCACCGTGGCGCCCGACGATGAGATACTCGTGTTCTCCTCCGGGGGGAACATCATCCGCATGGGCGTCAGGGAGATCTCGTCGCAGGGACGTGACGCCACCGGTGTGCGAGTCGCCCGACTCGACGCCGGTCAGACAGTGAGCGCGGTTGCCCCGGTGCTCGATGCCGGAGAAGCCGGAGAGGACAGCTAGACGATGGGTACTGCCCCCGACGACCTGAGCCCGAGGCCGTCGACCCGAACCGAACGTGCACCCTGGCCCCCCGTACGCGAGGCCGAGCAACGCGCGCCCGAGCCGCGGCCGGCGCCGTCGCCGGCGAAGGCCCGGGTTCCTCGGGTCGTCGCCCCGCCGCCGACGTCGGAACGGCGCTACCGGCAGACGATCAACCGCATCGACCTCTGGTCGGTGTTGAAGGTCGCGGTGTGTTTCTACATCTGCAGCGTCGCGGTCGTGATGGTGGCACTGGTCGCGCTGTGGGTGATCGCCGACGCCGCCGGCGTGATCCACAACGTCGAGAGCTTCCTCGGCGACCTGCTGCAGACCAAGGACTTCACGTTCCTGTCCGGCGAGATCCTGCGCGGCGCGCTGCTCGTCGCTGCGGTCATCGTCGTGCTGCTCATCGTGATCACGGTGATCGCCGCCGCGTTCTACAACCTCTTCGCGGAGATCTTCGGCGGCGTCGAGCTCACGATCACCGAGGACGAGACCGAGCTGTAACCGCTACGCTCGTCCACTCTCCAGGGGCTATAGCTCAGTCGGTTAGAGCGCATCCCTGATAAGGATGAGGTCGGTGGTTCGATTCCACCTAGCCCCACGCAGCAGCACGCACGCACCCGCGCCGGCTCCGCCCGGCCGCCCCGTTCTCACTCGTGCACCTTGTTCGCGGTGACGGTGAAGGTGCACCGGACGTCGGCGCCCGCGTCGCCCAGGCTGTTGAGGCAGGTGCTGTCGGTGGCGCTGATGCTCGTCGTGCTGCCGTCGCCCGGCACCGTGACCTGGTTGAGGGTGGTCGTGGCCGTCTGGGTGGTCGGGCCGTCGATGCCGCAGTACTGGAGCGCGGGATCGGGGTTGGACCGGGCGGCGACGGTGAGGCTGTCGCCGACGACGTTGATCGTGACCGTCATCGGGACCTGGTAGGTGTTGCTCACGTTGCACACCCCGTAGGGGAACCCGTTCGAGCCCGAGGTCACGGCGAGGGTCGCCGTGCCGGTGCCGGTGCCCGAGCCGTCGGCGCCGATCTCGATGGTGGCCGACAGCCCGGAGAGGTTCCCGACCGACGCGCACGGTGACTCCACCCGGCACGCGAGCAGGGTCTTGGTCGCCGAGAGGTCGACCTTCCACTTGCCACCGACGTCGTACTCGACCTGGGCGCGGCCGATACCGCGCCGAGAGCGTTGCTCGAAGGTGACGACACCCTTCTGACCGTTCTGCTTCGCGGCCACGTACTTGAACGTGGTGGGCGCGGTGCGCGATGTCTTCGGGGTGATCGACGTCTGGCCGTCGAGCTTGGCCGTGATCGGCCGTGCGATCGCGGTTCCGCCCTTCGTGCTCGTCGCCTGCACGTCGACGTCGAACTTGGCCTTCGGCTTCACCGACTTCGACGGCGGGGTGACGTCGAGGGTTACGCACGTCTTGCCGTCCTGCCAGATGGCGGCGAGCTTGCCCGCGATCTTGTTGGCGAGGGCGCCGGCTTGACTCTCGACACCGTCGGCGCGCTTCTGCAGGACCGGCTTTTGGAACGGCCCCTCATTGTCAACGGTCGCGTCGTGGAGGTCGAGCGCCCGGTCGTAGTCGAGCCTGGTCCGCGAGTCCTCCTGGTGGCCGCGGGGGTTGAGGGCCTTGTCGAAGAAGCGACCCTTGAACTGCACGTTCTCCACCTGGGCCTTGTCGTTCACGTCCACGTCGATCGGCAGTTCTACCTGCGTGCTCTCGAGGAAACCCGACGATTCGCTCGTGGTGGTGACCGTCACGACCACGGACGCGTGCGCGGTGCCGTGGGTGTCGGGACACGGCACTGCCGAGTACTTCCCGGCGAACCGCACGTTGTCGGCACGCTTGACGCCGAGGTCACGTGCGTCCACGTCGAACTCGAAGCTGCCTCCGGCCGGGTCGAAGACGGTCCCCACGTAGTCGACCGCCGCCGCCGGTCCCGCACCGGAGGGGCGCGGCGCGTCCGTGGTGCCTTGCGCGGCGACGCGCGTTGCCGGGATCAGCAACGCCGACACGGCGAGAGCGGCGAGCAGGGCGGTCGCAGGCGCTCGCCGCCGCGGCTCAGCCCGACGCCGCTCAGGTGGTCGGGACGTCGCCACTGGGCCCGGCCTTCTGGCAGTCGAACGTCGCCTTCACACCGAGCTTCTTCTTGCCCTTGCGCAACGTGATGTCCACGGTCAGCACACCGGTCCTCGCATCGGTGCTCGCCGGCTTCGTGTCGGAGGCGGTCACGAAGTTCCCGCTCGGAGTCACCACCGTGAGTTCGGCGCTGCCTGCCGGGGCGCCCGACTGCCAGGGCACCGGGGTCGGCTCACTGGGATTGCCGGCGATCGGCGTCCCGACGAGCAGCGTGACGCTCGCCTGCTTGCCCTTCACCGTGAAGTTGGTCCACTGCATGGTGATCAGGTGCGGCACCAGGACGGGTGACGGCACCGGCCCCTGACTCGGGTCGGCGCGTGAGGTGAAGACGCAGCCACCCGACGTTCCCCCCTGCGCGGTGCCGCTGAGGGCGCCCGTGAACTTGGCCGTGAACCCTGCGGGTGGCGGTGTCGCCGTCGCGCCGGCCCCGGGGGCGGTGCTCGCGAAGAACATCGGCAGTGCAGCGGTCAGTGCGATCGCGGCGCCGCGAGTGGCGCGGTTCCTGCGCGGTCCTGCCATCTGTGCCCTCCCTGCTGCCGCCTCACGCCCACGGAGAGCGCGCGGCCGACCACATGGAGCTTCGCGCACTTCGAGCCTCCACGCATCCCGGAGAAACCCGGCAGTTCGTCAGAACTGGTGTGGAAGGGAGGGTCGCCGAGCGCTGCGGCGGGACGAATCGGCTGTCTCGACTCCTCGGGTACCCGGCCGTGTGCAGTGGCTGCCGCTCGCGTCGAGACCTCTCGGCGGAGCCTCACCGTGCTCGAACACTGGAGCCGTGGGGGCGCGTCGCACTGACTCGACCGTCGCCTGTCGCGCGTCGTGCGTCCTAGAGATCGGGCCGGAGGGCGTGGTCGATCTGCATCAGCTCCACCGGCGCACCGTTCACCTCGACGAAGGCCACGAGCACGCCGGGGCTCGGACGGTTCGGCTCGATGATGACGTGACAGCCGTCGAGGGCGGCGCGGAGGTCGTCGACTTCGAACGCCACGTGCGGCACGGTCTTCACGAGCTCGGGGTACGGCGCGTCGTCCCAGTAGCGCTGCCACTGGATGCCGAACGGGTTGTTCAGGTGGTCGCTCACCGTGACCTTCAGGTGTGGCAGCGGGATCTCACCTTCGAAGGCCGTCGTGGTGGGGATGCCGACGTGGTTGAACTTCACGAGCGCGACGGTAGCGGTGGTGCCCACCGTCATGCGTGGGCGCGGTGATGAGTGCGCAGGCTCGCGGCCGGCGTGACCGGCTCGTGTTGCCCGAGCACCACGAGCGCGACCAGGAAGCCTACGACGGCGAGACCGGCGTCGACCTTGAACGCAATGCTGATGCCGTCGCTCAAGCTCGACTGCGACGTCACGATCGCGGTGTTGAGCCCGAGTCCCACCGCGCCGCCCGCGATCTGGCACATGTAGACGATGCCGCCGGCGAGGCTCGACTGTGACGGGTCGAGCGCGGTGACGGCGACCGTGGTGATCGACGAGTAGAAGAGGCCGACGCCGACGCCGAGGACCGCCATCCCGGGCACGAGCGCCACGTACTTCGTGTCGGCGTCGAGGAACGAGAGCACGAAGATCCCGATTGCGAGGCACGCGGCGCCGGCCGTCACGACGATCCGCGGCCCGAGTCGCTCGTAGAGCGGGCCCGCGACGAACGACGTGATGGCGAACACGACCATGAGGGGGAGGAGCCCGGCCCCCGACCGCAGGGCCGAGAACTGCAACTCCTTCTCGAAGAACTGCGGGAGGTACAGCAAGGCCGCGAAGAAGATCGCCGACATGAGCAGTACTGCGAGCGCGGCGCCGCTGAACACGCGGTTGCGCAACACCTCGCTCGGGACGAGCGCGCCGCTGCCCTGGCGCCGTTCCACCACGAGGAACGAACCCAGCAACACGAAGCCGACGGCGAAGAGCGCCAGGATCGCCGGCTTGCCGAACCCGTCCTCGGAGCCCTGGTCGAGCGCGATGAGGATCGCCACGATGCCGCCGGAGAGCACCGCGATCCCCGGGTAGTCGATGCGCCGCTCCGTGGTCGGCACCGTGGTCTCGTGCACGAGGCGATACGTCACCAGCACTGCGAAGGCGGTGACCGGCAGGTTGAGGAAGAACACCCACCGCCAGCTCAGCTCGTCGGTGAGGAAGCCGCCGAGCAGCGGGCCCACCGCGTTGCCGATGCCGGCGACGCCGATGATCAACCCACCGGCGAGCCCCGCCTTCGCCTCGGGGAGGAGGCCGTACGTCATACCGAGGATCGCCGGCCACATGAGTGCGCCGCCGATGCCCATCGCGCCGCGGCACAGGATCAGCGGCACGACGGTCGGCATCAGACCGGCCGCCAACGAGAACGCGGCGAAGATCGCCGACCCGATCATGAACACGCGCTTTCGCCCGAACATGTCGGCCAGACGTCCACCGGTGACGATGAGCACGCCGAACACGAGCGCGTAGCCGTTGATCACCCACTGCGACTTCGTGAGACCCGTGTGCAGGGCCTTCTCGATGTTCGGGATGGCGACGCTCAGTGCGGTGAAGTCGTTGGCGATGACGAACACGCCGAGCCCCATCGCCACGAGGGCGAGCATGGTGCTGCGGTCGATCCGTCCCGACGTCTCCGTCATGGCCTGTCCTCCCGGTTCACGCGCGGCGCGAACCTCGACCGTTCAGCGGGAGACTACCGGCGATGGACGCGGCGACGTGCCGAGGACTCGCTACTCGCCGGTGTAACTGGGAGCCCGGTGCTCGAGGAACGCGCGGAGCCCCTCGGTTGCGTCGTGCGAACGCGTCGCGTAGCCGACGACGAGGTTCTGCTCGGCGGTCAGCGCCTCTTCGAACTCGAGGTGCGCCGAGTACCCCACGAGCGTCTTCATGTGCTTCGTGGCGAGTGGACTGTGGACGGCGAGCTCGGCGGCCAGCGCGAGCGTCTTGTCCCGCAACTCGGCGCCCGGCGCGCTGAGCACGGCCAGGCCGGCCTGGACGGCTTCGGCCCCGCTCCACAGCCGGCCGGTCAGCAGGAGCTGCTTGGCCCGCTGGACCCCGAGCGCGCGCACGAGGCGCTGGCTGCCGCCGGCGCCGTCGATCTGACCGGTACCGAGGTGGCCGTCGCCGATGCGGGCGTCGTCGGCGATCGTGATCAGGTCGCACGCCAGCGCGAGCTCGAGGCCGCCCGCGACACACGCGCCGTTCACCATCGCCACGCTCACGAACCGTCCGTGCTCCAACCTCGCGTTCAGCATGCGGAACTCGTCGAGGAACGCGCGGAACGCGGCCTCGTCCCCGTAGAGATCGAGGTAGGCCAGGAGGTCGCCGCCCGCCGAGAACGCGGGCCCGGCCCCGGTGACGACGAGGACGCGCACGACCGAGTCGGCGTCGGCCTCCGCGGCGAGCTGCCCGAGGCGCCGGAGGGTCGCGCCGTCGAGGGGGTTGCGGTCGTCGGGGCGGGCGAGCGTCAGCACGCGGGTGGTGCCGTGGGTTCCCGCCACGTCCTCGACGCTCACGAGCTCGGCCATCGTCATCGAGGTCCTCCCAGGATCGTCTCACGGAGCACGTTCTTGCGGATCTTGCCCGACGGCGTGGCCGGCAGTTCGGGGACGATCCGAAGCGCCTGCGGGAGCTTGTACGTCGCGAGGTCGCGCGCACGCAGGAAGGCGACCACGTCGGCGAGCTCGACCTCGGTGCCGTCCTCGAGCACGACGCACGCGCAGGTCACCTCGCCGAGCCGCTCGTCGGGCAGGCCGATGACCGCGGCCGCTCGCACGGCGGGCATCTCGCAGAGCAGGTCCTCGATCTCGCGCGGTGCGATGTTCAGACCGCCGCGGATGATGATCTCCTTCGTGCGACCGATGATCGACAGGTAACCGTCGGCGTCGAGCACGCCGGTGTCTCCGGTGTGCAGCCAGCCGTCGTCGGTGAAGATCGCGCGCTCGCGCTCGGGATCGTCGAACAGGCCCACACAGACGTTGGGGCCGCGCACCATGATCTCGTCGTTGCGCACGTCGAGCTCCACCTCGGGGAGGGCGAGCCCGTCGGTGTGCATGCGCTTCTCGATGGGTGACTTCGCACGGTTCCAACTCACGACGAGCGCCTCGGTGAGCCCGTAGATGCGGAGGACGTTGATGCCGGCGTCGGCACCGGCCCGCACGATCTCGGCCGGGACGGGCGCGCCGCCGCAGCCGAAGCGCGTCAGCGACGACACGTCGCGGTCCGAGCGCGCGGCCGCAGCCACGAGATCCGTGAGGAACGTCGTCGCGGCGAGCGTGTACGAGCACCGCTCGCGCTCGATCAGCTCCAGCGCGCGGTCGGGGTCCCAGCGGTCCTGCAGCACGAGCTTCATGCCGAAGTACAGGGCGAGGCGCACCCCGAAGTTCAGCCCCGTGGAGTGACCGATCGGGCTCGGGACCCACACCACGTCGCCCGGCCCGAGCTCGTTGACCGCGTGCGCCGACCGGACGTTGCAGTTCGTGGTGTGCTCGGTGTGCACGACTCCCTTCGGCGTGGCCTCCGTGCCGGACGTGAAGATCACTTCGGACACCGCCGCCGGATCGACGGCCGGCTCGACGTGCCTGGAGGGATGCCCGAGCACCGCCTGCCAGAAGCCCCCGCTGCCGCGGACGACCACGTGGTGCTGCAGGGTGTCGAGCCCGTCGAGCAGCTCGCGGCCGAGCGCGGCGTGGTCGAAGCCGCGGAGCTCGTCGGGCGTGAACAGCATCGTGCTGCGCGCGGTGCCGAGGACGTGGTGGAGCTCGCGGCCGCGGTAGTTGGGCAGGAGCGGGTTGAGCACCGCGCCGCGCGCCAGCACACCGAGGTCGACGGCCACCGTCTCGTACCAGTTGGGGAGCTGCACCGAGACGACGTCGCCGGGCCAGACGGCGTGTTCGCCGAGGAACGTCGACACACGGCAGGCGTCGTCCCACAGTTGGCTGTAGGTGACGCGGGCGTCGGTCGTCTCGTCGACGACCGCGATCGCCTCGGGCTGTTCCTGCGCGTGCTCACGGACGCGCGCCGCCAGTGTGGATCCGTCCCACCAGCCGTCACGGACGTACTGCTCCGCGCGCTCGTCGCTGATCATGGTTCGGGTTCGAAGTGCCATGCCGGGCGATCGCCCGCGCGCCCGATGCGCACGACGAGCGGCAAGCCGTCGCGCAACTCGTCGTGGTCGACGCCGAGCACACGGCCGTAGAGACGCGCGCCGTCGTCGAGCTGCACCAACCCGACCGCGTACGGCACCTCGGCCGTGTACGCGGGGTCGGCGGCGAGGTGGATCACGGTCCACGAATAGAGCGCTCCGCGCGGCGCGGCAAGGACCGAGGTGACGTCCCGCGACGCGCAACGCGGGCACGTGGCGAGCGGCGGGAGCCAACGTTTGCCGCATGCCCCGCACGCGGCGACGAGCAGTCGGCCCTCGTCGAGCGCCGACCAGAACGCGTCGGAGTCGGCATCGCCGGCGGGGGAAATCACCGGTCCACCGCCAGCACGAGCGCGGAGCCGTCCACGAGCGCGCCCGACGTGACGAGGCACGTCTCGGCACCGGTCACCGTGCGGGTGCCGGCACGTCCCTGCAGTTGCAGCACGGCTTCGGCGACGGTGTTCATGCCGTGGAGGTAACCCTCGGCGAGCAACCCGCCGTGCGTGTTCACCGGCAATTTGCCGTGCCGCACGAAGTCGCCGGCGCCGCCTCGCTCTGCGAGGCCGAGGCCCTCGAGGCCCATCAGCACGGTGCTCGTGAAGCAGTCGTAGATCTCGGCGACGTCGGCGTCGGCGGGCGCGATCCCGGCCGAGCCCCAGAGGTCCGGGGCGAGCAGCGACGTGTAGTTGCGGGAGAGGTCTTCCCAGAACAGCGAGTCGCCCATGTCGAGGCCGGCGCCGGCGCCCGCGGCGTAGGCGGCGCCCTGGAGCACGACGGGCGGCTGCGCCAGGTCGCGCGCCGCGTCGAGCGCGCTCACCACGACCGCGCACGCACCGTCGACTTCGATCGTGCAATCGGGCACGCGGAACGGCTCCGCGACGTAGGGCGCGGCGCGGTGCGCGTCGAGGGAGTGCGGCGCCCGCAGGTAGGCGCGCTCGTTCTGCTCGGCCCACCTGCGCTGTGCGACGGCGACGGCGGCCAGGTCGTCCTCGCTCTGGCCGGTTTCGACGAGGAAGCGCCGTGCCCAGAGCGAGATGTAGTGGACGTAGGCGGTGAGGCCCACCGGGTAGCGGAAGTCGGTGGCCGGGCCCGGCGCGCGGTTCGTGCCGACGCGCGCTCCGCTGCGGCCGTTCAGCGCTCGGAACACGACCACGTGCCGCGCCAGGCCCAGGTGCACGGCCATGGCCGCCTGCGTGACGAGGTAGCACGGCGCCTGCCCGCCGAGGTTCAGGTCGAGGAGCCAGTTGCTCCCCGGCACGCCGAGCGCGGTGGCCACCGCCTGCGCCGGGACCGAGTCCTCGAGGAAGCTGAAGCTGGCCACGCCGTCGACGGCGGCGGGGGAGAGACCGGCGTCGGCGATGGCGCGCGCGCACGCCTCGGTGGCGAGGTCGAGCACGCTGCGCCCGGACGCCTTGGTGAGCTCCGTGTAGCCGACGCCGGTGAGCGCGGTGGTGCCGAGGAACGGCGGGCGCCGCCGGGGCCGAACCATCGTCAGCGGACGACGACGCGGACGCGACCGAGGTTGACGAGGCGGCAGTGCGCGGCCTCGGTGGCGCCGTCGCGGTGCGCGGTGACGCGCACGCACGGGAAGTACGTACCCGGTGCGTCGAACGAGTGCGTCGTGGTGAGCGTGAGCGCCGCGCGCGTGCCGTCGACACCGTCGTGCACGAGCGGGAACGCGCCGGTGCCGTCGAAGTCCCACTCCACGTTCACGATGGTGCCGCCGCCCGGCGGGGTCTCGGCGTCGACCGTGAAGGTGACGGCGGCGCCGGCCGCGACCTCGGCGCGCACGCCGCCGTCGGCGGACGCGTGCACCACGGGCTGCACGCCGCCGCGTTCGTCCGCGGTGTGCGCCAGCGTGAGGCGCTGGTCGGCATCGAGCGAGTACCCGGTCTCGTCCGGGGGCGCGGCGCCCTCCTCGACCCAGGCCATGAGGTCGCAGAGCGCCTGCTCCAGGGAGCCTCCGTAGTCGATCAGCCGTGTCGTGGGTACCGGCGGCGCGCCCACCGGGTTGAGCGACGCCGGCAGGTGGGCGGCATGCTCGTTGAACCACAGACGGTAGTGGTCGCCGATCGCGCCGCCGAGGTGGTGCTCGACGGCGCGCCGGTAGGAGATCGCCGCGTTCGGCCAGCACGCGGCGTCGTGCGCGTTCTGGACGACGATCATCTTCCCGTCGAACGCGCCACGCGGCGTGCCGCCCGAGAGCAGCCCCGAACGGGCGAAGCTCCGCTCGCGCTGCGGGTACACGGCGCGACCGTCGACGAGGAACTGCGCGTACTCGGGCGCGCGGGCGTCGACCTGGTAACGGTGGAAGTAGGTGTAGGCGAGGTACTCACGATTGTCGACGAGCACCTCGTCCCCTGCGCGCACGCGGTCGAACCGCTCACCGGTACCGGCACCGCCGAGCAGCACGTCGCCCACGACACCGGTGCAGAAGAGCTTGCGTCCCGCCGCGCCACCCGTGACGAATTGCATCGCCGCGCCGACCATCGATTCCGGCTCGACCCCGTCGAGCACGATGCCGGCGGGGGTGTCGCCCGAACCTCCACCCGAGAACATGAGCAGCATGCGGCCACGCGGGTCGCCGGTGGCGGCGACGTCGGCGACGGTCGCGACCCGTGCGACCGTCGTCTTCTCTTCGAGGAGGCTCGCCGCGAGCTCGCCGTCGGCACCCATGTAGCCGCGCACGCTCCAGAAGTCGTCGATGTAGGTGGGGTCGTGCTTCTCGAGCGCAGAGATGTGCGACGCGAACGTCCCGGCGTACCCCGACGTGGCGAAGGACGACTCCGCACCGCGTGGGAACCCGGCGCGGTACATCGCCGCGAGCGCCTCGCGTTGCTCGCTGCTCAACCCCGCGAACGGGTCACCGCTCCCGCCGGGCTCGACCGCGTCGATCACGTCGGCCATCTGCGGGCCGAGCACGCGCGCCGCGTG
>DASPTH010000219.1:0-7980 GCA_035623515.1 Acidimicrobiia bacterium
GTCGCCGTCGCCGGCGTCGGCGCGGCGCGTTCTGGCTCTTGTTCCTCGTGCTCGTCCTCGTCGGCGTCGGCTCGGCGGCGGTCCTGTTCGGCTGGAGCCCCGGTGGTTCGAGCAACCCGTCGGCCACGGACCTCACGACGACCACGACGACGTCGGGCCTTCCCCACATCCCGCCCGCCCGGTTGTACAAGACGACCGATGGGGTGAACGTGCGCGCCGGTCCGGCGACGACGTACCCGACCATCGGCACGATCGAGACGGGCGTCCCGGTGCTCGTGGTGTGCGCGATCGACGGCGAGAACGTCAACGGGCCCGGCGGCCCGACGAACCAGTGGGTGCGTATCGTCTTCAACGGCAAGGCCGGTTACATCACCGCGGCATACGTCAGCATCGGACCCGAGATCAACGACCCCCGGCAGATCGGGCGGTGCCCGCCGGTGTAGGTCGGGCGCGAGCGCACGAGGAGAACAGGTGTCGGATCGAGAGGAGACAGGGTGGACGTGAGCAGGCTGCGACCGCTCGAGCGCCGCATCGTGCGGTGGGCGCAAGAGGGTGTGCCCCACGACGAGATCGGTCGTCGCTTCCGGCGCGGCCCCGACTTCGTCGAGCAGGTGATCATGCTCGCCTCGCTGCCCGACCGTCACGCCGGACCCGACGCCGCCGGGCGCGAGCTGCGGCCACTCGAGCGACGGATCCTGGACTGGCGCGCGGCCGGTGCGTCGCACGCCGAGATCGCGCCCCGGTTCCGGCGCAGCGAGTCGTTCGTCGCCCGCGTGGAGGAACTGGCCCGCTACAAGCTGGACGCGCGCTGAACCACGTGCGCTGACTCTTCCCGCGTTCTCGCGTCCTCCTTACGCGGCGTCCGTACGGTCGGTCGCATGCGAACGACGAGGAGGACCGACATGTTGCAGGTGAGCGTGCGGCAGCGCCGCTGCGTGGGCAACGGCTGCTGCGCCGAGATCGCGCCGGAGATCTTCGTGCTCGGCGAGAACGACGTGGCCTTCGTCTGCCAGGGCGGCCAGGTGCTGCCCGGCGAGGCCACCGCGATCGTTCCCGAGCACCTCGAGGCGGCAGTGCTCGAAGCCGCCGACGAGTGCCCGGCCGAGTGCATCCTGGTGGAGCTCGCGCGCTGATCGACTCCCCTGCGTCTCGCCCGCGCGCCATAGTGGGCGGATGCGCTGGCGATCGGGCACGGTGGTCACCACCGTTGCCGCGCTGGTCCTCGCACTGGCGCCGGTACACGCGGCGGTCGCAGCCGACGCGTCGTCCGGCGCGGGCGTCACCGTCGCCCACGACGTCGTGTACCGCACGGTCGACGGGGCACCCCAGCTCCTCGATGCGTACGTGCCCACCGCCGACACGGTCGAGCGCCCGGTGATCCTGCTGGTGCACGGGGGCGCGTGGCGCGGCGGCGACAAGACGAACCTCGTCGCCGAGGGCATGAAGCTCGCGCAGCTCGGCTACGTCGCCTTCTCCGTGAACTACCGGCTCACGCCTACGTACGCCTACCCGGCCGCGGTCGACGACGTACAGGCCGCAGTGCGGTGGGTGCGCGCGCCGAAGCAGGTGAAGACGTACGAGACCGACCCGAAGCGCGTCGGAGCGCTCGGCGCGTCGGCGGGCGGTCACCTCGTGGGCATGTTGGCCACGCTCGGGCAGGGGTCACGCACGAGCGGGGCGCGCATCCGCGCCGCGGTGAGCTGGTCGGGCCCGATGGACTTCAACCTCTGGCCGCTCGCGCAGTTCGGCCGAGAGCCGCCGGGCGGCGACGACCTCGCCTCCGACGTGCTGAGCTTCCTCGGCTGCCCCACGGGTGATCCCTGCCCGAACGCGACGCGTGCTTCGCCCATCAGCCACGTCGACAAGACCGACGCCCCGATGCTCCTCGCCAACTCCACCGACGAGCTCGTCCCCCTGGCGCATGCCACCACGATGGACGCGGCGCTGAAGGCGGCGGGGGTGCCCGACCAGCTCGTCGTGTTCCCGGGCGACCGGCACGCGCAGGCGTTCGCCGACGACGTGTGGCCGCAAACCGTCGCGTTCCTCGAGCAGTACGTCGGGAAGCCCCCGTCCGCGAACCCGAAGTGATCCAAGGGCCTGAGACGAGACCACCGAAGAGGAACGAACGAGGAGAGCGCGATGGCGAAGTACGCGCTGGCGTATGTGGGTCACAGCGGGATGCCCGAGTCGACGAGGCGATGGACATGTGACCGATCGCGCCCACGGCGGTTCGCGTTTCGGAGCGTTCGGGTCCCAGCCGGCCGTTAGCCTCGTCGCACCATGAGCCAGGAGA
This sequence comes from Acidimicrobiia bacterium, assembly GCA_035623515.1. GTDB lineage: Bacteria > Actinomycetota > Acidimicrobiia > IMCC26256 > DASPTH01 > DASPTH01. The sequence goes on from DASPTH010000219.1 coordinate 2,294, forward strand.
CCTTCGACCTCGGCGACGTGCCCGCCGAGCCGACCTTCTCGGTGGGCGAGCTCACCACGCAGGTGAGCGACGCCCTCCGGCGCGCCTTCCCCGAGCAGGTCTGGGTGCGGGGAGAGGTCCAGAACCTGAAGCGGTACTCGAGCGGCCACACCTATTTCTCCCTCGTCGAGAAGGGCACGGGCACCGGCGACAAGATGCGGGCGCGTCTCGAGTGCGTGCTGTTCCGTGACGACCGACCCGCCGTCAACCGTGCCCTGAAGCAGGTGCCGGGGGCCGAGCTCGGCAACGACGTCGAGGTGCGGATCCGCGGCCGGGTGTCGGTCTACCAGGGGAAGCTGCAGCTCGTCATGAGCGCGATCGACCCCGTGTTCACGGTCGGGGGCATCGCGGCCAACCGGGACAAGGTGCTGCGGGCGCTCGCCGCCGACGGCGTGCTCGACGCGAACCCGCGCCTGCCCATGCCGCTCGTGCCCCTGCGTGTCGGCCTCGTCACGAGCGAGGGGAGCGCGGCGTACCACGACTTCGTGCACGAGTTGGAGGCGAGCGGGTTCGCTTTCCGTGTGGCGGTGCTCGACGTGCGGGTGCAGGGCGCGGCTGCGTCCCGCCGGATCGTGTGGGCGCTGCGACAGCTCGCGGCACGTGCGTTCGACGTCGTCGTGCTCGCGCGCGGCGGCGGATCGCGCGCCGATCTGGCACCGTTCGACACCGAGCTCGTCGCGCGTGCGATCGCGGCGATGCCGATACCGGTGCTCACCGGCGTGGGCCACGAAGTCGACCGCAGCGTGGCCGACGAGGTCGCGCACACCGCGTGCAAGACGCCCACCGCGTGTGCGCAGACCCTCGTTCAGCGCGTGCGCGCGTTCGTCGACGACCTCGACGACGCCGCGCATCGCGTCTCGTCGCTGGCGCGCTCACGCGCCGCGATCGCCTCGCACCAGCTCGACGATGCCGCGCGTCGCGTGCAGCGCGACGCGCCGTCCGCGCTGGCGCGCCAGCGCACTCGCGTCGACCGTGCGCACGGGAGGGCGCAGGAGCTGGCGCGCCGGCGGGCGCGCGACGCGTCCCGCGACCTCGACGACTGCACGCGGCGGCTGGGCGACCTCGGGCGACGCGGCGTGGCCACCGCCGGCCGCCGGCTCGACGCCGCGGAGCGCGCCGTGCGGGCGCTCGATCCGCGCCGCGTCCTCGAGCGCGGTTACACGATCACCCGCGCGGCCGACGGCCGCGTGGTGCGGCGTGTCGCGGAGGTGGCGGTGGGCGGCGAGCTCGTCACCGAGCTGCCGGCGGGGCGCATCACCAGCCGGGTCGAGGCCGCCGAGGACGACGCATGAGTGCCGACGAGATCGGATACGCCGACGCCATGGTCGAGCTCGACGAGATCCTCGCCGAGCTCGAAGCCGACGACCTCGACGTCGACGTGCTCGCCGAGCGGGTCAAGCGCGCCAGCGAGCTGATCCAGCTGTGTCGCACTCGTATCGCGCGTGCGCAAGCCGACGTCGACCGGATCGTCACCGACCTGGAGTCGTTCGGCCCCGCCGATGAGTGACGCCCGCGGTCCCGAGTCGCTCGAGACCGGGTGGCTCGCCGGCACGCCCGCGGGCGACACGCTGCTGCGGCGCTACGTCCTCGCGAACGCGGAGTGGATGGAGGCGGTCGCGCGCGCGTCCGGCCGCCCCGTTTTGCGCACCGACGACCTGGTCGTGGTCGACGAGCACTCCCCGCACCTGCTGATGAACACCGGCATCCTCGTGCGGCCGGTCGAGCCCGGGCGCGAGGAGGCGATCGTCGCCGACCTCGCGGAGTTCTTCACCGGTGGCGACGAGCCGTACTCGTTGTTCTGTCCGTGGCCGACCGACCTGGCGGGCCTGGTGGTTGTCGGCCACCCACCGCTGATGCTGCGACCGGCCGCGAGTGCCGTGCCGCCCGTCCCGCCGGGGCTCGAGATCGCCGTGGCGACGGTCCGCGAGGAGCTCGACGAGTACGAGCAGGTGCTCGTCGACGGTTTTCCGCTCGCCGAGCTCCAGCCGTGGCGTTCGGGTGTGGTGTTCCATCCCGCGAACCTGCACGTTCCGGGGGTGCAGTTCTTCGTGGGCCGTGCCGGCGGCCGCGCGGTGACGGTCGCGATGTCGATCGTGGGTTGCGGCGTCAACCACGTGGAGTTCGTCGCGACGATGCCCGATGCTCGGGGCCGCGGCTACGGCGAGGCGGTCACGTGGGCGGCCACCATGGCTGCGCCCGAGCTGCCGTCGCTCCTCATCGCGTCCGACATGGGCCGGCCCGTCTACGAGCGGATGGGCTATCTGGCCCTCGTGCGCTGGACCCTGCTCGTGGGGCGCCGCTGAATCTCGTGACCGCGACGGCTCAGCTCGCCTGGCCCGCGAGCTTCCGGTTCTTGAACTGCGCCTTCACGTAGTCGCGCGCCAGGATGGCGATGAAGTCGATGCTGATCTCCTTCGGGCAGGCCTTCTCGCACTCGCCGTGCCAGGTGCACGACCCGAAGTAGCTCTCCATCGTCTCGACCATGTTCACCACGCGGGCGTAACGCTCGGGCTGGCCCTGCGGCAGCAGGTTCAGGTGCGCGACCTTCGCCGCGGTGAAGAGCTGCGCGGCGCCGTTCGGGCACGCGGCCACGCACGCGCCGCACCCGATGCACGCCGCCGCGTCCATTGCCGCGTCGGCCGCCTCCTTGGGCACGAGGATGAGGTTGGCGTCGGGCGCGCTGCCGGTGGGCGCGGTGATGTAGCCACCCGCCTCGACGATGCGGTCGAGCGCGGTGCGGTCGACGACCAGGTCGCGGATGACGGGGAAGGCGCGGGCGCGCCACGGCTCGACGGTGATGAGGTCGCCGTCGTCGAACTTGCGCATGTGGAGCTGGCACGTGGCGGTGCCGGTCTCGGGGCCGTGGGCACGGCCGTTGATCATCATCGAGCACGACCCGCAGATGCCTTCGCGGCAGTCGTGGTCGAACGCCACCGGCTCACGCCCGTTCGCGATCAACCGCTCGTTGAGCACGTCGAACAGCTCGAGGAACGACATGTCGGGGCTCACGCCCGGCACGTCGTACTCCTCGAAGGCTCCGGTCGCGGTCGGCCCCGCCTGCCGCCACACCCGCAACTTCAGGTCCATCTGCTCTCTTTCCTCGGTTTTGGCGTCTTTGAGTGGGGCTATAGCCCCACTCAAAGACGCCAAAACGAACGGGTCATGCGTAGCTGCGCTGGGCGAGGTGGACGGACTCGAACTCGAGCGCTTCTTGGTGGAGCTCCGGGGGTGTGCCGACGCCCGTGAACTCCCAGGCGGCGACGTAGGAGAACTCGTCGTCGTCGCGCAGCGCTTCGCCGTCCTCGGTCTGGTGCTCCACACGGAAGTGGCCGCCGCAGCTCTCCTCGCGGTGCAGCGCGTCGATGCACAGCAGCTCGCTGAACTCCAGGTAGTCGGCCACGCGCCCGGCCTTCTCGAGCGACTGGTTCAGGCTCTCGTGCTCGCCGAGCACCTTCACGTCGGCGTAGAACTCGTCGCGCAGCGCGGGGATCGCCGACAGCGCCTTCTCGAGGCTCTGCCGGCTGCGTTCCATCCCGCAGTTCTCCCACAGCAGGTCGCCGAGCTCACGATGGAAGTAGTCGACCGACCGGCTGCCATTGATCGACATCAACCGGCGAGACTGCTCCTGCACGTTCGTCTCGGCCTCACGGAACGCCGGGTCGTCGGAGGCCACGAGCTCCTGCCCGAGCAGCGGCGCGAGGTGGTCGGAGATCGTGGCCGGCAGCACGAAGTAGCCGTCGGCCAGCCCCTGCATGAGCGCGCTCGCACCGAGCCGGTTGGCGCCGTGGTCGGAGAAGTTCGCCTCGCCCAGCACGTACAGGCCGGGAAGGTTGCTCATCAGGTTGTAGTCGACCCAGAGCCCGCCCATCGTGTAGTGGATCGCGGGGTAGATCCGCATCGGCATCTTGTACGGATCCTCGTCGGTGATGCGCTCGTACATCTCGATGAGGTTGCCGTAGCGCTCCTCGATGACGTCGTGACCGAGACGCCCGATGGCGTCGGTGAGGTCGAGGTAGACGCCGTTCTCGAGCGGCCCGACGCCCCGCATCGCGTCGACCTCGCGCTTCGCCGCGCGCGACGCGATGTCGCGCGGCACGAGGTTCCCGAAGGCGGGGTAGCGGCGCTCGAGGAAGTAGTCGCGCTCGCTCTCGGGGATCTGATCGGGGGGACGGGCGTCGCCCGCCTGGGCCGGCACCCAGACCCGACCGTCGTTGCGGAGCGACTCGGACATCAGCGTCAGCTTCGACTGGAAGTCGTCGCTGCGCGGGATGCACGTGGGGTGGATCTGCGTGTAGCACGGGTTCGCGAAGAGCGCGCCGCGCTTCGCCGCCCGCCACACTGCGGTGACGTTGCTCGCCTTGGCGTTGGTCGACAGGAAGAACACGTTGCCGTATCCGCCGGTGGCGAGCACCACGGCGTGCCCCGCGTGAGACTGCACCGCGCCCGTGATGAGGTCGCGGGTGACGATTCCCACGACACGGCCGTCCTTCACCACGAGGTCGAGCATCTCCGTGCGATCGCGCAGCGTGACGGTGCCGACCGAGACCTGGTGCATCAGCGCCTGGTACGCGCCGAGCAGCAGTTGCTGGCCCGTCTGACCGCGCGCGTAGAACGTCCGCGACACCTGGGCGCCGCCGAACGAGCGGTTGTCGAGCAGGCCGCCGTACTCGCGGGCGAAGGGCACGCCCTGCGCGACGCACTGGTCGATGATGTTCACGCTCAGCTCGGCGAGGCGGTACACGTTGGCCTCGCGGGAGCGGAAGTCTCCGCCCTTGACGGTGTCGTAGAAGAGACGGAACACGCTGTCGCCGTCGTTCCGGTAGTTCTTCGCCGCGTTGATGCCGCCCTGGGCCGCGATGCTGTGCGCGCGCCGGGGCGAGTCGTGGAAGGTGAACAGCGTCACGTGGTAGCCGAGCTCGCCGAGCGACGCCGCGGCCGAAGCGCCCGCCAACCCGCTGCCCACGACGATGACCTCGTACCGCCGCTTGTTGGCCGGGTTCACCAGCTTGACGTCGAAGCGGTGGTGGCTCCACTTCTCCTCGATGGGGCCTTCGGGGATGTGCGCGTCGAGTGATCCGATCATGGCGTTACAACTCCTGTGACGATCAGGAGCGGCATGCTCACGTAACCGACGGTCAAGACGACGGCGAATGTGCCGGCGAAGTAGCGCTTCCAGAGGTTGTACCTCGGGTTGTTGATCCCGAGGCTGTTGAACATCGCCCACGCGCCGTGGAAGACGTGGATGCCGAGCGCGATGCAGGCCAGGATGTAGACGATCGCGACGGGCCAGTGCTGGAAGCTCACGAACATGTTGTGGTACGGGTCGCCGCGTACGAAGTCGTCGTTGGCAGTGCCCCAGGTCTGGTCCATCAGGTGGTAGACGAGGAACAGGGCGACGATCACGCCCGTCCAGCGCATCGTGCGTGACGCGAAGTTCGCCGCCACGTAGTCGCGCTTCGACTGGTACTTCACCGGACGCGCCGCGTGGTTCATCCGGGTGAGTTGGTACGCGGCGACGACGTGCACGAAGAAGGCAGCGATGAGCACCGTGCGCAACGCCCACAGCACGACGGTGCGCGGGAACACGGGCTCGCCCAGGGTGCGCAACCACTCGGCGTAGGTGTCGATCTGCTCGCGCCCGAGGAACA
>DASPTH010000214.1:0-12212 GCA_035623515.1 Acidimicrobiia bacterium
ACTCGTTCGCTCCGCTCACTCCGCTCGCCGCCCCACCACACCCCGACCCGCCCACACGGCGCCGGGGACTCCCGGCGCCCCCTCAGCTCGTGCTCTCGTCGATGTCCAGGAGGTGGCCGAGCTTCTCCTGCTTGGTCCGCAGGTACCGGATGTTCTCGTGGTTCGGGAGCACGTGCAGGGGCACCCGCTCGACGATCTCGAGACCGTAGCCGTCGAGCCCCCCGTACTTGTCGGGATTGTTCGTCATCACCCGCATGGTCGAGACGCCGAGGTCGACGAGGATCTGCGCGCCGATGCCGTACTCGCGCGAGTCGGGCGGGAACCCGAGCTCCACGTTCGCCTCGACCGTGTCGAGCCCCTGGTCCTGGAGCGTGTACGCCCGGAACTTGTGACCCAGGCCGATGCCCCGGCCCTCGTGGCCGCGGAGGTAGACGACGACACCCGTGCCCTCCTCGGCGATCAGGCGGAGCGCGAGGTCGAGCTGGAGCCCACAGTCGCACCGCATCGAGCCGAACACGTCGCCGGTGAGGCACTCCGAGTGCACGCGTACCAGGACGTCCTGCTTCCCGGCGACCTCGCCGCGGGTGAAGGCCATGTGCTCCGTGCCGTCGAGCAGCGACTCGAACACGTACGCGGTGAAGTCGCCGTAGTTCGTGGGGATTCGCGCCTCGGAGACGCGGCGCACGAGCTTCTCGCGGTGACGGCGGTAGCGGACGAGGTCGGCGATCGAGATGATCTGCAGCCCGTGGCGCGCGGCGAACGCCTCCAGCTCGGGCATGCGCGCCATCGACCCGTCGTCGTTCACCACCTCGGCCAGCACGCCGGCGGGCTGCAGGCGCGCCATCCGCGCGAGGTCGACCGACGCTTCGGTGTGCCCCGCGCGGGTGAGGACGCCGCCCTCGCGGTAGCGCAACGGGAAGATGTGCCCGGGACGGGCGAGGTCTTCGGGGCGAGTGCACTCGTCGAGCATCGCGTGCACCGTGGCGCAGCGATCGGCGGCGGAGATGCCGGTGGTGGTCCCGTGCTTGGCGTCGACCGACACCGTGAACGCAGTCCGTTGCGACTCCGTGTTCTCGGCCACCATGAGCGGGATGCGCAGTTCGTCGAGGCGGTGCCCGTCGACCGGCATGCAGATCACGCCGCTCGTGTGGCGGATCATGAACGCCATCGTCTCGGGCGTCATCTTCTCGGCGGCGACGATGAGGTCGCCCTCGTTCTCACGGTCGACGCTGTCGACGACGATCACCATCTCACCGCGGGCGATCGCCTCGATGGCCTCTTCGATCTTCGTGAAGGGCATGGTCCTCAGCCTTCCTGCTGCAACAACCGTTCCACATACTTCGCCAGGATGTCGACCTCGAGGTTGACGGGGTCGCCGTCCCGTTTCGTGCCGAGGGTCGTGACCGCCAGCGTGTGCGGGATCACCGCGACTGCGAATCCGCGGTCGGCGACGGCCGCGACCGTCAGGCTGATGCCGTCGACGGCGATCGACCCCTTCTCGACGACGTAGCGCACCACGGAGTCGGGAGCGCTGAACTCGACGCGCTGCGAGCCGTCCGCCTGCCGCTCGCGGGCGCGGATGGTGCCGACGGCGTCGACGTGGCCCTGCACGAGGTGGCCGCCGAGCCGGTCGTCGAGCCGCGCCGGGCGCTCGAGGTTCACGGGGTCGCCGGGCGTGAGCCGACCGAGTGCGGTCCGGCGCAGCGTCTCGGTGACGGCGTCGGCGGCGAAGCCACCCTCGCCCAGCTCCACGACCGTGAGACAGCAGCCGTTCACGGCGATCGACGAGCCGATCGCGGTTCCGGCGAGCACCTGTGTGGCGGCGATCTCGATCCGAGCGCCGTCGCCGACCGGGTACACGCCTCGGACGGAGCCGAGCTCCTCGACGATGCCGGTGAACATCAGGAGCTGCTCGTGTACTCGAGCCGCACGTCGTCACCGAGACGCGTGACGGCGGTGAGCGAGAAGGGCGCGGCGCCGGTGATCGTCGGGGGCCCCTCGAGGTCGAACGCGGCGCGGCCGCCGGTGCCGAGGATCGTCGGGGCGACGTAGACGACGAGCCGGTCCACCAGGCCGGCGGCGAGCACCGCGCCCGCGAGGCGACCGCCGCCTTCGACCATGGCCTGCACGACCCCCATGCCGGCGAGCAGCTCGAGGGTCGCGCCGAGGTCGACCCCGTCCGGGGAGGGCGGCACGGCCTGCACCTTGGCGCCGGCGGCGAGCCACGCGTCGGTCGCCTGCGCAGGAGCGCCCGGCGTGGTGACGACGAGTGTCGGCGCGAGCGAGGTGTCGAACAGCGGGCCGTCGGCGGGGACGCGCCCGCTCGCGTCGAGCAGCACGCGCCAGGGCGGGCGCTCGACGGGTTCTCGGGTGTCCCGCGCGGTCAGCGACGGGCGGTCGGCGAGCGCGGTCCCGGCACCCACGACCACAGCTTGTGAGTCGGCGCGCAGCTCGTGCGCGTCGGCGCGCGCCGCCGCGCCCGTGATCCAGCGCGACGAACCGTCGCGCGCGGCGATCCGGCCGTCGAGGCTCATGGCCGTCTTCAGCACGAGGTAGGCGCGGTTCCGCGCCCGGTGCAGGAGGTACGGCGCGAGCACTCGGCGGGCGGTGTCCGCCTCGACGCCCACGTCGACCGGGACGCCGTGCGCGCGCAACCGCGCGATGCCTGCGCCGTCCACCTGCGCATCGGGGTCCGCGATCGCGACCACGACACGCGCCACGCCCGCCTCGAGCAGCGCGTCGGCACAGGGTGGTGTCCGCCCGTGGTGCGCACAGGGCTCGAGCGTCACGTACGCGGTGGCGCCGCGCGCGCTCTCTCCTGCCGCTCGGAGTGCCTCGACCTCCGCGTGCGGCTCGCCCGGCCGCCGCGTGGCGCCGGCGCCGACCACGACGCCTCCGGCCACGAGCACACAACCGACCCACGGATTCGGCGGCGTGCGACGGCGGGCCCCCTCCGCCAGGGCAATGGCCCGGCGCATGTGCTCGGCGTCCGCGTCCACGCCTGTCGTCCTCCTGAAGGTTACACCTTAGTAATGTAATGCATTACTAAGGTGCTGTCCAGGGGCGCAGCTCGCTACATCGTGAGGACGGTGCGGATCCCGCGGCCGGCCGCCACGTCGGCGAAGCCCTCGTTGATCTCGTCGAGCGATCGGCGATGCGTGATCAGCGCCTGGAGGTCGAGCTCGCCCGCCCGCCAGAGGGCGACCATCCGGGGGATGTCGCGCAGCGAGTTGCAGCTCCCGAGGAAGCACCCCACGAGGTGCTTCTCCTCGATCCCGAAGAGGACCGCCGGCGCGATCGTGATCGACTGGTCGGCGGGCGGCGCGCCCACGAGCACGGTGGTGCCTCCCGGCCGGGTCGCGGCGATGCCCACCTGGGCGAGCGCCGTCATGCCCGCGCACTCGAACGCGTAGTCGGGACCCACACCGGTGATCTCGCGCGCGGCCGCGGCCACGTCGCCGGTGGTCGGATCGACGGCGTCGGTCGCGCCCAGGCGGAGCGCCGCCTCCCGCCGGGTCGCGATGGGATCGCTCACGACGATGCGCGATGCACCGGCGACCCGCGCTCCCTGCACGACCGCCTGGCCGATCCCCCCGAGGCCCAGCACCAGCACGGTGGCGCCCGGTTCGACCCGTGCCGTGTTCAACACGGCCCCGACCCCGGTCTGCACGGCGCAGCCGATGACGCACAGGACGTCGAGCGGCGCGTCGTCGGGCACCTTGACGGCACCGGTCTCGGTCGTGAGGACGAACTCCGCGAAGCCACCGACGCCGAGGCCGCGGTAGACGGTCTCGCCGTTCCGCGACAAGCCCGTCGTGCCGTCGGCGAACGTGTTGGTGAGCACCTCGCGGTTGTTCACACAGCAGCCCGCCTCACCGCGCAGGCAGAAGTAGCAGCGGCCGCACGGCGCGATCGGCGTGAGCACGACCTGGTCGCCCGGCGCGAGCATCGTGACGCCGTCGCCGACCGCGTCCACGACGCCCGCCGCTTCGTGGCCGAGGACGATCGGTGTGCTGCCCGCGGCCTGCTGCACGGTGAGATCGGAATGGCAGATCCCGCAGTGCGAGACCTTGACCCGCACGTACCCGGGACCGGGGTCGTCGATCTTCACCGTGTCGTCGATCACGAACGGCTGGTTCGCCGCTTCGAGGACTGCTGCGCGCACGTCGAGGGTCCTCCTTGTCCTGGTCGACTCCGCTCCGCCGTCAGGGGCGCTTCGGCGAGCGCACCACGTGACCGGGCCGGAGATCGCCGTCGACGCGCGCGCCGTCGACCTGGACCGGCGTGCCGTTGACGACCACGTGCCGCACGCCCGTCGGCTGGTCGGCGGTCAGTCGCTCGGCGTCGGCCGGGAAGTCGCGCACGCGGCGGAGGGGTCCGGGCGCGACGGTCGCGGGGTCGAACACCACGACGTCGGCCCACGCACCCTCACGCAGGTACCCGCGGTCCGTGAGACCGAGCAGGTCGGCCTGGGTGCCGGTGAGCTTGCGCACGGCCGCCTCCATCGGCATGAGGGCCCGGTCACGAACCCAGTTCCCGAGGAAGTCGGTGGGCTCCGGGGCGTCGCACAGCTGGCCGACGTGCGCGCCGGCATCGGACAGGCCGAGCGTGCAGTGCTCGTCGACGAGCAGCTTGGCGACCTCGTCGGGGTCGTCGTTGAGGAAGACGGCGCGGACCCGCAACGCGAGGTCGGGCTCGTCGAGCGCGAGGTCGAGCAGCGCGTCGAACGGCTCTTGCCCGCGTTCGGCGGCGATGTCGGTGAGTGACTGGTCGAGCAGCTCGGGGTGCTTGTCGCTCTCGACGACGGTGTACTTGTTCCAGTCGGGCACGCCGAATCCCGCTCGCCCGTGCCACCGCTCCTGCGTCCGCGCCCGCCAGGCGGGATCCTCGTACGCGGCGCGCCGCTCCTCCAACGACCCTGCCATCAGATCGCCGAACTCGGGGGTCATGTTGAGGATGAACGGCGACGCCAGCGTCATCGCGAACATCAGCGGGCGCGGGCTCACCTGCGGCCACACGCGCGCACCGCGCGCCCACCCGTCGTTGTTCACCTCGACGCTGCGGCGGTGACCACCTTGCGCGCTGCTGAGCAACGCGCCGTAGGTGAAGGGAACACCGACGCGGAGTTGGAGGTCGTACAGGTCGTCGATGTGGCACTGCTCGCCCGGCGCGATCATGAGCACGCCGTGCCGGGTCTCACCGAGCGTGTCGAGCAGCGCCTCGAACTCGCGCCGCTCGGCGAAACGACTCGGCACCGGCAGGCCGTCGATGCCGCGGTGCGTCAACGCGAAGCTCGTGGCGAAGCCCGCAGCGCCCGCCTCCAGCGATTCGCGCAGCACCGCCTGCATCTCCGCGATCTCGTCGTCGGTGGCCGCGCGCTCGTAGGCGGCATCACCCATCACGAACAACCGCATCGCCGTGTGCCCGGCGTACGCGGCGAAGTTCATGGCGGTGCCGTGACGCTCGACCGAGTCGAGGTACTCGGGGAAGGTCGAGAAGTCCCACGGGATGCCGGCGCCGAGCGTGGCGACGTCCATGTCCTCGACGTTCTCGAGCGTGCGCGCGATCACCTCGCGGTGTTCGGCCCGGGTGGGCGCGATCGAGAAGCCGCAGTTGCCGGCCACCACCGTGGTGACACCATGGAAGCACGACGGCGTGAGCGCGGGATCCCAGAACACCTGGGCGTCGTAGTGCGTGTGGATGTCGATGAAGCCCGGCGCGACCACGTGGTCGGCCGCGTCGAGCACGCGCTCACCGTCGAGGTCGGCACCGATCGAGCTGATGCGGCCGTCGGTGACGGCGACGTCGGCGCGCGCCGCCGGCGCGCCGGTGCCGTCCACCAGGGTGCCGCCCTTGATGACGAGATCGGCCGTCATGGGTACCTCCGGATTCGAATCAGGTCAGGTGGTCAGTGTGGACGCCCACCCGAGAGCAGGTCCAGTGCGTGGGGCACCGCGGGGAGGATCACCTCGATGCACTCGAGCGCCCCGTTGCTCGAGCCGGGCAGGTTGCACACGAGGGCCTGGCCGACCGCGCCGCACACGCCGCGGCCGAGCATGCCGAAGGGCTGGCCCGGCGTGTCGCTCGCGCGCCGCATCGCCTCGGCCATACCCGGAGCCTCCCGGTCGATCACCATCCGCGTGCCCTCGGGGGTGAGGTCACGAGGGCCGAAGCCCGTCCCGCCGGTGGTGACGACGAGTCCGGCGAAGCCGGCGGTGAGCTCGCGCAACGCGGTCGCGACCTCGTCGATGCCGTCACGGGTCACGCGGTGCTCGAGCACCTCGAAGCCCGCGTCGCCGAGACGGGCGACCGTCTTGCGGCCCGCGTTGTCGACCCGGGTGCCGTCGGCCACACCGTCCGACACCACCAGCACTTTGGCGCGCAGCACGGCGCTCATCGCTCTGCCGCCGCGGCACCCGCGGCACGGATCTCGAGCGCGGCGGCGAGGGGGTCGGGTGCGTGGAACACGGCGCTGCCGGCGACGAGGATGTCGACGCCCGCAGCGGCGGCAGCCGGCGCGGTGTCGATGTTGATGCCGCCGTCGATCTCGATCTCGACGGGCAGCGACTGCCGGTCGATCTCCTTGCGGAACACGACCACCTTCTCGAGCACCTCCGGGATGAACTGCTGCCCTCCCCAACCCGGGTGCACGCTCATCACGAGCACGAGGTCGACCGCGTCGAGGTACGGCAGCACCGCGTCGGCCGGTGTCTCGGGGTTGAGCACGACGCCCACGCCGATTTGGCGCGCGCGCAGCTCGTCGAACAGCGGGCGGGGATCGCCGAGCTCGACGTGCACGATGCAGCGGTCGGCCCCCGCCTCCGCGAACTCCTCGAGCAGCACCTGCGGGTTGTCGACCATGAGGTGGCAGTCGAGGAACAGCTCGGTGTGCCGGCGCAGCGCTCGCACCACCGGCGGCCCGATGGTGAGATTGGGCACGAAGTGGCCGTCCATCACGTCGACGTGCAGGAGGTCGGCGGCTTCGGCCACCCGGTCGACCTCGACGCCGAGCTCGGCGAAGTCCGCAGACAGGATCGACGGCGCGAGCTTCACGGGCTCACCGTATCCGCGCCACGCGTTCGGTCGAGGAGGAGCGCGTACATGCCGTCGGTTCCCGCGGCCTGCGGGAGGAGCAGGGCGCCGCGGCCGAGCGGGTGCCACGGCGTACCCGGCGGCGTCGCGGCGACGAATTCGTGGAGGCAGGACGCCGCCCACTCGTCGATCTCGACGGTCTCGGCGCGGGTGAGCGTGCAGACCGAGTACACGAGCCGCCCGCCCGCGCGTACCAACGGCGCGGCCGCGAGCAACAACTCCCGTTGCAACGCGGCGAGCTCACCCACCGAGGCTTCGGTGACGCGCCACCGGGCGTCGGGGCGCCGGTGCAGCACGCCCAGGCCACTGCACGGCGCGTCCAGGAGCACCCGATCGAATTCGCCTCCGCGCAGCGGCAGCGCGCGCGCGTCGGCCACCACCGCGTGGAGGTTCGCGAGCCCGAGACGCTCGCTCGCGTCGCGCACCAGCCGGAGCCGTCCGGCATCGAGGTCGACGGCGACGACCAGGCCGTCGGCACCGACGCGCTCCGCCAGCGCGGTCGCCTTCCCACCCGGCGCGGCCGCGACGTCGGCGACGCGGTCGCCGGCCCGGGCGCCGAGCAACCCGGCGACCGCCTGGCTCGCCTGGTCCTGGGGTGTGGCCCGTCCCTCGCGGACCGCAGCGAGCGCCGCGGGATCACCCGCTCCCCGAACGACGAGGGCATCGGGCACGAGCCGGCCGCGCTCGACCGCCGCACCGGCGTCGCGCAGCTCGCCCTCGATCGCGTCGGGAGCGCGCGTCCGGAGCGTCACCGGCGGGGCCGCGTTCATGGCCGCGAGGGCCGCACGTGCGTCGCCGGTGCCGAGGTCGAGGTCGAGCCGGCCCACGAGCCAGTCGGGGTACGACAGCGCGACGGCCTCGCTCGCCGCCTCGGGCCACGGCGGACCGAGCCGCGCGAGCGCGCGCAGCACGGCATTCGCGAACCCGCGCGCGCGTGGCGACCGCGCCGCCAGCGCGTCGACGGTCTCCGAGACGGCGGCGTGCGGTGAGACGCCGCTGACGAGCTGGTAGGCACCGAGCCGCAGGGCGGCCCGCACCGGTGGGTCGAGGCGCCGCACCGGACGGCTCGAGACGCGCGCGAGCAGGTCGTCGAGCCGGCGCTGCGCGCGCACGGTGCCGTAGACGAGATCGGTCGCGAAGGCGCGATCGCGGTCGCGCAGCCGGGAGCCGCGCAGCATCGCGGGGAGCAACACGTGCGCGTACGCACCGTCCTCGACGCGGACCAACGCGTCGAGCGCGAGCAAGCGAGCCGACACGCTCACCGGTGTCCGTGTGACCACGCGTCGCCCGACATACGCGCTCGTCCCTCGGGTTGCACCTCCAGCAGCTCGAACGCGCCCTGCTCGCCCACGCGCGCGCGCCAGACCTTCAGCCGCTTCCCGCCGACGGTGGTCCAGGCACCCGGCCGGGGGTTCGCGGCACGGACGATCCGGACCAGCTCGGCCGGCGGTCGCGAGAGGTCGAGCTCGAACTCGTCGACCGTGAGCTTGTCGGCGTGGGTCGGCTCACCCCGTTGCGGTTCTGGCGTGAGCGTGCGCAGCTTCGGCAGCGTCTCGAGCAACAGGTCGGTGCCGAGCGCGACCAGCCGTGCCCGCAGCTCGCCGGCCGTCTCGTCCTCCCCGATCGTCGTGCTCGCCCGGCCGAACACGTCACCGGTGTCGAGACCCTTCTCAATCTGCATGATGCAGACGCCGGTCTCGGTGTCGCCGGCGAGGATGGCGCGCTCGACCGGAGCCGCGCCCCGCCAGCGGGGCAACAGGGAGAAGTGCACGTTCACGAACCCCAGCGGCACGGCGGTGAACAGCGCCTCGGGCAGGAGTTGACCGAACGCGACGACCACGCCGACCTCTGCGCCACTCGCGGTGACCTCTTCGACGACCTCACGTGCGCGCTCGGGTGTGCGCACGCGCAGCCCGAGCTCTTCGGCGGCCAGCTTCACGGGACTCGCACTGGGGACGGCGCCGCGACCGCGGCGCCGGTCGGGTTGCGTGACGACGAGCGCGACCTCGTGCCCGGCCGCGTGCAGCGCTCGCAGGGCAGGGACGGCGTCGTCGGGAGTACCGAAGAAGACGAGGCGCACGGGGCCTCGGTGCGGACGCGCCGACTAGCCGGGCTCGCCTACGGGACGCGGCACCGCGAGCTGGCGGTTCCGGAGCTCGGCGAGGGCGGCGCGGCGGACGTCGGGGTCGAGCCGGTCGAGGAGGAGCACCCCGTCGAGGTGGTCGATCTCGTGCTGGATCATGCGGGCGAGCAGGTCGTCACCCTCGAGCACGATCTCCTTGCCGGCCAGGTCGAGGCCGCGCATGGTGACGCGCTCCGCCCGCACGATTTCGAACTTCAACCCCGGGACCGACAGGCAGCCCTCCTCCGACTCGATCTCGCCCGTGGTCTCGACGATCTCGGGGTTGATCACGACGCCCGGGCCGTCGCCTTCTCCGAGGTCGTAGGTGAACAGGCGCTTGCGCACGCCGACCTGCGGGGCCGCGAGCCCGACACCCTCGGCGAGCGCCATCGTCTCGTACATGCCGTGGACGAGCGGCACGAGGTCGGGGGTGATCTCGTCGACGGCGCGCGCGGGCTGCTTCAGCACGGGATCACCGAACAGCCGCAGCACGTATCCGGACACGGCGCCCAGGCTACCCGCTGGTCCCCCGCGCTTCTGGCGTCACACACCCACCGTCACGGTGGGTGTGTGACGCCAGAACACGACCGAACTCAGGCGCGGCGCGGGTCGACGTCGACGCGGAGGCGACCGAGCGCGTGCGCGGCGTCGACGCCAGGACTCGCGAGGGCATCGCACAGTTCGTCGACGGCGGGTGCCCGGACGAGCGCGCGCGTGCCGTCGTGCACCGGGCCGAGCACCGTGATCCCGGTCACCGCGCGGAGCGCGTCGCAGGCCGCGCCCACTGCGATCGCGTCCCCGCTCAGCTCGGCGGCGCCGCCGAACGGCGGCCACCCCAGCGCACGCCGACGGGTTCGCTCCGCTTCGGGGACGAGCAGCGGCGTCCCGTCGGTGACGGCGTTCACCACCTCGTGCTCGGGGAGCCGCGTCTGGAGCAGCAGCACGCCCGCGCCGGGCGTCGGCGGGCCGAGCGCGCGTGCAGCGCGCACCAGCAGCCACAATGCCTGCTCCGCCGCGCGCGCCCGCGGCGCGAGCAGTTCCTGGTCGAGCTCCAGGAACGCGACGAGGCCCACCGGCGGGCGCGCACGGTGGAGCACCGCCTCGGTGCCGATCAGGACGCTCGCCGACGGCAGCGTCTTCGTCGCGGCGTCGACCGCAGCGACCGTCGCGCGTGGGAGCAGCGCCGCGAGGTCGTCACGGACGCCCTTGACGCCCGGGCGCAACGCGCGGAACCGGGTGCCGTGGCAGTGCAGGCAGACCGTCGCCCGCAGGGTGCCGCACGCCGCGCAGGCCAACGACCCGTCCTGCTCGTGCACGGTCGCGCCGCACCGCTCGCAGCGCGCGAGCTCTCGGCAGTTCCGGCACACGAGCAGGCGTGCCCGGCCGCGACGGTTCAGCACGCAGATCGCCGGCCGGCCGGCGTCGATGCACCGGCGCAGCTCGCGCGCGAGCGCGTCGGTCAGCAGTCCGTGACCGGGTTCCTCCTCGCGTTGGTCGACGACGATCGTCCGGGGCCACGACACCTCGACCGGGTCGGCGACGCCACCGAGCGTCTCCAGCGCGTCCACGGTCGGCGCGGGTGTGGCGACGCGCACCGTCGCGCCGACGCGTCGCGCGCGTTCGAGCGCGACATCGCGCGCGTTCCAGGTGGGCGCGCGCTCCTCTTCGAGTGCTTCGTCGGCCTCGTCGAGGATCACGACGCGCGTGAGGTCGGGGACGGGCGCCCACACCGCGGTGCGGCCACCGACCACGACGCACGCGCCCGCGCGCGCGCGGACCCACGAGGCGGTGAGCCCGGCCGTCGCCTCGTCCGACCGGTACCGGAGCACTTCTCGTCCCTGGTCCACCAGGATGCGCACCACCCGCCCCGACCGCTCCGGGTCGGGGTCGAGCACGATCGTCGAGCCCTCGGGCGCGACGAGTCGCGACGCGAGGTCCGCGAGGTCTTCGCCGGCTCCCGTGATCGAGAGGGCTCCCCCGGCCGCTTCGCCCGTCGAGGGGTACACCGCGGTCTCGAGCTCGGGTTCGTCGCCGGGGTCCACCACGTTGGGCGCCGACGCTGCGCGCAACAGCGCGACCAGCGGGCCGGCCCACCGCCACGCGGCCCAGCGGCAGAGTTCGACGACGTCGGGTGACGGACCGGCGGACACCACCGCGAGCACGTCACGCAGCCGCGCCCCGGCGACGTCGGGATCGGCGACGTCGGCATCGAGCACGAAGCCGCGCACCCGCCGGCCGTGCAGCGGCACCCGGACGATCGTGCCGGCCCGGAGGTCGCCCGCAATCGCCTCGGGCAGCGAGTAGTCGAACGCGCGGTGGACGGCGGGGACGTCGGGCTGGACCCGGCAGACCCGCACGCTCGCTGTCGGCCGACCCACGCCGACCTCCGACCGCTCGCTCCTCGCCCCACTCCCGTCGCTCGCTGTCGGCCGACCCACGCCGACCTCCGACCGCTCGCTCCTCGCCCCTCCCGGATCTACGCGAGCGCCTTCGCCGCTGCCGCGAGCTCGTCGGCGGCGTCGGTGCGCTCCCAGGTGAAGTCGCGCTCGGCTCGCCCGAAGTGGCCGTAGGCAGCGGTGTTGCGGAAGATCGGGCGACGCAGGTCGAGTCGCTCGATGATCGCGGCCGGCCGCAGGTCGAAGTGCTCCTGGAGCAGCGCCGGCAGCTTGACGGGGTCGATCTCCGACGTGCCGAAAGTCTCCACCATCATCGACACCGGCCGCGCCACCCCGATCGCGTACGCGACTTGCACCTCACAGCGCTTGGCGATCCCCGCGGCGACGACGTTCTTGGCCACGTTGCGCACTGCGTACGCGGCCGAACGGTCGACCTTGGTCGGGTCCTTCCCGCTGAACGCGCCGCCGCCGTGGCGGGCCATCCCTCCGTAGGTGTCGACGATGATCTTGCGACCGGTGAGCCCGCAGTCGCCCATCGGACCGCCGATCACGAAGCGTCCGGTGGGATTCACGAGGAAGTTGCGCATCAGCTTGCCTTCGTC
>DASPTH010000262.1:0-9494 GCA_035623515.1 Acidimicrobiia bacterium
CCCGAGCTGCTCGTGCCGCTCGTGCGCAACGCGGGCGCGGTGTTCGTGGGGCCGTGGGCACCTGCGGCGGTCGGCGACTACGTCGCGGGAGTGAACCACGTGCTGCCGACTGCGCGCACCGCGCGGTTTGCCAGCGCGCTCCGGGTCGACACGTTCCGCAAGCACATCCACGTCGTGCGCGTCAGCAAGGCCGGTCTCGACGCGGTGGCGGGCCACATCGAGGCGCTGGCGGCGGCCGAAGGCCTCGCCGCCCACGGCCGGAGCGTCGCGCTGCGGCGCGCCGGCGCCATGGCGGAGGGCGCCTCGTGAGCGAGCCGCGCGAGCCGGGCATCCCGGCGAGCCGCGAGCGTGGCCCGAGCGGCCCGGGCGGCGGAGCCGCCCAGGAGCGGGAAGCGTGAGCGAGCCGCGCGAGCCGGGCGAGCCGGTTGCGCCGCGCGACGACCTCGGGGCGCTCGAGGGCTACCACTCGCCGCAGCTCGACGTGTCCGTCCGGCTCAACACGAACGAGAGTCCGTACCCACCGCCACCCGAGTTCGTCGACCGCTGGCTCGCGGCACTCAGCGACACCGAGCTCAACCGCTACCCCGATCGCAGTGCGAGCGAGCTACGCGTCGCGCTCGGCGCGCACCTCGGCCAGCCGTCGGAGCGCTTGTTCTGCGCGAACGGGTCGAACGAGGTCCTGCAGACGCTGCTGCTCGCGTACGGCGGGCACGGTCGGCGCGCGCTCGTCTTCGAGCCCACGTACGCGCTCCACTCGCACATCGCGCGGATCACGGGGACCGAGGTCGTCGCCGGCGAGCGGCAGGCCGACTTCACGATCTCGATCGAGGGGGCACGGGAGCTCGTCGCCGAACACGATCCCGTCGTCGTGTTCGCGTGCAGCCCGAACAACCCGACCGGCACGGTCGAGGATGCCGACACCATCGACGCGTTGCTCACTGCCACGAAGGGGCTGGTCGTCGTCGACGAGGCGTACGGCGAATTCGCGCCGCGCCGCACGCTCGATCGGGTGCGTGACGACGGTCGGCTCGTCGTCGTCTGCACGTACTCGAAGGTCTGGTCGATGGCTGCACTCCGGCTCGGGTTCGCGGTCGCACCGCCCTGGGTCGTCGAGCGGCTCGAGCAGGTCGTGCTGCCGTATCACCTGCCCCTCGCCACGCAGATCGCGGGGCGCGTCGCGCTCGACTTCCGAGCGGAGATGCACGATCGCGTCGAGCGGCTCGTCCGCGAGCGCGAGCGGGTGGCCGCCGCGCTCGCCACGGTCGACGGGGTCACCGCGTTCCCATCGGGGGCGAACTTCGTCCTGTTCCGCGTCCTCGGTGACGCGCGTGCCGTGTGGAAGCGACTCGTGGCGCGCGGCGTGCTCGTGCGAGATTGCTCCGGCTGGCCCCGGCTGGCGGGTTGCCTGCGCGTCACCGTCGGCACGCCGGACGAAAACGACGCCTTCCTCGCTGCTCTGCGCGAGTCGGTCACGGAGGTTGCCGCCTGATGGCCCGATCGTCGAAGCAACACCGCGTCACCAAGGAGACCACGGTCGACCTCGTGCTGGAGGTCGACGGTGGCGGGAGCGCGTCGGCGTCCACCGGCATCCCGTTCTTCGACCACATGCTCGAGCAGCTCGGCAAGCACGCCGGCTTCGACCTCCGCATCGAGGCCACTGGCGACCTCGACGTCGACCTGCACCACACCGTCGAGGACGTCGGCATCGTCCTCGGTACCGCATTCAAGGAAGCGCTGGGCGACAAGGCCGGCGTGCGGCGGTTCGCGTCGGTGAGCGTGCCGCTCGACGAGGCGCTGGTCGAGGTCGCACTCGACCTGTCGGGGCGGCCGTTCCTCGTGTACGCCATCGATCCGGTCGCCGAGTGGATCGGCACCTTCGACCCGCAGCTCGCGGAGGAGTTCTGGCGCGCGTTCGCGTTCGCGGCCGGCATCACGCTGCACCTGCGGTCGGTGTCGGGCCGCAACGGCCACCACGTGATCGAAGCGTCGTTCAAGGGCGTTGCGCGCTCGCTCCGTGACGCGGTGAAGATCGAGGGGACGGGCGTGCCGTCCACGAAGGGCAGCCTTTGAGCCGAGCCCCGCTCGAGCTCTTTCCCGCGATCGACCTCCGCGACGGGAAGTGCGTTCGGCTCCACCAAGGTGACTTCGCCGCGGAGACCGTCTACGACGACGATCCCGTCGCGGTGGCTCGCGCGTTCGAAGCTGCAGGCGCGTCGTGGATCCACGTCGTCGACCTCGACGCCGCCCGCACGGGCGAGGCCGCCAACCTTGCAGTCGTCGAGGCGATCTGCTCGGCGGTGTCGTGCCGGGTGCAGACGGGCGGAGGCGTGCGCAGCGCCGCGGCGGCCGGCGACCGGCTGCGCGTGGGCGCGGCGCGGGTCGTCGTCGGCACCGCGGCGGTAGAGGATCCGGGACTCGTCGACGAGCTCGGTGCGCGCCACCCCGGAGCAGTCGCGGTCGGGGTGGACGCGCGCGGCCGCGAGGTCGCGACGCGCGGCTGGGTCCAGGGCGCAGGCGTCGACCTGGTGGATCTCGTGCGGCGGTTCGACGACTCGGGTGTGGTCGCCGCGCTCGTCGTGACGTCGATCGCACGCGACGCGACGTTGGCCGGTCCGGACCTGGAGCAGCTCGGCGCGGCGCTCGAGGCCACGTCGGTCCCGGTGCTGGCCAGCGGCGGGGTCGGCACGCTGGACGACGTGCGCGCGCTTGCCGCGTTCGAGCGTGCCGGACGCGGCTGCGCCGGGGTCATCGTCGGCAAGGCGATCTACGAGCGGCGGTTCACGGTGCGGGAAGCGATCGATGCCGCCGGCCGGTAGCCCGGCGGGCTCGCCGCGCAGGGTACGGTCGGGGCAGGCGGCGCGAGCCGGTCGCGTCGTCCACGAGCACCGGGGGTGCGCATGGGCGCATCGGGCCAGAGCGAGTTGATCGACGAAGGATTCTTCCGGCGCTACCGCGACCTGCTCGACGCGGAAGACGCCGCCTTCGACGAACTCGAGCACGCCTACGAGGAGGGCGATCGCGCCACGTTCGAAGCCGACCTCGCCGCGTGGTTGGCGGTGGTGGAACGGCGAGCGGCGTTCCTCGAACGTCGGGGGATCATCCCGGTGGCAACCGGGTAGTCACCCGCTCCAGGTACGCGACGGCGACCTCCACCAACCGGTCCGTCCGACCCACGAAGAAGTGGCTGGCGCCGCCGATCACCTCGGTGTCGGTCGCGGTCCACTCCGCGGTCTCGGCCATCACCGACGTCGGCTCGCGGAACTCGTCGTGCTCGGCGAGCACCAACAGCTTGGGCCGGGGATCGCGGGCGACGGCGGAGAAGTCGGGCACGATCCGCAGCGGCGGCGCGATCGCGAGCCACGCCGCCAGACGGTCGTCGACCGTCGCGAGAGCGATGTCGGCGCCGAACGACCAGCCCACCAGCACGAGTGGGACGTCGGCCGCGACGTGGCCCGCGAGCCCGGCGACCCCCGCTCGCGCGTCGAGCAGCTCGCCGCGGCCCTGGTCGTGCGCGCCCTCGCTGCCCTCGACACCGCGGAAGTTGAACCGGAGGCACGTCACGCCCGCGCGCGGCAGGGCGTCGAACAGCGCGCCGATCACGATCGATCGCATGGTGCCGCCGTACTGCGGGTGTGGGTGACACAGCACCGCGGCCGCGTGCGGGCTGGCGGGCGGGCTCGCGAGCTCGGCTTCGAGCGTGAGACCGTCGGAGGTGGTGATGTTGGAGGGCTCGACGACCGGGCCCGCCATCAGCCGTCGACCTCGAGCTGGTCGAGCAGGAACGCCTGTACGAACGCCTCGTCGCGCCACGAGTCGTACCGCCCCGACGGCCCGGAGTGCCCCGCGCCGAGCTCCATCTTCAGCACGAGGAGATTGTCGTCGGTCTTGGTGGCGCGCAGCTTGGCGACCCACTTGGCGGGTTCCCAGTACTGCACGCGCGGGTCGTTGAGACCGCCCGTCACGAGCAGCGCCGGGTAGTCCTTCGCCTCGACGTTGTCGTACGGCGAGTACGACTTCATCAGGAAGTAGAGCTCGGGGTCGTGCACCGGGTTGCCCCACTCCTCCCACTCGGTGATCGTGAGCGGGAGGCTCTCGTCGAGGATCGTGGTGAGGACGTCCACGAAGGGCACCTCCGCGACGACGGCGCGGAACAGGTCGGGCCGGAGGTTCACGATCGCGCCCATCAGCAGACCGCCGGCGCTCCCGCCGCGCGCCGCGAGCTGCGCCGGCGTGGTCCAGCCCGCGTTCACGAGGTGCTCGGCCGCGGCGACGAAGTC
The DNA here is from genome assembly GCA_035623515.1 of Acidimicrobiia bacterium. GTDB lineage: Bacteria > Actinomycetota > Acidimicrobiia > IMCC26256 > DASPTH01 > DASPTH01. Next base: position 4,278 of record DASPTH010000262.1, read on the forward strand.
GGTGAACGTGTTGGGCTTCTGCAGCAGCTTGCCGCTCTCGTACCACCCACGGCCGAGCTCGCCCCCGCCGCGGACGTGGGCGATCGCGTAGACGACGCCGCGGTCGACGAGGCTCACGCGCGCCGACGAGAAGCTCGGGTCGATCGAGGTCTCGTACGAGCCGTAGCCGTAGAGGAGCAGGGGGTTGCCGCCCGTGCTCTGCAGGTCGCGGCGGTAGACGAGCGAGATCGGGACCTGCACGCCGTCGGGCGACGTGGCCCAGAGACGCTCGGTCGCGTATCGAGCGGGGTCGTACGCGTTGACTGGCTGGCGCTTCACGAGCACCGCGACGCGGCCGTCGAAGTCGTAGTCGTACGACGACGCCGGCGTCACCAGCGACATGTAGCCGTACCGCAGGGACGTCGTGTCGTACTCCGGGTTCCCACCCGTCCAGATCGAGTACACGGGCTCCTCGGCCGCGATCACGTGGTCGTCCTCGATGTCGCCGGCGTCGTCGAGCCGGAGGACGCGCAGCCGTTCGAGGCCTTCGGCGCGTTCGGAGAGCACGAGGTGGTGCGCGAAGGCGTCGATGTCGTCGAGGCGCACGTCGGCGCGTGCCTCGAGCACGGTGGTCCAGTTGGCGCGGCCGGGCGCGTCGGCGGGCGTGGTGACGAGCGCGAAGTTCTCGGCGCCGTCAGCGTTCGTGAGGACGAAGAGCTGCCCGTCGGGCCCCGGGCGGTCGCGGTGCTCCACGTGGTACTCGTGGCCCTGCACGCGTGGCTCGACGACACGGGGTTCGGTTTTCGGGTGATCGGCGTCGACGAGGCGCACCTCGGTCGTGACCTTCGACGCCGACGTGATGATCACGAACTTCCCGCTACGCGCGCGCGACACCGACAGGAAGAAGCGGTCGTCGTCCTCCTGGTAGACGAGCGTGTCCGCAGTCGACGGCGTGCCGAGCTCGTGACGCCACACCTGCCAGGGTCGCATGGCGTCGTCGGGCCGCGTGAAGAACACCGAACGACCGTCGTTCGCCCACGCGACGCCGTAGTACACGTCGGGTACCACCTCGTCGAGGTCGACGCCCGTGTCGACGACCCGGAAGCGGAGGTCGTACCGCTCGCCGCCGGTCGTGTCCGCGGTGTAGGCGGCGACGGCCTGCGCGGGGTCGAGCTCGAGGTCGCCCACCGCGAGGTAGTCGTGCCCGAGCGCGAGCGCGTTCTCGTCGAGCACAACCGTCTCGCCGGGAGCCGCGCCGGGCGGGGAGTCGGGATCCGGGAGGCCCGGGGTCCCCGCGGGCCGGCGGCAGTGCACGTCGTACTGGAGACCCTCGACGGTGCGGACGAAGTACTCGAAGTCGCCCCGTCGCACCGGCGCCGACGCGTCGGTCTCGCGCACGCGGGCGACGATCTCGGCGTAGAGGCGGTCGCGGAGGTCGGCGAGGTGGGCGAGCGCGGCCTGGGTGTACTCGTTCTCGGCCTCGAGGTACGCGAGGACGTCCGGGTTGTCGCGCTCGCGGAGCCAGAACCAGGGATCGGTGCGGACGTCGTCGTTGTGGCGCAGCCTGACCGGCCGCGTGGGCGCGTTCGGTGGGCGCGGCGGTTCGGGCACGCGGCGATTCTCGCAGAAGGATCGGGCGAGGTGACGAGTACGCTCGCGCGCCAATGGAGCCCGTCGCCACGCCGATCCGCGCCACGGAGGCCGAGCTCGCGTCGGTCGAGTACGACGCGAACGGTCTGGTCACCGCGGTGGTCCAGGAGCTGGACACCAACGAGGTGCTGATGGTCGGCTGGATGGACGCAGAGGCGCTCCGCCGGACGCTCGACACGGGACGCATGTGGTTCTGGAGCCGCAGCCGCCGGGAGTACTGGTGCAAGGGCGAGACGTCGGGCGACCGCCAGTGGGTCCGGGAGGCGCGCTACGACTGCGACGTCGACGTGCTGCTCTTCGTCGTCGAGCAAGAGGGGCGCGGCGCCTGCCACACCGGCGAGCACTCCTGCTTCTTCCGCGCGTTCGGCAGCGGGGCCACCCCCGGCCCGGTATGAGGCCCCGCTCTGTTTTGGCGTCTTTGAGTGGGCCTATAGCCCCACTCAAAGACGCCAAAACGTCCTGAGGCGATGATCACCCGGGACGAGTTCGTGGCGCTGGCGCGGCGGCACACGGTGGTGCCGGTGTGGCGCGAGGTGCTCGCCGACCTCGAGACGCCGGTGTCGGCGTTCGTGAAGCTCGTGGGCGCGGCCGAGGAGGACCCACCGGGCTTCCTGCTCGAGTCCGTCGAGCACGCCGAGCGCTGGGGACGGTTCTCCTTCATCGGGCGCGATCCCGCGCTCACGATGGTCGCCCGCGGTCGCCGCGTCGAGCTCGACGGCATCGCGCCTCCCGGCGTGCCCACCGACCGCGGGGCGCTGCCCGCGCTCGAGGCGCTCCTCGCTGCGTACCACGCCCCGCACCTCGCCGAGCTCCCGCCGTTCCACGGCGGCGTGGTCGGCTACCTCGGGTACGACGTCGTCCGCGAGATCGAGCACCTGCCCGACGTGCCCCACGACGACCTCGGGCTCCCCGACGCGGTGCTGTCGGTCACCGGTCACGTCACCGCGTTCGACCACTTCCGCCAGCGCCTCTACCTGATCGAGAACGTCTTCGTGGACCACGCGGCAGGTGATGCCGCGGCCGCCGCCTCCTACGACGACGCCCTCGACCGGCTGGCGGCTCGAGTCGACGAGCTGGCGCGCCCGCTGCCCTACGTGCCGTCACCCCCTCCCGCGGGTGAGCTCACCGAGGTGCCGCGCTTCTCCTCGACGATGTCGGGCGTCGCCTACCACACCGCCGTCGAAGTCGCGCGCGAGCACATCTTCGCGGGCGACATCTTCCAGGTCGTCCTCGCGCAGCGCTTCGACCTCGACGGCCACTTCGACCCGTTCGACGTGTACCGCGTGCTCCGGCAGGTGAACCCGTCGCCCTACATGTACTTCGTGCGGCACCCCGAGGCCACGCTCGTCGGCTCGTCGCCGGAACCGATGGTGCAGCTGCTCGACGGGCGCGTGATCAGCCGTCCGATCGCGGGCACTCGCCGGCGCGGGCGTACGGAGGCCGACGACCGTCGCATGGCCGCCGAGCTCACCGAGCACCCCAAGGAGCGCGCCGAGCACGTCATGCTCGTCGACCTCGCGCGGAACGACGTCGGTCGTGTCGTGCGGTACGGCACCGAGCGGGTGGAGGAGCTGATGGTGCTCGAGCGCTACTCGCACGTCATGCACCTCACCAGCCAGGTCGCGGGTGAGCTCGCCGACGGGCGCAACGCCGTCGACGTCCTGCGCGCCACGTTCCCGGCCGGGACGGTGAGCGGGGCGCCGAAGGTGCGCGCGATGGAGATCATCGACGAGCTCGAGCCCACGAAGCGCGGCCCCTACGCGGGTGTGGTCGGCTACGTCGACTTCTCCGGCAACCTCGACACCGCGATCGCGATCCGCACGATGATCTGGCGTGACGGCCACGCCAGCGTGCAGGCCGGCGCGGGCATCGTGGCCGACTCGGTGGCCGCCGACGAAGACCTGGAATGCCACAACAAGGCGCGGGCGTTGCTCACCGCAGCAGCCGCGGCGCGAGCGCTCGCGCCGCTCGGATCGTCGGGAACCTCGTGAACGAAGCGGAGCAGCTCGCAGCCCTGCGCAACGGGACGGCCGTCGTCGACCGGTCCGACCGCGGCTTCGTGCTCGTCACCGGTAGCGACGCGCGCTCGTTCCTGCAGGCCCTCGTGTCGTCCGACCTCGACCCGCTCGCCGACGGCGACGCCTCGCCCTCGCTCCTCCTCACGCCCCAGGGAAAGCTGGACGTCGCGTTCCGGCTCGTGGTGGCGGGCGACGACCTCTGGCTCGACACCGACCCCGGTCTCGGCGCGCAGTTGCAGGCGTCGCTCGACCGGTTCCGCATCCGCGTCCAGGCCGAGGTGATCGACCGGTCGGCGGTGTTCGGGATGGTGTCGTTCGTGGGCGACCTTGCACCCGGCGAGCTCGACGCCACCGTCGATGGGACGCGGGTGGTCCGGGCGAGTGACGGCGCCGACGTCGTCGGTCCCGCGTCCGCCATCGACGCGGTCCGCGCCGCGGCCGTGGCCAGCGGTCGGGCCGCAGTGGGCCCGCTGGCCTTCGACGCGTGGCGCATCGAGCGCGGTGTGCCGCGGCAGCCGATCGACATCGACGGCAGCACGATCCCGCAGGAAGCCGAGCTCGAACGCGACGCGGTCTCGTTCACGAAGGGTTGCTTCCTCGGCCAGGAGCTCGTGTGCCGGATCGACAGCCGTGGCCACGTGAACCGCTTCCTCCGCCGCTTCGACGCCATCGACGGCGACTGGCCGGTCCGGGGCGCCGAGGTGGTCGTCGACGGGAAGGTGGTCGGTGCCCTCACGAGCGTGAGCGCACCCGCGTTGGCGACGGGCGCACTCGGCTACGTGCGCCGCGAGGTCACGCCGCCGGTCACGGTCGACCTGCGGTGGCCCGCCGGGTCGGCGCGTGCGCTCGTCACCCAGCGAGACGACACGCGGTAGCGCGCGCCGGCACTACGCGACGGGCGGGTCGCTCCCGGTGTCGCGGTCCATCTCGCGCTGGACGTCGCTCTCGGTGATCGGTTGCTGGCCGAACACCGTCCACGCGTGGAAGATCACGCCGATGCCCCAGCCGATCATCACCCAGATGGGCCAGAAGTAGCCGCCGCCCGTGGCCGCCCAGATCACCACGAGCAGCGCGTTGATCACGACGTAGGCGAACACGTCGGTCCGGAAGTCGCGCTTCGCCTTGAGGCGCTCGATGGCCGCGCTCCGTCTCGGGTCGTCGCTCATGCCCAGATTCTTCCAGAGCACGCGCACGCCGTCCGGGTGAGGACCGAGATCAGCCACGCCCCCAGAGGTCACGCGGGTAGACGACGGAGAAGCCGAGCTCGGTCATCGCGTCGTAGTTGGCACCCTCGCGCCGGGGATCGGGCTGCTCGACGTCGGCGACGACGCCGGTGGACCCTGCGGCGACGGCGTCGGCCACGAGCCGGCGGCAGAGGAGACGGTCGGGGAGGAGGTCGTGGGTCATCACCGCCGGCACCGGTCCGTCCACGCCCGACCACGCGAGCTCGCCCGGCACGGCACGCACGCCGCGGGCGGCGACGATCTCGCCGGCCTCCAACGCGACGTAGTGCCGCCAGTGGGGGAGGCGCGCCATCGCGAGCAGCCATTCGCGGAAGCCGTCGGGCAGG
>DASPTH010000216.1:0-2359 GCA_035623515.1 Acidimicrobiia bacterium
GAGGCTGCCGGCCGGGTCGGCGAAGTCGTTCTGGACGTCGACGATCAGCAGCGCGGCGTGCTCGTCGTAGTCGGCCATCCCACCCATCATCGCGGGCGCGGGCAGGTTCGCGTGAAGTCCGCTACACGGCGACGCGCCGGGCCGCGAGCTGGGCCGGGTCGGGCCACTGCACGTCGGTGGCCCAGCCGAGGCGCTCGAAGAGACGGATCAGCACCGCCGAGCTGTCGAGCTGCCCCCGGTCGACGCCGTGCCGCGCCAGGCGTGGGAAGGCGTGGTGCGTGTTGTGCCACGACTCGCCCAACGACACCAGCGCGAGCGCCGCCACGTTGCGGCTCTCGTCGCGCGAGCGGAACGGTCGCTTGCCGAACCGGTGGCACACCGAGTTGATCGACCACGTGACGTTGTGCGTGAAGCCGATCCGCAGGACACCGGCCCACACGAGGGCGCCGACGGCGCCGGCCAGGGTGCCGGACAGTAGGTAGCCGATGGTGAACGGCAGCGCGAGGGTGAGCACCGCGCACGGCACGAACATCCGGTCGATCAACACGAGATCCGAGTCGGCGAGGAGATCGGGCGCGAACTGCCGGCGTGACGTCGACGAGTTGGTGAACGTCCAGCCGAGGTGCGCGTGCCACAGGCCGCGCCAACCGCGTACAGGTTCGGTACCGCGCGCCCACGGCGAGTGTGGATCGCCGTCGCGCTCGCAGTAGCGATGGTGCCGGCGGTGGTCGGCGACCCAGCCGATCAGGGAGCCTTGGAACGACATGGTGCCGAGCACGGCGAGCGCGATCTTGAGCGGGCGCTTGGCGACGAAGCTGCGATGTGTGAACAGCCGGTGGAACCCGATCGTCACCGCGTGCCCGATCACGACCACGAAGACCGCGGCCAGCGCCACGTCGAACCACGGGAACGGCGTGCCCGGGCCCCGCACGAGGAGGACGGCAGCGGTGACGACCGGTGCGAGCGCGACGGTGGCGGTGAGGACCTTGCTGTAGAGCGCGGGCGAGGAGCGCAGAAGTTCGTGGGGAGGTTCGGGGAGCAGTACCGCGGCAGGTGCTGCGGGCGGGGGGATCACGGCGTTCGCCTGCATGAGACCTCGTCGGTTGGGGGGGCCGGGGTCTGGAGCAGTCGGAACGGCTACAAGCCACGACGTGGTGTGGGCGGGACGCTAGTTGATGCGCCGCATTGATTCGCATCATCGGGCTGAGAGCGTGCTGAGAGCGGCGGCGTCCGCGGCAGCGCGCACCTCGCGGTACGCAGCGAGGAGCCCGGGATCGGGCTCGTCACGCGCGGTGAGGGGGTTGATCTCGTCGACGGTGCACGCCTCGCCGAGCGCGGCCCCGACCACCAAGCGCGCGCCGACCGAGGCGGCGTCGTCCAGCGCGCGGCGGGTGACCGGGAGCCCGGTCACCGCGGCGAGGACCTGGCGCCACAGGTCGTCGGCCGCGCCCGCGCCCGCGGCGGCGACCTCGGCGCGCGCAGGTGCGACCAGCTCGAGGCAGCGCGCCACGTCGAGAGCGATGCCCTCGACGAGTGCACGTGCAATGTGCGGCGGGCCGTGCACGAGTGACAGGTTGCTGAACTCCGCGCGCACGTCGTTGCGCCACCACGGCGCCCGCGCGCCTCCCAGCCACGGCAGCGCGAGCGCGCCGCCGGCACCGGGCTCCGCCGACGCAGCATCCGCCAACAGGTCGTCGTGCGTGCGTCCGGTGAGCGCGGCCAGCCACGCGACCGCCTCGCCCGCGCCGGAGAGACCGGCTTCCACGAGGAAGCCGCCCCGCGCGCCGCGCGAGACCGCGGCGACGGTCGGGAGCACCCCCACCGGTCCGTCGTGCGGCACCGAGACGTTGGCGGTGGTCCCCCACGAGACCATCGGTGCCGTCGCCGACGCGCCGGTGCCGAGCACCTCGCACGCCCGGTCACCCGCGCCGGCGACGACGTGCACGGCACGGTCGCGGGGCAGGCCGAGCTCGGCGGCGGCCGCCCCGATCACCGTGCCCACGACGTGGGTGGGAGCGACGACGGGCGGGAGCCGCGCGCCGTACACCGTGCGGGCCTCCGGGAGCCACCCGCCGTCGCCGTCGAGCCCGGCGAGCCCGGTGCGCGACGCGAGCGTGTCGTCGGTCACGACCACCCCGGTGAGGCGTGCGATCACGTGGTCCCTCGGCGCGAGGACCCACCGGGCCCCCCGCAACACGTCGGGCGTGTGGCGAGCGACCCAGGCGAGCTTCGCCGCGTGCGCGCCGCCGTCGAGCACGACGCCGGTCGCGGCGCGGAACGCCGCGGGATCGCCGAGCGCGGCGGCCTCGGCGCCGGCGCGCCGGTCGGACCAGAGGATGCCGGGACCCAGGGGGTGGAG
>DASPTH010000266.1:0-7520 GCA_035623515.1 Acidimicrobiia bacterium
CCTGCCCCACGCGAGCGGAGCGGCCGCCAGCCCGCTGGCGAGCCACCCGACCGCCAGCCCGACCGCGAACGGCCAGAACACGCGCACGAACCCGTCGGCACCGCTGTCCTCGTGATGGGTTCGTCGCCCGATGGCGACGAACAGCACGACCACCGCGAGATCGGCCAGCGCCGCCGCCCACACCGGCACGCGCCGCGGCGCCGTCGCCTCACCCATCGCTGCATTGTGCCGCGAATAGGGTGCGGATCCCATGCGGGCGACCCCTTCAGACCACCGGAGCGCGGCCGCCATCGCCACCGCGGCCGGCGAGCTCCTGATGGAGCTCCGGTCGAACCTCGAGAACCTGAGCGTGCACCCGCGGCTGCGTCGCGACGAGGGTGACCGCCGCTCGCACGACTTCATCGTGGACGCGCTCGCGCGCGAGCACCCCGACGACGCCGTGCTCTCGGAGGAGGGCGCCGACGACCTCGCGCGCCTCGACGCCGAACGCGTGTGGATCGTCGACCCCCTCGACGGCACCCGCGAGTTCGGCGAGCCGGGGCGCACCGACTGGGCGGTGCACGTCGCGCTCGTGATCGACGGCCACGTGGAAGCAGCGGCGGTCGCGCTCCCCGCGCTGCACGCCACCCTCACCGCCGACCCGCCACCCCCGCCCGTGCCCGCGCACGAGGGACCGCCCCGTCTCGTCGTGAGCCGCAGCCGCCCGCCCACCGTCGCCGCCGCGCTCGCCTACCACCTCGACGGCGAGATGCTGGCGCTGGGCTCGGCCGGCGCCAAGGCGATGGCCGTGGTGCTCGGCTTCGCCGACGTGTACGCGCACAGCGGCGGCCAGTACGAGTGGGACTCGGCGGCACCCGTCGGTGTGGCCGCGGCAGCCGGCCTGCACGTGTCGCGCCTCGACGGCACCGCGCTCGAGTACAACCGCCCCGATCCGTGGCTGCCCGACCTCCTGATCTGCCGGCCGGAGCTCGTGGAGCCGATCCTCGCGGTGACGGCAGGCTTCTGAGCGTTCGCCGCGAGCGAGCGCCCGCGAGGCGGGTATCCCGCCGAGCAGCAAGCGTGAGAACGACCGCCGGTGACACCAGTTCGCGATCATCCGTCAGAACAAGTCCTCATACGGGTCACAAGTGACGGATGATCGCAGAACCCAAGGCGGCGACGAGGCGAGCGGAGCGAGCCGAGGAGCTCGCCGCGAGCGAGCGCCCGCAAGGCGGGTATCCCGCCGAGCAGCAAGCGAGCCATAGAGCAGGCGTCAGAGCGAGAACGCGAGCGTCGTGATACCGAGCAGGAGCAGGGCCACTCCGTACATCCGCTCGAGTCGGCGCGCGTGCGTGCGCAGCGCGACGCGCGCGCCCACGTACGAGAGCGGGATCGCCGACACCCCGAAGAGCGCCACGATCGTCCAGTCGATGTGGCCGAGCGCGGCGTGGACGATCGTGCCGGGGATCGCCAGCGCGGAGGCCACTGCGAGCGACGAGCCGAATGCCTGCTTGATCGGCAGGTGCAGCGCGAGCACGAACAGGGGCGCGAGCAGGAAGCCGCCGCCGTTGGCGAGCAGTCCCGACACCAGTCCGACGGTCGCGGCCACCGCGACCATGCGGGCGGTCGACGGCGGCACCTCCGACGCGATCTCGTCCGGCTCACCCGGGCGTCGCAGCAGCCGCAACCCGAGCGCGGCCACGACCACCTCCGTCGCGACGACGAGCGGCTCGCCGCCCACCCACCGCGTCGCGTACGCACCGAGCAGCGTGGCCGGTACGCCGACCGCCACCGACCAGCCGACGACGCGCCAGTCCACGAGCCGCAGGCGGAGATAGGCCGACGCGGCGACGAGGGTTCCGGGGACGACGGCGGGGAGCGGCGACGCGACGGCCACGATCGGCGGGATGCCGATCGCCGCCAGCAGCGGGGTGGCGATGGCGGACCCACCCTTGCCGAACAACCCGCCGAGGAATCCGACCGCGGCGCCGATCCCGAGCACCGCCAGGATCGTCGGCCACGTCATGGGTCCATCGTGCGCCCCGAGCGACGAGAGGTCCAAGACGTGGTTCTGCTCGGTATCATCAGCTTCACCTATGGATCTCCGGAGACTCCGTCTCTTCCTCGCGGTGGTCGACGAGGGCGGCTTCACCCGTGCGGCGGAGGCCGAATTCGTGTCGCAACCCTCGGTCTCCCAGGCCGTGCGCGAGCTCGAGGACGAGCTCGGCACGCCGCTGTTCCACCGTGTCGGGCGGGGTGTCGTGCTCACCGCCGCGGGCGAGGCGCTGGTGGGTCCGGCCCGCCAGGCGCTCCGCGACGTGGAGGCGGCACGCGTTGCGGTCGCCGCGGTCGCGGGGCTCGAGCGCGGCCGCCTCGACCTGTGCGCGCTCCCCACCCTTGCGAGCGACCCCGTCGCCCCGCTCACCGGCGCGTTCCGCACCGCGCACCCGGGCGTGACCGTCCGCCTCGCCGACGCCGAGGGTCCCGCCGAGGTCGCCGCGCTCGTCGCCGCGGGCGAGGCCGAGCTCGGGATCACGGTGGAGCACGCTGCGAACGAGCGGCTCCGGGTGGTGGCGCTCCGCCGGCAGGACATGCTCGTCGTGCTGCCACCCGGCGCACCGCCCCGCGGCGGCTCGCGCCCGCTCCCGGTCGACGAGCTGGCCCGCTACCCCCTCGTCGCCACGCCCCGTGGCACGTCGACGCGCGCCCTGCTCGACGAGGCGTTCGAGACCGCGGGCGTGAGCCCCAACATCGCGGTCGTCACCGCCCAGCGCGAAGCGGTGATGCCACTCGTCCTAGCGGGTGCCGGCGCGACATTGCTGCCCGGGCCGCTCGCAGAGCAGGCGGCACGGCTGGGCGCGGTGGTCGTCCCGATGCGTCCCGAGGTGAGCCGCGCCGTCGTGGCCGTGCAGCGCGACGGGCCGTCGTCGCCGGCGGCGGCCGCGTTCCTCGAGATCGCGGGCCTCAGCCCGCCGCCCCCACCGGCAGCCCGGCGTCGCGCCACGCCCGAAAGCCGCCGATGAGGTCGGTGGCGTGGCGCAGGCCCAGCTCCTGGAGTGCCGCCGCGGCGAGGCTCGACGCGTAGCCCTCCGAGCACACCACGATCACCGGGACGTCGTGGCCGGTTGCCTCGGGGATCCGGGCGCTCGACGCCGGGTCGAGGCGCCACTCGAGCACGTTGCGCTCGATCAGGAGCGCGCCCGGGATCTCGCCTTCGCGCCGACGCTGCGCGTCGGGCCGGATGTCGACGAGCAGCGCGCCGCCGTCGACCGCGGCGGTCGCCTCGAGCGCGGTGACCCGTTCGAGGCCGGCGCGGGCCCTGGCCAGCAGGTCGTCGACCGTCGTCACGGGACCGGCGACGAGCCGCGCGGGCGCAGGGTCATGTCAGTTTCGAGTTCGTAGAACCCCATGCGTGAGAGCGGCGGGGAGTACACGTGCACGCTCGTCGCGACTCGCGGGGTCGGGTTCACGATCCAGTGGACGTGACTCGGCGCGAACGCGCGCGCCGTACCGGCAGTCAGCCGCTGCTCGACCAACCGCGAGTCGCCGCCGAACCCCATTGCCGTTTCGAGCAGCTCGCCCTCGACGACGTAGAGGGCGCCGGCGGACCCGCCGTGGTCGTGCAGATCCACGCCCTGGCGTGCGTGCCAGCCGATCAGCCACGTGTCGAAGCAGTCGTTGAACGCGAGCCGGACGAACCAGCGTTCCGCAGGATCGTGACGCGCGAGCGCTCGCCAGGTCGACGCATCCCGGGCGAGATCGAGCGCGACCTCGAGGAGGGCGTTCGGGGACAGTGGGCGTGACCCGTCGGGCCGCGATCCGGGGTCGTCCTGGATGCAGTCGATGAGTTGGGTCATGTCTCGTTCCTTTCGAGGAGATGGTCAGGCGTGGCTCAGCTCGCGGCCTGACACCACTCGTCGAACGAGAAGCGCGACAGCTCGCCCCAGGGGTCGTTCATCGTCGGGGCGGCGGGCACGGACAGGACCTTACTCCGAAAATCTGATCGGAAAACTAATATTTTGCCTCGCCGACTTGCAGACGTTCCTCAGCATGTCTATTTTGTTCATCGCCTTGCTGTACAAATCCACGGAGGCCCTCCTGATGCCGCGCACCCGTCCCGTCACGCGTCTCGCCGCCGCCGCGGCGCTCGCGATCATCACCGTCGCCCTCGTGAGCGGCGGCGCCGCGGCGGCGAAGACCAACAACTCGACCGCGAGCAGTGAACCCGTCACCCTCAGGCTCGGCTACTTCCCCAACGTGACGCACGCACCCGCCCTGGTCGGCGTGGGCGCCGGCATCTTCCAGAAGGCGCTGGGCCCGAACGTCACCCTCCAGCTGAAGACGTTCAACAGCGGCACCGACGAGCTCACCGCCATCCAGGCCGGCGCCCTCGACGCCGCGTACATCGGCCCCAACCCGACGATCTCGGCGTGGACCCAGCTCGACAAGGGCGTGCGGGTGGTGTCGGGCGCGGCCTCGGGCGGCGCGTACTTCGTGGTGAAGCCCGACATCAACACCGCCGCAGACCTCAAGGGCAAGACCGTGGCGTCGCCCCAGCTCGGCAACACCCAGGACGTGGCGCTGCGCACGTGGCTGAAGAAGAACGGGCTGCAGACCGACACATCGGGCGGCGGCGACGTCAAGATCGTCCCGCAGGACAACGCCACGTCGCTCACCGCCTTCGAGTCGGGTGACATCCAGGGTGCGTGGGTGCCCGAGCCCTGGGCCACGCGCCTCGTCACCGAGGGCGGCGGCAAGATCCTCGTCGACGAGGCGACGCTCTGGCCGAAGGGCCAGTTCGTGACGACGCAGGTGATCGTCACGTCGAGCTTCGTCAAGGACCACAAGGACGTGGTGCAGAAGCTGGTGAACGGGCAGGTGGCCGCCAACGACTACATCGCCAAGCACACGGCCGATGCCGAGCAGCTGGTGTCGCAGGGCATCAAGCAGATCACCGGGAAGCCCATCGACGGGAACCTCGTCATCGCCTCCTTCAAGAACATCACCTTCACCAACGACCCGATCGCCTCGTCGCTCGTGCAGGACAACAAGCACCAGAAGGCACTCGGGTTCCCCGCCGCCAGCAGCCTGAGCGGCCTCTACGATCTGTCATTCCTCAACAAGGCGCTCAAGGCGGCAGGCGAGCCGACCATCCCGGCAACCAAGACGTGACCGCGGCGCAGACCGTTGGTACACGGGAATCGACTCCGGCGTCCCCCCTCGCCGGGGTCGATTCCGCGCCTGCGATCGTCCTCGACCGCGTGTCGAAGGTCTACGGCGACACCACGAACGCGCTCCACGCGCTCGACAAGGTCTCGTTGTCGGTCGCCGAGGGTGAGTTCGTCTGCCTGCTCGGCGCGTCCGGGTGCGGGAAGAGCACGCTGCTGAACATCGTGGCCGGTCTCGACCGTCCGAGTGCGGGGTCGGTCGACGTCGGCGGCGCGCGCACCACGCTGATGTTCCAGGAAGCCGCGTTGTTCCCCTGGCTCACGGCCCGGGGCAACGTGGAGATCGCGCTGAAGCTCCGCAAGGTGCCCCGCGCCGAGCGCAAGCCCAAGGTCGACCGGCTGCTCGAGCTCGTGAACCTCAGCGGCTTCGCGCGTAAGCGGCCACACGAGCTGTCCGGCGGCATGCGCCAACGCGTCGCCCTCGCGCGCGCGCTGGCGCAGGAGGCCGACATCCTGCTCATGGACGAGCCGTTCGGCGCCCTCGACGCCATGACCCGCGACCTGCTGCACGACGAGCTCGAGCGGCTGTGGCGCGACACCAACCTCACGATCGTGTTCGTGACGCACAACGTGCGCGAAGCGGTGCGCCTCGGCGACCGGGTCGTGCTGCTCTCCAGCCGTCCCGGACGCGTCACCGCCGAGTTCCCGGTGACGATCGCCCGGCCTCGGCGCATCGACTCGGCCGAGGTCGCGGAGCTCGCCGCCACCATCACCGACCAGCTGCGCGAGGAGGTGCGGCGCCATGGCGGTACGTGAGCGCGAGCTCACCGAGCTCGAGACCGGCCTCGACGCGCTGGAGATCCCGCTCGCGCCGCGGGTGAGCCGCGCCCGCAAGATCTGGCGGGCGACATGGCCGAAGCTGCTGGCGACCGCGTTGTTGCTCGGGGCGTGGCAACTCGTGGTGTGGTCGGGGTGGAAGCCCGAGACGCAGATCCCACCTCCCGCGAAGGCGTTCCAGTCGCTCTACGACAACTGGGACGTGCTGTCGCGCGCGATGTGGACGACGATCGAGCGTGGGTTCAAGGGCTACTCCATTGCGCTCGTGATCGGAGTGATCGTGGGCGCGTTCGTCTCGCGCATCCCCGTGCTGCGCGCGGGCGTGGGCTCGATGATCACCGGGCTCCAGACGATGCCGTCGATCGCGTGGTTCCTGCCCGCGATCGTCGTGTTCCACCTCAGCGAGGGTGCGATCTACTTCGTCGTCGTCCTCGGCGCGGCCCCGGCCATCGCCAACGGGCTCATCAACGGTGTCGACAACATCCCGCCGGTGCTCTTGCGGGCCGGTCGCGTCATGGGCGCACGCCGGTTCGCCGCGTTCCGCTCCGTGATCCTGCCGGCCGCGTTGCCGTCGTTCATCGGCGGGATGAAGCAGGGCTGGGCGTTCGCGTGGCGCAGCCTGCTCGCCGGCGAGATCATCGGCGCGGTGTCGGGCTACTCGCTCGGCCAGCAGCTCCAGGTGAACAAGGACTTCGGCGACATCTCCGGCCTCTACGCGGTGATGATCCTGATCTTCGTGGTCGGCGTCGTCATCGACACGTTCCTCTTCGGGTTCGCCGAGCGCGCGGTCCGCCGGCGCTACGGGCTGGTCGACGCGGCCGCGACCTGACGCCGCCCGACGCGACTACGGCGTCCGGCTCACGACCACGCCGTCGGCCAGCACGAGCAGCTGGTCGGCGCGCGCCGCCACCTCGGGCCGATTCGACACGATCAGCATCGTTCGCTCCCGCGGCGCGAGGAGGCGCGACCACATGAGCTCCTCGGTCTCCACGTCGAGTGCACTCGAAGGGTCGTCGACCACGAGGAGATCGGCGTCGCGCAGGAACGCCCGCGCCGCCGCGGCGCGCTGCAGCTGACCGCCCGACAGGCGCACGCCGCGCGGCCCGAGGACCGTGTCGAGCCCTTCGGGCATGGCGGCCACGTCGTGCTCGAGCACGGCGAGCCGCAGCGCGGCGTCGACCGTCGAGGGTTCGACCGGCATGCCGAGCGACACGTTGTCGCCCAGCGACTCGCTGAAGAGCCGTGGCACCTGCGGCACGTACGCGCACCGCGGTGGCACGAGGTGCGAGCCGGGGTCGTGTACCTCTTCGCCGTTCCACCGGATGACGCCGTGCTCGTGGGGCACGAGCCCGAGCACGGCGCGGACCAGCGTCGTCTTGCCCGCGCCGACCTCGCCGGTGACGACGGTCACCGAGCCCGCCTCGAGCACGAGGTCGACGCCCCGCACACCCCGGCCCGACGCCGGGTACCGCACGGTGAGATCCTCCACCGAGAGCTCGCGCAAGTGCGGCACGCCGTCGCGGGTCACCGGCGGCG
>DASPTH010000269.1:0-14292 GCA_035623515.1 Acidimicrobiia bacterium
CTACGTGAGCGGCGCCAACGTCCTCGCCCACGGCGGCGGCGAGCCACCCCCCTACCTCGAGGCGGCCGCGCCGGGCTGACCCCCCCGAAGTTGCGTCACCAACCGACGTATAGGGTCGGTTGGTGACGCAACTTCGGAGCCGCGCGGGTCAGGGGTGCTGGTTGCTGACCGAGACGACCTCGCCGGTCATGTACGCGGAATAGTCGGACGCGAGGAACACGATCACGTTGGCGACCTCCCACGGCTCCGCCCACCGGTGGAACGCCTCGCGCGCGGTCAGGTCGTCGAGGAGCTCCTGCGACGTGACCTTCACCAGGTTCTCGTGCATCGCGAGGCTCGGCGCCACCGCGTTCACGCGGACGCCGCGCGGTCCGGCCTCGATCGCCGCACAACGAGTGAGCGCCATCACGCCCGCCTTCGCCGCCGCGTAGTGAGCCTGGCCGTTCTGCGCGCGCCAACCCACCACGGACGCGTTGTTGACGATGACGCCGCGGCCCCGCTCGTACATGTGGTTGAGCGCCGCGCGCGTGCACCGCATCGTGCCGGTGAGGGTCACGTCGAGCACCGACGTCCACTGGTCGTCGGTCATCACGTGCAGCTCCGCGGTGCCCCCCAATCCGGCGTTGTTCACGAGCACGTCGATGCCACCGAGCTCCGCACCCGCGGCGGCGAACAGCGCCTGCACGTCGTCCTCGCGGGTGACGTCACAGGGCACGCCCAGCACCCCCATCTCCGCCGCTGCCTCCGCGAGGCGCCGCACGTGCCGGTCGCTCAACACGACGCGCGCGCCCTCTTCCGCGCACCGCTTGGCCGTGGCGAGCCCGATCCCGGTGCCCGCCGCCGCGGTGACCAGCACACCCTTGCCCGCGAGCAACCGGTGACCGTCCACGTACGACGGGGAGGTCATGGTGCGGGCGACGCCGGTGCCGAGAGCGCGCCGACTGCCATGTCGACGAGGTTCGTCACGAAGGCGACGTGGTCGAGCACGGGCGGGGCACCGGCGTCCTCGAGCGCGCGCGCACGCATGGCGAGCGTCTCGCTCACGAGCGCGAGCAGGATCGTGACGCGCTCGTGCCGCAGCGGCTGCGGCAGGTGGTCGAGCTGCGACTGGATGTGGAAGAGCACCTGCTGCGCCCCGGTGGGCCCGCCCGCGACCTCGACGTCCCAGAGGTCGAACAGGCCGACGAGCTGCTCGACGATGCGCAGGTACTCACGGCCCTCCTGGTCGGCCAGTTTGTGCGCGAACGGCACGACGAGCGCCTCGACGAGTGCCCGCAGGTCGTCGAGCCGCCGCTCGAGCCGGAGCGTGGCGAGCAGCGCGGCGCGCTCGTCCTCGATCTCGCCGTCGTGTCGGGCCGTGATCGCGACGAGCAGCCCGTCGCGGCCGCCGAAGTGGTAGTGGAGTGCCGACGCATTCCGCTGCCCTGCCGTCTCGACGATGCGCTTCAGCGGCACCTGATAGATGCCGTCGCGCGCGAACATCTGCTGCGCAGTGCGGAGCAGCGTCTCGCGCGTGTCGGTTGCGTCACGGGCCATAGTCGCCCACGAGCGTAGCGACAGCATCGTGGAACTCGGCGATGGTCTCCTCGATGATCCGCGCCACCGGCTTGACCTCGTCGATACGGCCCGCGACCTGGCCACCGAACGCGAACGCGGCGTCGAGGTTGCCGCCGAAGTAGAGGTCGAGCATGTTGTCGAGGCCGGCCATGGGCACCTGGTCGAGCGTCTGCTCGCGCGCCTCGCTGTAGGGTGTCGCGAGCACGCGGAACGCGGGCTTGTGGAAGCGGTTCAGGAACACGGTGCCGGTGTCGGTGGTGTCGACGACGAGGTTCTTGTAGTTGTCGTGCACGGGCGACTCGGCCGCCGACACCATGCGCGTGCCCATCTGCACTCCCTCGGCGCCGAGCACGAACGCGGCGGCCATCGACCGCCCGTCGCAGACCCCGCCCGCCGCGATCACCGGCACGTCGACCCGCGAGCACACGAGCGGGACCAACACCATCGACGAGACGTCGCGGGAGTTCTTGAAACCGCCGCCTTCGCCGCCCTCGGCCACGATGCCGTCGACGCCGGCGTCGATCGCCTTCAACGCCGAGCGCAGGTTGGGCACGACGTGGAACACCGTCATACCCGCCTCGTGCAGCGTCGCAGTGAACCGGTTGGGGTCGCCCGCCGACGTGGTGACGAAGCGCACACCCTGCTCGTGCACGAAGTCGACGATGCCGGGATCACGCACGAAGAGCTGCGCGATGTTCACGCCGAAGGGCTTGTCGGTGAGATCGCGCATCTTCTTGATCTCGTCGCGCACTTGGTCGAGCTGGCCCGACGACGTCTCGATGATGCCGAGCGCGCCTGCGTTCGACACCGCGGACGCGAGCTGGGCACGGGCGATGTAACCCATCGGCGCCTGGATGATCGGGTGCTCGACGCCGAGCAGTTCCGTGACGCGGTTCTTCATCAGGGACACCTCAGGAGCCGGCGGGCGCCATGCCCTCGGGCGCGTTGTGGAAGTAGCACAGCTCCTCGACCCGCTCCCTGATGCGCCAGCCGTCGGGGGTGCGCACGAGCACGTCGTGGTACCACACGCCCACGAAGAAGGTGCGCGGCGTGCCACCGTCGGCCGCGGGCAACACCATCGGGTTGTGCAGGATCGACGTTGCGGTCGCGGTGTCGCCGTCGACGACGATCTTGCTCGTGCCCACGAGGTGCTGGAAGCTCTTGAACATCGGCAGCGCCTGCGCGAGGAACGCCTTGGTGGACGGCAGATCACCGGCGCTCCCGCCGGTCGTCGTGTAGTCGATGAACGCGTCGGGCGTGAACACGTCGTCGAGCGCGTCCCAGTGCCGGCGGTCGATCGCCTGCGTGTAGTCGACGAACAACTCCTGGATCTCGAGCCGGTCCGAGATCTCCTGCAACGTCATGGTCATGCCGAACCTCCAACCTGCGTCAGAAGAGCCGGTATAGCAGGGTGTATTGACGCCGGTTCGTGGAGGGTGGGATCGTGCGGCCGTGAAGCTCGGACTGATGCTCGGCGCGTGGTCGGGCTCGAACCTCGAGGTGCCGGTCGCGCGGGTCGCGCGGGCCGAGGCGCTCGGCTACGACTCCGTGTGGTCGAGCGAGGCGTACGGCGCCGACGCGTTGAGCCCGCTCGCGTACCTTGCCGCCGTCACCGACCGCATCAAGCTCGCCACCGCCGTCGTGCAGATCGGCGCCCGCACGCCCGCCGCCACTGCCATGGCGTTCGCCACCATCGAGGCCCTCGCGGGTGAGGGACGCGTCATCGTCGGTCTCGGTCTGTCCGGGCCACAGATCATCGAGGGTTGGTACGGCACGCCGTGGCAGCACCCGATCGCGCGCACGCGCGACACCGTCGCCATCATGCGACAGGTGTTCCGCCGCGAAGGCCCGGTGGCCTACCACGGCCGCGCCATCTCGCTGCCGTACGACGGACCCGGCGCGACGGGTGTGGGCAAACCGCTCAAGTCGATCCTGCACACGAACCCCGACACGCCGATCTTCATCGCGGCGGGCGGCGCCGCCAACGTCGCGCTCACCGCCGAGGTGGCCGACGGCTGGCTGCCGATGGGTTACGCGCCGTCGAACGCCCGCGGGTTCCGCGCCGCGCTCGAGGAAGGCGCCGCCCGGTCGGGCCGGTCGCTCGACACGCTCGAGGTGCAGGCGACGTGCGGTGTGCGCATCACCGACGACGTCGGCGCGGTGATCGGAGCGGCCAAGCCGCAGCTCGCGTTCTACGTCGGCGGGATGGGCTCGCGCGACCAGAACTTCCACAAGGACGCCATGACCCGCCGCGGGTACGGCGACGCCGCCGACCGGATCCAGGAGCTCTTCCTCTCCGGGCACCGGGACGAAGCCGTCGCCGCGGTGCCCGACGAGTACGTCGACGAGGGCGGCCTCTTCGGTTCGCCGCAACGGATCAAGGAACGCCTCGGTCCGTGGACGAGCTGCGGCGCCACCGGCCTCATCGTCAACGCCGAGCAGGACGGGGCGCTCGAGCTCATGGCCGACCTCCTGGGCACGCGACCGTGACCCGCGGCGACGGGCGCCGAGGGCGTCGCTGACACGCGGATGATCTAATTTCCGCGGCGATGACGGACGACGACGAGGGAAGCGAGCCCGAGACCGCGCGCCCGCAGACGTTCACCCGTGACCTCGAGGAGACACGCGCCGCGCTCGAGTCCTGGCTCGCGGCCCGGCGCCCCGACGTCCGGAGCGTCCACGTCCCCAAGCTCGACATCCCTGCCACCAACGGCATGTCCACCGAGACCCTGCTGTTCGACGCGGTGTTCGACGAGGACGGCACCGAACGCGCCGAGCCGCTCGTCGCCCGCGTCGCCCCCGATCCCGCCAACGTGCCGGTCTTCCGGGAGTACGACCTGGAGGGCCAGTTCGAGATCATGCGGCAGGTCGCGCTGCACACGTCGGTTCCGGTCCCTCGGGTGCACTGGCTGGAGCGTGACCGGAGCGTGCTCGGCGCGCCGTTCTTCGTGATGGAGAAGCGGTACGGAGTGGTCCCTCCCGACCTCATGCCCTACCCGTTCGGTGGGAACTGGCTGTTCGACGCACCGCGCGAGCGCCAGATGGAGCTCCAGAACGCCACGATCGCGGTGATCGCCGAGTTGCACGCGATCGAGCAGCCCGAGGCGACGTTCCCGTTCCTCGACCTCGATCGCCCCGAGCGCACGGCCCTGGGCCGTCACGTCGGCGACTGGACCGTGTACTACGACTGGATCGTCGCCGATGGCCTCCGGTCACCGCTGCTCGAGCGTGCGCTGGCGCGGATCCACGACACGTGGCCGGAACACGAGAGCGCGGCGGTGTTCAACTGGGGCGACTCGCGAATCGGCAACGTCTTGTACCGCGACTTCCAACCGATCGCGGTGCTCGACTGGGAGATGGCGGCGTTGTCGCCCCGGGAGCTCGACCTCTCGTACTGCGTGTACATCCACTGGATGTTCCAGGAAGCGGTGCAGCGGTACGGGGGCGGCGCGGGCTCGGGAATGCCCCACTTCATGCGCCCGAGCGACGCCCTCACGGAGTACGAGCGGATCACCGGCTACACGCCACGCGACTTCGAGTTCTACGCACTGTGGAACGCGACCCGCTACGGGATGATCTCGGCGCGCATCGGCCGACGGGCCGCGTACTTCGCCGAGGCGCCGGTACCCGACGACCCCGACGACATGATCATGAATCGTGACGGCATCGAGCGCATGCTCGCCGGCACGTACTGGAAGGAGATCGACTGACCATGGCGACGAATCCGTTCAGCTACGAGGGCAAGCGAATCGTCCTCACCGGCGCGTACTCGGGCGTGGGCGCAGCGCTGCTCGAGCTCCTCGACGACCTCGGCGCCGAGCACATCACCGTGATCGACGTGAAGGAGCCGTCGGGCCCGGCGAGCACGTTCCTGCCCACCGACCTCAGTAGCGAGGCAGCGGTCGACGCCGCGGTGGCCGCGATCGACGGCCCGGTGCACGCGCTCTTCAACAACGCCGGTGTGGCCGGCACGATGCCGGTGCCCACCGTCATGGCAGTCAACTACCTGGCGGTGCGGCAACTCACCGAAGGACTCGCCCCCAAGATGACCGACGGGAGCGCGGTGGCGATCACGGCGTCGATCGCGGGCGGGCAGTGGGCGAGCCACCTCGCAGAGATCCAGGAACTGTTCGCGATCGAAGGCTGGGATGCCTCGTTGGCGTGGATCGACTCGCACCCCGACCTGTTCACCGACGCGTACTCCGTGTCGAAGGAGTGCATGCAGGTGTACACGATGGTATCCGCGCGCGCCGCGCAAGAGCGCGGCATGCGCGTGAACAGCGTCTGCCCGTCGCCCATCGACACGCCGCTCCTCCCGGACTTCAAGGAGACGATGAGCGAGAAGACCATCGACTGGTGCATCGAGCAGAGCGGCCGCGTCGCGCAACCCCGCGACATCGCGCTCGTGCTCGCGTTCCTCGGGTGCGACGCGTCGGGGTTCGTGAACGGCGTGAACCTGAACGTCGACCTGGGCTTCAGCGCCGGAATGGCGATGGGCCAGCTCGACTTCGGCGCGCTGATGGCCTGAGCGACTGCGCCGCCGCGCCGATATCGTGGCCGGCGTGTCGAGCTACGTGATCCGCGGCGGGGTCGAGGGCAAGGCCCGCCTCGGCGTGATCAGCGAGGCGCTGGAGGTCTCCACCGCGGCGCTGCTCGATCGGGCGGGACTCCGCCGGGGCATGCGCTGCCTCGATCTCGGGTGTGGTGGCGGCGACGTGACCCTGGCCATGGCCCGGGTGGTCGGACCGACGGGAGCCGTCGTCGGCATCGACATGGACGCCGTGAAGGTCGAGCTCGCACAGCAGGACGCGAACACCGAGGGCATCCGCAACGTCGAGTTCCGGCGTGGTGAAGCCACGGAGCTCGACGCGCGCGACGCATACGACCTGGTGTACGCGCGTCTCCTGCTCACCCATGTACCGGCGCGAACGATGGTGTTGGACCGCATGATCGACGCGGTGAAGCCGGGCGGTGCCGTCGTCGTCGAGGACCTCGACCATTCCGCGGCGTTCGCCTACCCCAGCTGCCCGGCGCTCGATCGCTGGATCCCTCTCTACAACGCAGTATCGGCCCGCCGCGGCGGCGACCCCGAGATCGGCCCGAAGCTGGTGGGCATGCTCCGCCGGGCCGGACTCGCCGACGTCGAGCTCGCGGCGGTGCAGCCCGCCTTCGTCAGCGGACCGGCGAAGCGGATCCACCAGATCACGGTCGAGAACGTGCGCGACGCCATCCTCCGCGAGGAGATGGCAACCGACGAGGAGCTCGAGGAGCTCGCGGCCGAGCTCGAGGCGTTCAGCGCGGACCGCGAGACCATCGTCGGGTTCGTCCGCATCTACCAGGTCTGGGGCCGACGTCCTCGCTAGCGACGCAGTGACACCTCAGTGCAGTTGTCCGAGGTCGCGGACCGCCGGGTCGAACAGCACCGAGAAGCTTCAGCGCCGCGGCGGGCAGGTCAGTTCGTAGTTGGTGTGCGGGAGGTACTGCGACCACTCGGCGCGCGTGAGGTTGCGGTTCGCGATCGCGCACGCGGTGTCGAGCCACCGCGACACGTCGATCTGCAGCTCCGACGGTGGTGGCGGAGGACCACTCCCGGTCGAGGACGCGATCGGCGCGCTGACAACCGAGGTTTCCTGCGACGCGTACGCGAGCGCGACCACGCAGGAGGGGGCCGACGCGAGGCTGCCCTCGAGCGTGCCGCTGCGCGTGTCCCAGAGCTGCAGGTCGCCGGTCCCCGACGCGAAGTCGCCGCAGTCCATCGCCGCGAGTCGCGATCCATCGGCATCGAAGGTCACTGCCGACGCAGCACGGGGTCCGCTCCCCCGCAGGTGCGTGTGCAACACGCGCTGCGGCGTGATCCGCCAGAGGTCGAGCTCGCCGTCGTCGAAGCCCGTCGCGAGCATCCCGCCGTCACGGCTGAACGCGAGCGGGCCGACTCCGGCGTGGGCGTTCACGTCCACGCCGAAACGGTGCTGCATCGAGTGCGGACCGAACTCGAAGAGGTCGAAGCCGCCACAGCAGAGGATCTCCGACGCGGCGACGAGGTACCGCCCGTCGGGACTCCACGCGAGCTCGTCGGGTTCGTGCGACGGCTGCGTGTCGGAGATCTTCCGGAAAGGCGACGTCCGCACGTCGACGCGGACGATGCGCCTCCCGCACCCGAACGCGACCTGGCGGGCGCCCGGTGACGGGGCGACCGCGCTCCCGAAGTTCAGCCCTCCCGAGCGTTCGTCGCACCCGACGTCGGCGAGCGATCCCTGTCGGCGGCGCCCGGTGCCCAGGTCCATCACGACGAATCGATCGCGGATCGGGTGGTCGCTCGTGGCGCGCGCGACCTGCACGACGGCGCGGCTCATGGGGTCGAACACCACGTAGGGAGAGTCGTACGGGAGCCGCGTCACCAACCGACCGGTCGCGCGACGAACGATTTCCTCGCCTCCCTGCACGGCAACCACGAGCAACGCACCGTCCGGGCTGACGGTGGTCACCTGCGCGCCCGCCGGCACCGACGCCGTGCGCTCGAGCGCCGATCCCGCGCCTCGGGTCCGATAGAGCTTCACGTCGCCGCCGTCGACCCAACCCGTCACGAACCGTGACCCGTCCGGGGAGAAGGTGACTCCCGCGAAGGCCTCGCCGGCGACGAGCGGCGGCTGCCGGACGTCGGCACCGATCGGGGTGCCGGTCGCGGCGTCGACGAGCCGGACGGTTCCGGTGAGCTGGTCGCGTGTCGCGACGACGGTGCCGTCGCTCGTGATCGCGACCACCGGCATGTCGGCGGTCGTTGCGATCGGGATGGTCCGCGAGGACGCGGCGCCGGTACGGAGGTCACAGCTCGACACGATCGCTCGTGTGCCGCCGGTGAGCGAGCTCGTCACCCCGAGGCGCGCGGCGTCGACCGCGAGGTCGAGCACGATCGGACCGGGTGGCGGCTGCCGGAAGTTCGCGTCGAGGCCGCCCCCGACGTCGGCCTGGCACTCCGCCAGCGTGGTGCCGTCGCCGACCGACCAGGCGTCGACGGTCTCACGGAACGCGTCGGGCGTTGCCTCGGAGGCCGCGACGTTCGCGAACGCGACCACCGAACCATCCGGGCTCAGCGCGACGCCGCCCAGCCCGCTCGGGACGACCTCGTCGGGTGAGGACGGCTCCGTCACCTGCCGGAGCGGCGCGCCGGTCGCGGCGTCGAAGAGGTCGAGGGTCCGACCGTCGGGTGCCTCCACGACGACGGTCGTCGCGCCGGCGCTGGCGTTCCAACTCCCGGTCACGGGGAAGGACCACGGCAACCGTGCGCCGTTGCGGACGTTCCACATGGAGATCTGGTCGCGCACGTCGGAACCTCCCGAGACGGTCTCGGCGGCGAGCAGGCGCCCGCCGTCGAGGAACCGGGGCGTCTCGGCCAGGAGCCGGGTTCTGCTCACGAGCCGCCGCGGTTGGCCGGGACGCGCCTCGGCGTCCCACACGAAGAGATCCTTCGAGTTCGGAGAGGCGTCGACCGCGGCAACGAGGCGGCCGTCGGGGCTGAACGCGGTCTCGCTCACCGCTTGCGCCCCACTCGGGAGATTGCGCAGGAAGCTCGGCTCGCGCGTGAGACCGTCGAGCAGCGCACTCCGCACGGCTGGGCCGCGATCGAGGCGGTTCGCCTGCGCGGCGAGGAGGAGCGCGAGACCACTCCGACCGGTGGCGAGGAGGTTCGTGGTCTGCGCGGCGAGTTGGCGGGCCTCGGCCGACCGTGCCTGCACCTGGGCGACGTCCTTCTCGTGGAGCGCAGTCGTGCGTTGCTGGTAGGCGAGCACGCCGAACACCACTGCCACGACGAGCAACAGCGCGAGCAGTGAGACACCGCCTCGTGCCAGGCGCGCCGCGCGTCGTTGCTGGCGCACGTCCTCCGCTTCGAGCTCGGCGCGTGGAACATCGCGCACCGGCTCGGCCAACTGCGCGATGGCAGACCGGAACTGCGGGTGGCGGAGATCCAGATGATCCTCGTCACGGGCCCATTGCAGGGGCAGGTAGCGCGGCTCCGACCGGAACCGGCCCTGCAGCGCCGGGGGAAGGGCGGTGGAGTCGGCGGCGAAGTCGTTGCGGACGGGGTCCCATTCGAGGACGCCGTCGGTCACGACGAGCAGGATCGTGCTCGACTCCTTGTGGTCGAGCCAGTAGTGGACCTCACGGTCGACCCACGGTGAACGCGCCGCGTCGGGCGAGCAGAGCACCACGAACCACTGCGAGTCGTCGAGGGCCGACCGGATCGACTCCCAGAGCTCGGGCGTGACCGCGAGACCCGTCTCGTCACGGAAGACCTGCGACGCGCGCGGCTGGTACCACGCGCGCCCGAGCCGCTCCAACCCGCGTTGCACTGCGGGTGCGAGCCGATCGTCCGCACTGTGGCTGTAGGAGATGAACGCGTCGAATCCCACCGCACGAAACCCCGGGTCCCCCACCTCTGCGCGTGGTGCCACACTCTGGCATGCGCGACGTGGGATTGGTGGTCAGGTCTCGCCGAAGCTCCGGCTGCGCGCGAAGCGGCGCATGGCGTGCGCGCTGAAGTTGTCGTGGTGCTCGCCCCAGGCCTCCATGCCGTTCACGTCCCAGCGGACGAGGGAGTTCCAACCGCACAGGTTCTCGTTGAGGAACACCATGAGGCGGTTCACGCACTCGCCCTCGGCGCGGAGCTCGTGACCCTCCTCGTCGACCGCGGTCACCAACACCCGCTTCGGCGCACCGGTGGGGTCGTCGCGCTCCAGCACTTGCCGGTTGCCACTCTTCAAACGCACGACGTCGCCGTCGCGCCCGAAGAAGCCCATGACGATCGGGTACTCGGTGGTGGCGTCGACGGCGATGCCCTGGAACGCGACGTTCTCGGACGCGCCGAAGAAGTAGGGCGACTCCGACGCGCGGAAGCTCCCCGACGACATCAGGAACTGCGTGAACTGCGACCGGCTGCCCCACGACCGGTCGTGTGCGCCATAGCCGTTCACGGGGATCGTCTCCCCGCGGAGCTTGATCGCGCCCTCGAAGCGCCCGACCTGGTCGAGGTGGCCGCCGGCGGGACCGGCGTTGGCAGTCGCGAGCGGCGGCATGGTACCCGTGAAGGTCAGCGCGATCGAGATCTCGGCATCCTCGGCCGTCTCGACGTCGGGGTCGTGGTAGGTGAGCTGGTACCCCATCTCGTCCTCGGTGCAGCGGTACCCGAGGCCGTTGGCGAGCGTGAAGTCGGAGAGCGGGCCGTCGGGCATCGGCAGGTGCCAGAACTGCTTGTAGTACCGGCAGTTCCACGTCTGGTCGCCCTGGTCGTCCCAGAGCAGCACCGCGGCCGAACAGACGCCGAGGTTCGGGCGGAAGAAGGGGTACAGCCACCCGGAGAGCTTCCGGTCGGGCACGCCGAACGCGAACCAGTTCGTCTCGCTCCAGTACGGGTCGTCGGTCGTGGGCGGGTGGAACTCGTCGTTGGGGTGCAACGGCCTACCGCGCGCCTCGGATCAGCGCACCCGGTCGCGCGCCGGTGTCGACGCCGTCCCGCCGGGTGACCTTCCCGCTCACGATCGTCGCCACGTAGCCGCTCGCGTCCTGGAGGAGCCGGGCGCCTCCGGCCGGGAGGTCGTAGGCCATGCGAGGCATGCGCAGCGTGAGCGCGTCGAAGTCGACGACGTTGAGGTCGGCCTTCTTCCCGACCTCGATCGTGCCTCGGTCACCCAGGCCGAAGAGCGCAGCTGTGTCGTGCGACTGCTTCTTCACCACGTACTCCAGCGGCAACCGCTCGCCGCGGTACCGGTCGCGTGCCCAGTGCGTGAGCATGAACGTGGGGATCGACGCGTCGCAGATGAGGAAGCAGTGCGCGCCGCCGTCGGAAAGGCCCGACACGCCGGCCGGGTGCAGCAACATCTCGCGAATGGCGTCGTGGTTGCCGCCGACGTAGTTGAAGAACGGCAGCATGAGGAGGTGCTGCGCGTCGTGTTCGAGCATGACGTCGTAGAGCTTCTCGAGCGGATCGACGCCATCGGCAGCCGCGAGCGCGGCGATCGTGCGGTCGGCGGTGGGCTCGTAGTCGGGCGGGTCGCCGAGCGCGTAGATGCGGTCGAGTGACGTCTGCATCAGCGTGCTCAACCCCTCGAACAGCGCCTTCGGGTCGGGCGGGAGGTCGTCCTCGGCGAGGATGGCGGCGCGTACCTCCGGCTCGGCCAGCGCGGCCGCCAGCTCCTCACGCGAGCAGCGCGCCTGCAGCGCGCGGTACGTGGGCCGTCGCATGAAGGCGTGGCGGCTCGGGAACCCGAGCAGCATCCCGAAGGGTCGAGCCGCAATCTGCGGGTACACCGGCGCGCCGGCGTCGGTGGCGCGGATCGACTCGTCCATCAGCTCGCGCCACAGGTCGGGCGCCGCCTGCACCTGCTCGAGCGCGAACGACACCGGCATCCCGATGGCGTCGGCGAGCCGGCACATCCAGTCGATCTCCTTCTTCGGCGCGACGATGTCTTCTCCGGCCGCACCCATGGGCGCCAACTCGAACACCGCGCGCCCGCCGGCCGCCATGGCGCGCCCGAGCGAGAACAGCTCGTCCTCGGCGGCGAACGTGCCCGGCACGGGACGGCCGTCCATGGCGCGGTGGCCGAGGGTGCGCGACGTCGAGAACCCGAGCGCGCCGGCCTCGATCGCCTCCTGCACGATCGCGGCCATCGCCTCGATGTCGGGACGGTCGGCCGGTTCGTTGGCCGCACCGCGTTCGCCCATCGCGTAGGCACGCACGGCGCCGTGCGACACCTGCACACCCACGTCGATGGCGAACTCGCGGCGATCGAGCGCGTCGAGGTACTGGGGGAACGTCTCCCAGCTCCAGTCCATCCCCTCGCTGAGCGCGGTGCCGGGGATGTCCTCGACGCCCTCCATCAGGCCGATGAGCCACTGCTCGCTGCCCTGGTGCACCGGTGCGAAGCCCACGCCGCAGTTGCCGGCGACGATCGTGGTGACGCCGTGGCCCGACGAGGGCTCGAGGATCGGGTCCCAGGTGGCCTGGCCGTCGTAGTGCGTGTGCACGTCGACGAAGCCGGGCGTGACGAGCAGGCCGGTCGCGTCGATGGTCTCGGCGGCGTCGCCGTCGACCGGACCGTGCGCGATCTCGACCACCACGCCGTCCTTCACGGCCACGTCGCCGTGGAAGCGATCGGCGCCGGTGCCGTCGACGATCGTGCCGCCGGTGATCTTCAGGTCGTACACGTTGGAACCCCCATCCACGAGGTGGCTCAGGCGAAGTCGAACTCCATGTTCGCGCGCTTCAGGCCGAACACGAAGGCGTTCGGGATCTCCACGACCTCGGTCTCGGGCTTCATGCGCAGGTCACGCACCCGGCGGACGAACTCCTCGAAGAACACGCGGATCTCCAAGCGGGCGAGTGCGGCGCCCAGGCAGAAGTGCGTGCCGAACCCGAACGAGAGGTGCTGGTTGGGCTGGCGCGTCACGTCGAAGCGATCGGGATCGTCGAAGTGCTCCGGATCGCGGTTGGCCGACGGGTACATGAGGACGACCTGCTGACCCTTGCGGATCGTCGTGCCGCACAGGTCGTAGTCGCGGGTGGCGACGCGGCACATGTTGACGATCGGTGTGACCCAGCGGATGAACTCCTCGGTGGCGACCGCGAGGTCGGCACCGTCGCGCAGGAGCTGCCACTGGTCGGGGCGCGCCGCGAGCTCGAGCAGCGTGCGGGCAATGACGGTCCGCGTCGTCTCGGCGCCGCCGTCGAGCACGAGCAGGCAGTCGGACAGCACCGTGCCGTGGCCGAGCGGGACGCCGTCGATGGTCGCTTGCGTCCACACGCTCATGATGTCGTCGACCGGGCACGCGCTGCGTTCCTCGTACAGCTCGCTGCACGCGGCGAAGAACTCTCCGGCCGCGTTCATCACGTCCTCGTTCGAGTACCGCGGCCCGCCGCCGCCCAGAATCGTGCCCTCCGACCACTCCATGAGCTTGGGCCAGAGCTCACGAGGGAACCCGAGGAGGTCGCCGATCATGATCGCGGGCAGAGGCGCGGCGAGCTCGTAGACGACCTCGGCCTCGCCACTCGGCTCGACCGCGTCGAGGAGGTCGGTCACCGTGGCGCGCACGTGGTCCTCCCACGACGTGACGGCCTTCGGCGTGAACCGGCGGGCGACGAGCTTCCGCCGCTTGGTGTGCAGCGGGTCGTCGGTGCCGATCATGCCCGGGTCCGCGGGCAGGTTCGGGCGGTAGCCGCCCTTCTCTCGGTCGGAGCTGATGAAGATCTCCTTCGCCTTCTCGATCTCGAGAATGTCGTCGTACCGAGAGATCCCCCACAGCTCGTTCACGGCGTCCCAGTACACCGGCGCGTGCTCGCGCATCCATGCGTACGTGGGGTAGGGGTCGCTCACGTAGAAGTCGCCGTCGAGCAGGTCGATCTCGCGATCGGTCACGCGGCTCATGGTTCCTTCCTCGCGAGCATGACGTCCATCCCGAGCGCCGGTTCGACGAAGGCGGTGAAGTCGGGGCCACGCCGCAGGTGGTGCCCGCCGTCCACGTCGATGATCTCGCCCGTGATCCAGCGGGAGTCCTCGCCCACGAGGAAGCGCGCGAGCGCGGCGACGTCCTCGGGCTCCCCGACACCGGCTACGCGGGACGCCGCCATCGGCGTGCCGGCGAGATAGCTCTCGTACACCGGCCCGTCGCGCGGGATGTTCTCCATGATCTCGGTGGAGATGAAGCCCGGCCGGATCGCGTTGAAGCGCACGCCGGTCGGGCCGT
>DASPTH010000276.1:0-6311 GCA_035623515.1 Acidimicrobiia bacterium
AGCTGCCGCGTCACCGCCGCCATCGCGGCGCTCGACGGCCAGCGGCCGACGAGGATCACCCCGCCGAGCTCGCCCGCGCGCACGCGCGCGAGGAGCTTGCCCACGGCGTCGACGATCTCGGGGACCGCCTCGCGCAGTTGCCGGGCGTCGTCGGGGTCGATCTCGGCCGGATCGATCTCCGATCGCGCCACCAGCGCGTCGAGGTCGGCGAGCTGCCGCCCGACCCACCCCAGCGGGTCGGCGCCGAGCTCGTCGTCCCACTCGCGCCGGCCGGGCTCCCACCCGCGCAACCGCGGATGGTGGTGGGTGCGGTCGTGGCTGCCCACCGGGCCCTCGACGGTCTCGAACAGGTCGGCGCGCCAGATCGGCCGATCGATCGCGATCCGCTGCACCGAGTAGATCGAGCCCTGGAGCTCGGGGCGCTCCACGACCCGGACCTCGAGCCGCACGCCGTGCTCGGCACCCTCCTGGCCGGGACCGGGGTTGGGATCGACGAAGTAGAGGTCGCCGACGACGACGCCGACTCGTTCGAACGCGAATGCGTAGAGCACGGACGACAGCGTACGCCGCGCGAACGCGCGCCTACGCGAGCGTCACCTCCGTCGTGAGGCGGGCGAGCAGCGTGGCGCGCAGGGAGTCGATGGCGAGACGGTCGCCGAGCTTCTGGCCGGTCGCGTCGCGGAGGTAGAACACGTCGACGACGCGATCGCCGAGCGTCGAGACGATCGCGAGCGACACGTCGAGGCCGAGGTCGGCGAACACAGCGGCCACGCGGGCGAGCAGTCCCACGTCGTCGGGCGCGTGGACCTCGACGACCGTCGCGAAGGCCGACGCGTCGTTGTCGACGGTGATGCGCACGTCGCGTGCCGACACGTGCACGGTGGCGGGCCGGTAGCGGCGCGTTCGCTCGCGGAGCAGATCTTCCAGGGGGAAGTCTCCCGACAGTGCAGCCTCGATCGTGTGGGCGACGTCCGCACGTCGCGGCGCATCGCCCAGGCGGCCGAACCGGTCGATGCCCGCGAAGACCTCGAGCGCCATGCCGTCGTGGTGCGTGTACCCCGCCGCTGCAGTGATGTCGAACCCCGCGAGGCTGAGGCTCGCGGCGACGGTGGCGAGGAGACCGGTACGGTCGGGCGCGACCACCGTGCACCGCAGGCCGCGATGGTCGACCGCTGCCTCGTCCCACTCGACGGCGAGCTCGCGCGCCTCGATGAGCTCACGGTGCCGCGCGAGCACGGCAGCCGGGAATGCAGTCGTGTAGGAGGCGGGCATGGCGTCGAGGTACTCGTCGGCAGCGGGACCGATGAGAGTGGCGAGCTCGGCGCGGTGCAGCGCAGCCGACGCCGAGCTGATGACACCCTCCTCGAGCAGCGAGTCGGTCTTCACGAACAGCTCGCGGACGAGAGCGGCCTTGCTCGAGCTCCACGCCGCCGGCCCTGTGGCACGCGAGTCTCCGATGGTGAGCGCGTAGAGCAGATCGAGACGCTCGCTGTCACCGACGGCGCGAGCGAACCGCGTGATCGTGAGCTCGTCCGACAGGTCACGGCGCGTCGCGGTGTCGGCCAGGAGGAGGTGGTTCTGCACGAGCCAGACGAGCACGCTCGTGCCGTACGCGTCGAGACCGATGCGTGTCGCGAGCGCGGCGGCCGTGGCGGCGCCGACCTCGGAATGGTCGCCGGGCCGACCCTTGCCGATGTCGTGGAGGAACGCGCCGAGCAACAGGAGGTCCGACCGCGCGCGCCGCGCCACCTCGCCGTCGAAGTCGTCGGCCCGGAGGATCTCGACACACTCGGCGACAGCTTCGAGCGAGTGCCGGTCGACGGTGAACCGGTGATAGGCGTTGCGCTGCGGACGTGCGCGCACGTGCTCCCATTCGGGAAGGAGGCGCACGAGGAGGCCCACGTGGTCGAGGGCCTCGAACACGGGAATGGCACCGTGGCCCGCGCTGAGCAATTCGATGAACGCGGCGCGAGCCGCCGGGGTCCACTCCACCTCCTCGAGCGCGGCGATGCGGTCGAGCGAGTCGCGATCGATCGGTACGTGCTCGCGCGCGGCCTGCGCCGCGAGCTCGAGCACGGTTGCGGCGTCGACTGCGCCTCCGGCATCGAGCGACACGTAGCGTGTGGCCGCGCCCCGCGCGAGCGCCCGGAGCCGCGACCACAGGTCGGAGGTGATCCACACGACGGCGCGGGCGGCCTCGCCGAGGCCTCGTACGAGCGCGTCGGCGTCGGCGACGCCGAGCAACGCCGCGACGGCGTCCTGGTCCTGCAAGGTGAGCTGGTCGGAACGCCCTCCCGAGACGCGGTGCAGGGCGACGCGCGCGTCGAGCAGGAGCTCGCGCGTCTCGCGCAGGCGCTTGCGGTCCTCGTCGCGGAGGTACCCGAGCGCGACCAGAGTCGCGATCCCGATGGACCAACCGCCGCTCCCGTGCGTCGCTCCGGGACCACCGGGGTCCGGTCCGAGCGCCCACCCGATCCAGCCCGGAGCCTGGATGTCGCGCAGGCCGCCGGCGCCGTCCTTGAGGTCGGGCGCCAGCATCTCGGCGACCGGACCCGGCCGCTCCTGCCGGTCCGCGGCTCCCCTGGCGAGGTCGACGATGAGCCGGTTGCGGCGCTTTGGCGCGAGGCGGCGCACCTTCGCCATGAGCTCGTCGAGCAAGGTCTCGTCGCCCGCGAGGAGCCGCGTGTCGAGCAACGACGTGAGCGCGTCGAGCTCCTGATCGGCGACCGACAACGCCTCCCGCACCGTCCGCGTGGAGTGGCCGAGCACGAAGCCCGCGTCCCACAGCGGGTACCAGAGTCGAGCGGCGTCGTCGCGCAGCGCGGACGCTCGCCGGCCGCCAGCGTGCAGGAGCATCACGTCGACGTCGGAGCCCGGGCACAGCTCGCGCCGCGCGTACGACCCGAGCGCGACCAACGCCCAACCCGGCCGCGAGCCGAAACCCAGCGTGGCGTCGACGAGCGTGTGATCGATGAGGTTGCTGAGCGCGCGTCCGAACGACGAGCCGCGCAACGATGTGGCCGCGACGAGCTCCTGGCGAGCCGCGCGGAGCGTGCTAGAGCGCGTCGGGTCCGGACTCACCGGTTCGGATGCGCCAGGCTTGTTCGACGGGCACCACCCACACCTTGCCGTCCCCGATCTTGCCGGTGCGCGCGGTGTCGACGAGGCGACTGGCGACGCGATCGACCTCGTGATCGTCGACGAGGATCTCCACCCGCACCTTGGGCACGAAGTCGATCGTGTACTCGGCTCCCCGGTACACCTCGGTGTGACCGCGCTGGCGGCCGAATCCCTGCACGTCCGACACCGTGAGGCCCTGGACTCCGAGGTCCTTCACCGCTTGTTTCACGTCGTCGACCTTGAAGGGTTTGATGATCCCGACGATGAGCTTCATGTCCAGGCTCCAATCATGGCGCGCCGAGCAGCGCGCGTCAGACTCGTTCGAGCGAATAGCCGACCTCGGAGTGCTGGGTGACGTCGAGCCCGGTCTCCTCGTCCTCTTCCGAGACGCGGATGCCGCCCGGCATCACCTTTCCGAGGAGCCAGCAGATGACGAGGGTCAGCACACCCGACCACACGATCGTCGACACCACGGCGAGGACCTGGTCGCCCATCAGCTCCCAGCCTCCACCGTTGAACAGACCCTCGTGGGTCACCGCGGCGTTGAAGGCCGAGTCCGCGAACAACCCGAGCAGCAGTGACCCGACGATCCCACCGACGAGGTGCACACCCACGACGTCGAGCGCGTCGTCGTAGCCGAAGCGGAACTTGAGGCTGCACGCGAGGTAGCAGATCGCGCCGGCGACGAGGCCGATGTAGATGGGGGACATCCCGCCGACGAAGCCGGCGCAGGGCGTGATCGCGACCAGTCCCGCCACCGCGCCCGACGCCGCCCCGAGGGTGGTGGCGTGACCGCCCTTGACCCGCTCGACGAGCAACCACCCGAGCATCGCGGCGGCGGCGGCCATGTTCGTGTTCAGGAAGGCCTGCGCGGCAAGCCCGTTGGCGCCGAGCGCCGAGCCGGCGTTGAACCCGAACCAACCGAACCAGAGCATGCCGGCGCCGAGCAGGGTCCAGGGGAGCATGTGCGGTGGCATCGGGTGCTGCGGCCAACCGCGTCGCTTCCCGAGCACGACGACGGCGGCGAGCGCGGCGATGCCGGCGTTGATGTGCACCACGGTCCCGCCCGCGAAGTCGAGCGCGCCGCGGCGGAACAACCATCCGGCAGGTGAGAACACCCAGTGTGCGACGGGCGCGTACACGACCACGAGCCAGATGCCGAGGAACCAGAACCACGCGGAGAACTTCATCCGGTCGGCGATGGCACCAGTGATCAGCGCGGGCGTGATGATCGCGAACATGAGCTGGAATGCCATGAAGGCGAGCGGCGGGACGTGGATCGCGACGAAGCCGGACGGTGTCGTGCCGAGGGCCTGCGTGAAGCCGGTGGGCATGACCTTCGCGACGTCGTGCATCCACGCGAGGTCGAGGTTGCCGATGTACTTCCCGGTGCCGTGGAACGCGAGCGAGTAGACGAGCACGGCCCACAGCACGCTCACCAGACCCATCGAGAAGAAGTTCTGCATCAACATCGCGAGGACGTTCTTCGCGCGGACCATCCCGCCGTAGAAGAAGGCGAGGCCCGGCGTCATGAACAGCACCAGCGCCGCCGACGCCAGTACCCAGGCGGTGTCGCCCGGGCTGATCAGCCCGAAGGTCGTCATGGTTCCCTCCCAAACGCCCGTACTCCGCCCGCGTCTCGGCGAGCATCAGGCGGCCGACAGAATCGTCAGGAAGTCAGCATATGCATGTGCCAATCCGTATGCAGGGAACGGTGGGCGTGCTCAGGGCGCGGCGCGGGCGCGGAGCACGGCCGCCTTCGCCATCCCCCACGCCAGGAGGAGCGGCGCGAGGTCGGGGTCACCCAGGTCGCCGAGCGTGCGCGGCACCAGCCCGTAACGGTCGTCGGGCCACGCCCGCTCCTCGAACGCGTCGCGCTCCACCGGCGGGATGCCCGCGGCCTCCAGCACCTCGGTCGGCTCGCGGTACGCGCTGCGCACGATCTCGAGCGGCGTCTGATACTGGTCGGCCGCGTCGAACGCGAAGAGGTCGCGCAGCCTCGCGGTCACACGCGCGGTCGCGTGATCGGCGGCGTCGTCGGCATCGGAGAGGGCGCGCGCTCGGGCGTCGTCGTCGAGCCGGCCCCAGGCGCCGACGACCCCGGCGACGGCACGACGGACCCAACCCGCGAGCTCTCGTTCGACGCCGGCGACGATCGCGTCGCTCGCCTCGGCAAGACGCTGCGCCGCGATCTCCGCGCTATCCCTCGAGGACGTCACCTTCCATCGCGTTCACGGTGCAGCCGAGCTCCTGGAGGTACGCGATCGCCGCGGCACGGTGCTCCTCGGTGCCCCCGAGCTCGAGGATGACCCATCCGGAGTGCGCTTCGACGTTGGCGCGCCGGATGTTGGGGACGACGTCGAAACGTTTGACGAGCTCGTAGATCATCGGTCGGTTCACGAGCTCTTCGGGGAACGAGACGAACAGGCGAACGTGGTCCATGGCGCGCCCCCGGCGGTCAGAGCCCGACGCGCTCGAGCGCGTCAGACGGCTCGCCGACGAGCCCGGTCACGAAGGGGCCGAACTCCGCGTACTCCGCCGACACCGGGTCGAAACGCATCTCGTAGACGATGTCCTTCAGCGCGACGGGATCGTCGGCGAGGAGCGTGACACCCCACTCCCAGTCGTCGAGCCCGGTGGACCCGGTGATGAGCTGCAGCACTCGCCCCGCATACTCGCGCCCGACGCGTGCGTGCCCGGCCATCAGCCGCTTCCGCGCGTCGAACGGCAGCAAGTACCAGTTGGCGCCCGCCGCGCGGCGCTTCGACATCGGGTAGAAGCAGATCGAACGCTTGAGTGGCAGACGGGGGTGGAGCCGGTGCTCGCGGTATTGCTCCATGCGTTCGCGCCATGCTGCGAGTGACGCTTCCTGCGCGGCACCGACGAGGCCGGTTTCGGCCTCTATGCGAGCGCGCTCGTCGTCCTCGGTGGACGTGTACTCGGAGAGCTCGGTCATCGACACGTACGAGTCGACCAGCGTGAGCGGCGCCGCCGCCAGCTCACGCTGGAACGTGTGCAACCGCGTGAGGTCGGGACCGAGCGCCATCACGCCGAGGTCGGCCTTGTGGCCGAGCACGACGAAGAGCAGCGCCTGGTGCCCGTCGGCTTCGAGCGAGCGCACCGCGTCGAGCGCGCGCTTGCCGCCCTGCGGGTCGGCGTCGGCGCGGGCGCGGTCGACCGCGTAGAAGAGG
>DASPTH010000292.1:0-4329 GCA_035623515.1 Acidimicrobiia bacterium
GTCGCCCTCGACGTCGAGGTCGCCGGCGACGTAGGCACGACCCAGCCCGAGCTCTCCCGGCGCGGTGACCATGCGGCGGAGCGCGTCCGGTGAGCGCAGCACGAGCGCGGCAGGGGCGTCGGACGGGCCGGCGCGGCTGCCGTCGTACGCGCGCACCTCACAGGGCAGGTCACCCCCGAGCACCCCGGCCACCAGATCGGCGATCGCCATGAGGCGCACATGCTACGGGTGGTCACCTGCAGTCGGCCACGGCCACGACGCACTCGGGGTGCACCTCCGCCCTCGCCCTCCCGCGCGCCACCCCGCCGACCATGCTCAGCCCGGGAACGTCGACCTCCACGACGACGCTCGCGACCGTGCCGCGGCAGGCGCACGACACCAGGCGCGCGTGGTTGCTGCCGGCGGTGGCGCGGGCCGCCGCCTCCGCTCCACCGGCACCCTGCCCGAGCGCGAGCGCGTCGGCGGCCGCGAGGGCGGCCGCGTCGGCCGCGGAGTCGGCGCGTGCCCGCCCGACGAGCGCGCCGCCGAGGCGTGCCGCCGCGAGCGTGAGCACCAACCCGATCACGACCACGGCGACCATCAGCACGGAGACCGCGCCGCGTTCGCGTGTCACCGCTCGACGCGCATCGTCGCCGACGCGTGCAGGTCGGGATCGGGGAACAGGGCACCGACGAGCGGCACGCTCGTCACCGAGTGGTAGCGGACGGTGACGGTGATCTCCTCGCCGACGCGGGGCCGGCTGCCGACCTCGACCTCCGCGTGTGGCAACGTACGTCGCGCGGCGCGGACAGCCGCGTTGGGGTCGGGGTCGACGCTCGCGGCACGGACCGCTTCGCGCGCCGCGTGCACGACGTTCAACTCGTCGCGCACGACGAGCGCAACCTGGATGACCGCGAGCGCCGCGAGCACTACGAGCGGCAACACGAAGGCGAACTCCACGGTGGCCTGCCCGCGCTCGCGGTCGCGGCCGCGCCGGGATCGGGTTCCCCCGCTCGGCTCGCGGGGGAACCCGGGCGTCCACCTCATCCGGGGAGCACCTTGTCGATGACCGTGTCGAAGAGCTTCGAGATCGCGTGGCTCCCGGTGGCCCACGTGATCAGGAGCGTGGCGAGTGCCGTCGCGCCGAGGATCACCAACGCGTACTCAGCGGTGGTCTGGCCCGACTCGTCCCGCGCGAGTGACCGCGCGTTGAGCCACGCAACGAACCGACGAAACATTGCAACCTCCCAGGTTGGAGCGTTGATACGGGTTGAGATCGCGGCGCCGTCAGAGGCGCTCGAGCCCGGACGCGAGGCCCGGCACCACCGTGAGCAACACGAACGCGGGCAGGACGAGGAAGACGAGGGGGAAGAGCAGGCGGACCGGGACCTTGCGCGCGTGGGTCTCGGCTCGCCGACGGAGCGCGGCACGCTCCTCCGCGGCCAGGCGGGCGAGGGCGGGCCCGACCGGGGCACCCAACCGGTCGGAGACGAGCAACGCGTCGGCCAGCGGACGCAGCGGTGGCGAGTCGCGTGCCGCGTCGTCGAGCGCGTGCTCGAAGCCGGCGCCGATCGCGCACGCACCCAGCACGGCCGAGAGCCGACCCGCGACAGCGGGTGGTGCCCACTGCGACGCAATCTCGGTGGCGAGGTACGGGGTACAGCCGGCACCGACGCCGACGGCGAGTAGATCGAGCGCGACCGGCAGTTCGCGCTCGAGCGCGCGGTCGACCGCACGGGCACGCTGACGATTCAGGACCGCGCGCACCACCCGGGCGACCGGACCGGTCATCTCGACGGTCCTCCCGAGCCGAGCGTGCACGCCACTGACGACGCGCCCGCGGCGACCCACCCGTGGGACCACCGGGGCACCGAGCCGTGCGGCCGTCTCGACGCGGCGTGCGCGCGCGAGCAGCGGCAACGCGACCAGCGCGCCCCAGGCCACCCCGAGCGCCTCGCGCGAGATCGGGAGCATGCCCTACACCTCCGCCCGGACGATCCGGCGAATCCACAACACGGCCAGCGCCTCGCAGGCGAGCCCGAGCACCAGGCACACGCGCCCGGTGCTCGTGCCGACGAGCGTCGTCGCCGAACGCGGGTCGACGACGGTGGAGAAGGCGAGGTAACCGATCGGCGCGACCCCGACGACGACGGCCGACAGCCGCGCCTGCGCCGACAGTGCCCGGGCCTCGGCGGCGGCATCGAGCCGCGAGCGCAGCGACGCCGCGAGACCGTCGAGCGCGTCCGCGGCCCGGCCCCCGACCGTGGTGGCGACGGCCAGTGCACCGGCCGCGGCGCGCACGCCGGGCACGTCGTGGTCGGGCGGCCAGGCTGCCAAGGCGCTCGGCAGACCGAGTCCCAGCCGAGTGCGGGTCTGGACGCGCCGGAGGTCGTCGGCCACCGGGCCGTCGCCCGCCGCCAGGCGATCCACGGCAGTGCCCACGGTTCCCCCGCCGCGCAGCTCGGCGGCGACCTGTTCGAGCGCAACGGGCAGTGCCGCGGCGAACCGCCGCTCCCGCCGCCCGCGGGCGAACCGGAGTGCAACGGGACCGCCCGCGAGCACCGCCAGGCCGGCGGGCACCGACAGTCCCCCGGCGAACGCCGAGCCGAGCACGGCGGCGCCGATCGCACCGCCGAGCCAGACGACGACGGCCGTCTCCGGATCGAGGTCGAGGTCGGCCGCCCGCAGCGCACGCTCGAGCGGGACACGTGCGCGTGTGGGCAGCCGCCGCGGCGTTCGAGATCGCAGGTGTTGCACGCGGGCGCCCGACTCGGCGCGCCGGGCGGCACGGACGAGCGCAGCACACAGGATCGGACCGCCGAGCGCGAGCGCGAGTGTCAGCATCGGAACCACCGCGCGTCGGCGTGGCACAGATCGGGTCGGCGCAGCGCGCGGCGCGGCGCGTCGACCGCGACGAGGCGCCCGGCTTGTCGCGCGAACAGCGGCCGCGCCCGATCGTCGCCCGGCACCACCTCGGCGATCGTCTCGACACGCCGCACGCCGTGAGCGCGGCGGGCGAGGAAGACGACCAGGTCGACGCTCGCCACGACCTGGCTCCGCACTGCCGCGAGCGGAAGTCCCGTGTCGGCGAGCAGGACGAGCGTCTCGAGCCGGCTCAGCGCGTCGGCGGCGCCGTTCGCGTGGACCGTGGACATCGAGCCGTCGTGACCGGTGTTGAGAGCCTGGAGCATGTCGAGCGCCTCACCACCGCGGACCTCGCCGACGATCAGCCGATCTGGCCGCATCCGCAGC
The DNA here is from genome assembly GCA_035623515.1 of Acidimicrobiia bacterium. GTDB lineage: Bacteria > Actinomycetota > Acidimicrobiia > IMCC26256 > DASPTH01 > DASPTH01. The sequence goes on from DASPTH010000292.1 coordinate 3,232, forward strand.
GCGCCGCGGACGAGCGCGCGTACGCCGACCGCGCCGGCCCCTTCGGCGTTCGCCGGACGCGCTTCGAGGCGGACGACGTGTGGTTGCGCGAGTCGCAACTCCGCCGTCTCCTCGATCGTGACGATCCGCTCGCTGGCCGGGATGGCCGACGAGAGCGTGTTGAGCAAGGTCGTCTTGCCCGCACCGGTGCCCCCGGCGACGAGCAGGTTCCAACCGGCGGCGACACACCAGTGGAGGAACGCGGCCGGGGCACCAGTGACGTCGAAGGACTCGAGCGGGACGGCTCGCGCGCCGAACCTTCGGATGGTGACGTAGGGACCATCGATCGCGAGCGGCGGGATCACTGCGTGGAGGCGGGAGCCGTCGGCGAGACGCGCGTCGACCATGGGCGACGAGCGATCGAGGCGCAGGCCGAGCGGAGCCACGACGCGCTCGACCAAGCGCACGATGCGCTCCGCATCGAGCCGCAACGCGACCGGCTCGAGCCGGCCCTCGCGCTCGACGTAGACGCGGCCGGGCCCGTTGAGCATGACCTCGGTGACCCGCGGATCGGCCAGGAGCGGTTCCAGCGGCCCGAGGCCGACGACCTCGTGCGTGAGTTGGGTGAGGAGGTGGTCGAGACGCGCGGGGGCGAGCAACGGTTCCTCGTGGCGGAGGAGCTCGACGAGACGGTGCCGCAGCGCATCACCGCTGACGGGCGCGTGTTCGACTCCTTCCGCGACCAGACGCCGGTGCACCCGCTCGATGACGGTGGCGTCGCGCGAATCGCCGACGCCGTCGGGCGCGATCGCGAGGGTCATGCGGCGGCTCCGCTGCGGGTCACGCCGATCCGTGCGAGGAGATCGGCCGCCGAGCGCGCGAGAGCGTCGGGGAGCCGAGCTGCGAGGACGCCCGCGTCGACGGCACGGAAGATCTGGTCACGGAACGGCACGCGCACCAGCACCGGAACGCCGAGCACGTCGCCGACCTCCCGCCGTGACAGGGCGCGGCCGGGCTCCTCGACGAGGACCACGCCCATCGTGCGCGCCAGCACCGGGCTCGCCACGGCACGGCGCAGCGTGAGGTAACAGCCGCGCACGACGACGACGGTCGCGTCGG
>DASPTH010000293.1:0-5754 GCA_035623515.1 Acidimicrobiia bacterium
CGTGGTCACCGTCGGCGCGCACACGCAGGCGGGCCAGTCGCGACTCGACATCCTGCACGGCAACCTCGACGCGATGGCGGCCACGGCCGACGCGATCGAGCGCGGGGGTCTGCCCCGCATCGTCATCGTCGTCAGCAACCCGCTCGACGTGCTCACGGAGTACCTCACGCGGCGCTGGGCCGGGCAAGACGTGAACATCATGGGAACCGGAACCGCGCTCGACACGCTCAGGTTCACGGAGCTGCTGGCGCAGGAGTGTCGCGTGCACCCCCGTACCGTGCACGCCTGGGTGGTCGGCGAGCACGGCGACTCGGCGGTGTTCCTGTTCAGCGGCGCGCGCATCGGCGCGATGTCGCTCGCCGACTTCGCCGCGCAGCGTGACCTCGAGATCACACCCGAGTGGCAGGCGTCGATCGAGGCGAACGTTCGGAGCGCGGCGTACCGCGTGCGCGAGCTCGCCGGCGCTTCACGCCACGGCATCGGGCTCACCGTGAGTGGTCTGGTCCGGTGCATCGCACGCGAAGCAGGCACGATCATCCCGGTGTCGGTGCGTGTCGCCGACGACGTGTGCGCCAGCCTCCCGTGTGCCCTCGGTCCCGACGGCGCCGGCGTGCCGCTGGTTCCGGCGATGAACACGGAGGAGCTTGCGGCCTGGGAGCGCTCGCTCGAGGTGTTGCGCAAGGCCAACACCGCGCTGCCCTTCTGACACGGAGCCGGCCCGTGCGGAGCGCCACCGTCACCTCGTTGATGGCCGCGATGGGCCACGAGCAAGTGGTGTTCCTCGCCGACCGCGACGCCGGGCTCCGCGGGATCATCGCCATCCACTCCACTGCGCTCGGCCCGTCGCTCGGTGGTGTCCGCTTCTGGCGGTACGCGAGCGAGCACGACGCGCTGCTCGACGCGCTCCGGCTGTCGGAGGCCATGACGCTGAAGGCGGCCGCCGCCGGCCTGCACCAGGGCGGCGGGAAGGCGGTGGTGTGGTGGGACGAACCCGACCGCCCTCGACCGAAGTCCTTGCTGCACGCCCTGGGCCGCGCCATCGACGACCTCGGTGGGCGATACCTCGCCGCCGAGGACGTCGGCGCAACGACGGCCGACATGGACGGCATCGCGGAGGTCACGCAGTGGGTCACCGGCGTCGACGAGGCCCGCGGTGGGTCCGGCGACCCGTCGCCGGTGACCGCGCTCGGGGTCGTGCACGCGATGCGGGCTGCGTGCGGCGCGCTCGACGGTGAGCCGTCGCTCCGCGATCGCCGAGTTGTGATCCAGGGAGCCGGTCACGTGGGCGCGCACCTCGCACGGGCGCTCGTCGCCGACGGCGCCGTCGTATCGGTGACCGACCTCTTCGAGGAGCGCGCGGAGTCGCTGGCGCGGGAGCTCGACATCGCGACCCTGCCGGCGGGCGACGCGCTCTTCGCGCCGTGTGACGTGCTCGCGCCGTGCGCGCTCGGCGGCGTGTTCGACGACGACTGCATCCCGCGGCTGCGGTGCCGCGCCATCGTGGGCGCGGCGAACAACCAGCTCGGCGTCGCGACCGCCGACCGGGACCTGGCCGAGCGGGGGATCCTCTTCGTCCCCGACTTCGTGGCGAGTGCCGGCGGGATCCTCAACATCGCGGAGGAGTTCACCGGGTACGACCGGGCGCGTGCGCTGGCGCGCGCGGCCGGCATCGGCGAGACGACCGCGCGTGTGCTCTCCCTCTCGCGCGAAGCCGGCGTCACCCCGCAGCGCGCCGCCGTCGACCTCGCGCGCCGTCGCATCGCCGAGGAGGGCCGCGGCCGCTGGCGACCCGGCGACCCTTCACCGTTTTGGCGTCTTTGAGTGGGGCTATAGCCCCACTCAAAGACGCCAAAACGGAAGGGGGGGCCTACCGCATGTTGCCGGTGTGGCCGAGGGAGTAGCGGCCGGGCTGGGGCCACACGGCGAGCCCGTGCGGCTCCTTGCCCACCGGGATCTTGGTGACCGCGCCGCTCAGGGTGTTGATCGCGTACACGACGTTGTCGTAGCGGCCGCTGAGCCAGAGCGTCCCGCCGTCGACGCTCACGTTCCCCATGTCGGGGCTCCCGCCGCCGGGGATCGGCCACGTGACGAGGATCTTGTTGGTCGCGAAATCGAGGACCGACACGCTGCCGGGCCCGTTCGGCACGTTGTTGCCCACGTGGTCCTGACCGCGGTTGGAGACGTACAGCTTGGTGCCGTCGCGGCTCGGGTAGAGGCCGTGGGTTCCCGGACCGGTGGGGATGAAGCCGGTCTCGGTGAACGAGTACGGGTCGATGGTGTACACGCCGCCGCGCATCATCTCGGCGACGTAGAACGTGCGGCCGTTGGGCGACACGCGGATGTCCTGGGGCATGCCCCCGCCACTGAGCTTGAGGTAGCCCACCACCGAATGGTTCTCGATGTCGATCTTCACGAGGCTGCCGGCGAACTCACACGTGAAGATCGCGAACTTGCCGTCGATCGAGAAGTCACCGTGGTTGACGCCCGCGCAGTCGGGGACGTCGATCGACAACTGGTGCTGCATCGTCTGCGGGTCGAGGAAGTCGAGCCGCTTGCGCGCCTCGGCGACGACGATCGCCGACTTGCCGTCGGGCGTGAAATACATGTTGTACGGGTCGTCGACCGCGACGTCCGGGCCGCGCCGCTTGCCGGTGGTCGGGTCGATCGGCGTGAGGCTCCCGTCGGTGCGCCCCTCGGCGTTGTTGGTGACCCACAGGGTCTTCAGGTCCCACGACGGCACGACGTGCTGCGGGTTCACGCCGACCGCGATCGTGTCGACGACCTGCATGGTCGCCGGGTCGATGACCGACACCGTGTTCGACTGCAGGTTCGGCACGTACACCCGGCTGAGCGCGCCCTTCACCGCCGGGCTCAGCATGCCGGCGCCCGCGTCCGAGTAGAGGTTGTTCGGATCGGTGACCGGTGGCATGCCGGGGATCGTGTCGACCTTCTGGGGTGGCTTCGTCGACGGCTGGGTGGAGGTCGTGGTGCCGGCACCGGTCGAGGACGTCGAGGACGTCGAGGACGTGGAGCTCGACGAAGTCGGCGACGTCGACGCCGACTCGGACTTCCCGCCCCCGCCACTGTCGCTGCACGCGACCACGACCAGTCCGAGCGCCGTGGCCAGCACCACGAGGCGGCGCGCCCAGCGAAGGTCGGTGCTTTCCAGCAAGCCAGGCACAGTACGCGGCGCAACTCGCCACGCGGCGACGCGCCGCTCTCAGACGTCGCGCTCGAGCCGCCAGCCCTTGTCGTCCATCACCAGGCGATGGCGATGCCCCGGCCGCTCGGCATCGCCGTCCTCGTAGCCGGCGTCGCCCGCCCACATCGACACTCCGACGCCGCCGGCGCGCCCGATCCGGGTGACGTAAACGGCGGGATCGCCCGCGGCCAGCTCCGACAGCAGCTCGTCGATCGACGCGGCGTCCGCGAGCGTGTGCAGGGTCATCCAGGTCGGCGGGATGATCAGGATCTCGCCGTCGTCGCGGCGGCGCAAGGCGTCGGCAGGGCGGATCCACACGTGGTCGCGGATCTCGCCGTCGTCGACGACCACGGCTCCGACCGGCGCGCGCGTCGCGAAGAACCAGGTCGCGAAGCGCCGCTGGTTGTGCCCGATCGCAGGCGGCGTCCAGTGGGCGAACCACACCAGGCTGTCCGGATCGACGCGGAGACCGGCTTCCTCCATCGACTCCCGCGCCGCCGCGTTCCTTGCCGCAACGAGGAGGGTCTCCGGCTCGTCGGAGCGGATACCACCCGGGAAGTCGTCGGCGTCGATGCGTCCGCCCGGGAACACCCACGCGCCGCCCGCGAACGCGAGGTCGGCGTCTCGCCGGAGCATGAGCGTCTCGATGCCGCCGGGGGCGTCGCGGAGCAACACCACGGTGGCCGCGGGCACGGCCGGGACCCCGGCCGCGTCGTCGTCGGTCATCGGGCCCGACAGTACTGGCGTCGGGCGGCACCGAACCGCGTGGCGAGAGTGCGTCTGCTCGCAGCGTCGCGATAGGTTCTGGCGCCCGCGCCCTGGGGAGTCGCCCATGAAGCCAGCAGCGTTCGAATACCACGCCCCCGAGAGCGTGGCGGACGTCGCGTCCCTGCTCGCCGAGCACGGCGACGACGCCAAGGTGCTCGCCGGCGGCCAGAGCCTCGTCCCGCTGCTCGCGATGCGGCTGACGCGCTTCCCACACATCGTCGACCTCAACCGCGTCGCCGAGCTCGACGGCATCACGCAGCAGAACGGCACGCTCACGATCAACGCCATGACCCGCCAGGCGACGGCGGAGCACGACGCGACCGTGGCCGCGGCGGCGCCGCTCGTCGCCGCCGCACTCCCGTTGATCGGTCACTTCCAGATCCGCAACCGGGGCACCGTCGGCGGCTCCATCGCGCACGCCGACCCTGCCTCGGAGCTCCCGGCGGTTGCGCTCGCGCTCGACGCCGAGATCGAAGCGGCCCGCCAGGGCTCTTCCCGCCGGATCCCGGCGGCCGACTTCTTCGACGGCACCTGGACCACGACGCTCGACCCCGAGGAGATCGTCACCGCGATCCACTTCCCGGTGTGGACCGGCACCACGGGCTTCGTCGTCGACGAGATCGCGCGCCGGAGCGGCGACTTCGCGCTCACCGGTGTCGCGTGTGGCGTCGAGCTCGACGGCTCGGGTGCGGTGGAGCGTTCCGCGATCGGTCTGTTCGGCATGGGCCCCACACCGATTCGGCCGCGCGACGCCGAGGCAGCCCTCAACGGCTCGACGCCGAGCGAGGCGGACCTCACCGAGATCGGCCGCATCGCCTCGGCCGCGTGCAACCCCACCGACGACGTTCACGCGTCGGCCGAGTACCGAACGCATGTGGGCGCGCACCTCGTGCAGCGCGCGCTGAAACGAGCACTGGGAGACGCGAGCGGTGGCTGAACACGACATCACGCTGACGGTCAACGGGCAGCGGCGCCACGGTCGGGCGGAAGCGCGCAAGACCCTTGCCGACTTCCTCCGCGAGGACCTTGCACTCACCGGGACGCACCTCGGCTGCGAGCACGGCGTGTGCGGCGCGTGCACGGTGTTCGTCGACGGTGCCGCGGTCCGCTCGTGCCTGATGTTCGCGGTGCAGGCGGAGGGCGCCGACGTCGTCACCATCGAGGGCATCGGCCCCGCCGACGGCACGCTCGGCCCCGTCCAGGAGGCGTTCCGGCAGGCGCACGGGCTGCAGTGCGGCTTCTGTACGCCGGGTTTCGTGATCAGCGTGCACGCCTTCCTCGAACAGAATCCGAACCCGACGCTCGACGAGATCCGCGAGGGCCTCTCGGGCAACCTGTGCCGCTGCACCGGTTACCAGGGGATCATCAAGGCGGTACAGATCGCCGCGGAGACGATGGCGAAGTCATGAGGGCCGCGAGCTCGGGCTCGCAGCCAGCGAGCGCGTGAGGGAGGTTGGCATGGAGACGAAGACCATCGAGTTGTCGACGCCCGACGGGCCGATGGATCTGTACGTGGCGACGCCCGACGGCCAACCGAAGGGCGCGGTGATCGTCATCCAGGAAGCCTTCGGCGTGAACGACCACATCCAGGACGTCGCGCGCCGGTTCGCAACCGAGGGCTACTACGCGGTCGCGCCGGCGATCTTCCACCGCGCGGGTGGCGGAACGGCTCCCTACGACGACTTCAGCAAGGTCATGCCGCTGTTCGAGGGCCTCACCGACGACGGCGTGCTCATGGACGTCGACGCCACCCTCGGCCACCTGCACGGCGCGGGGTTCGCCGA
>DASPTH010000305.1:0-2795 GCA_035623515.1 Acidimicrobiia bacterium
CGGTCGAGACCGCGCCGACGAGCGCGAGGGTGGCGGTGGACGGGTCGGCGACGACGAGCTCACCGTGTTCGGCTGCCTCGCTCAGGAGGTTGCGCACCGGAGCCCTGATGGTCGGGTCGACTTCCGCGATGAGCTGCGCCCACGCCGACGTTTCGATCTCGAGGGCATCCGGCGGGTGTCGACCAGCGGTCGCCCGGGCGCGGAGAGCTGAAAGTAGGGTCGCAGCTCGTGGGCCGCGTCGCGGCGAGCGTCCGCGCATGATGCGACAGGCATGGCCGGCCGGTTACCGGCCACCCGTGGACACCGAGGCGATGCAGCCGCGGGTGGGGCGGGGCGCGCCCGCGCCCTGCGGCACGTACACGCACCTGCGCTGGCCGGAGCGCGGCCGGCGCTTCGACGGGTTCGCGAGCTTCGAGTGGCGGCTCACACCCGAGCTCGAGACCGCGCAGGGGTACTTCTGGGCCCACCAGTTCGCGCTGCGCGGCACCGCGCCGCCGAGCGGCGGGTACGCGGGGCTGCAGGCGAACGGCTCCTGGCCGACCGGGCCCGCGAAGGTCGCGATCTTCTCGATCTGGAACGCGCTCGACGCGCGCGGTGACGGCCTGGCGCAGCCGTTCGGCGGTGAGGGCGAGGGTTACCAGACGCTGATCCGCTACCCGTGGGTGGCGGGACACGCGTACGAATTGGAGGTGCGCGCCCTGCCCGAGCACTGGTGGAGCGCGACCGTGCGCGATGTAGCGGCCGGTGCGCCCGTCGAGATCGGCCGTATCCTCGTGCCCGAGCGCTGGCACCGGCTCGACACGTGGTCGGTGGTGTGGACCGAGCTGTTCTCCCCGCCGATCCGTCGCTGCGAGGACATGGAGTGCGCGTCGTCGCTGTGGAGCCACTTCACCGCGAACGACGGCACCGTGACGCCCCTCACGTTCGATTCGCGCTTCGGCGAGCCCGCCCGCTGCGGCAACTCCCGCATCTCCGTGGTCGACGGTGGCGCCGTCCGCCAGCAGATGGGCGTGGCTCCGCCCGACCGATGAGTTTGGGCGTACGGTCCGGTCGGTAGGACAGCGGGGACAACCCTCGGACCCGAGGAGAGCGACATGAGCGGAGTGCGCGTGCTGGTGGGCACCCGGAAGGGCGCCTTCATCCTGACGTCGGACGGGAAGCGCACGGAGTGGGACGTGGCCGGCCCGCACTTCGGCGGCTGGGAGCTGTACCACCTGAAGGGCTGCCCCACCGAGCCGGACCGCGTGTACGCGTCGCAGTCGACGTCGTGGTTCGGTCAGCTCGTCCAGCGCTCCGACGACGGCGGCCAGTCGTGGGAACCGGTCGGCAACGACTTCCACTACGAGGGCGTGCCCGGCACGCACCAGTGGTACGACGGCACGCCGCACCCGTGGGAGTTCGCGCGGGTCTGGCACCTCGAGCCGTCGCTCAACGACCCCGACACCGTGTACGCGGGAGTGGAGGACGCGGCCCTGTTCGTGTCCCGCGACGCGGGATCCACGTGGCAGGAGATCTCGGGACTGCGCGAGCACGGTTCGGGGCCCGCGTGGCAGCCGGGCGCGGGCGGCATGTGCCTGCACACGATCGTGCTCGACCCGAACGACGAGCAGCGGATGACGGTCGCGATCTCGGCCGCCGGCGTCTTCCGCACCGACGACGCCGGCGCCACGTGGCGCCCGATCAATCGCGGCCTCCACTCGGAGGGCATCCCCGACCCCGACGCCGAAGTCGGCCACTGCGTGCACCGCATCGCCATGCACCCGTCGAGTCCCGACGTGCTGTTCATGCAGAAGCACTGGGACGTCATGCGCAGCGACGACGGCGGCGAGTCGTGGCACGAGGTCAGCGGCAACCTGCCGAGCGACTTCGGGTTCGCCATCGACGTGCACGCGCACGAGCCCGGCACCGTGTACGTCGTGCCCATCAAGAGCGATTCCGAGCACTACCCGCCCGACGGCAAGCTCCGTGTGTACCGCAGCCGCAAGGGCGGTGACGAGTGGGAAGCGCTCACGAACGGCTTGCCGCAGAGCAACTGCTACGTGAACGTGCTGCGCGACGCGATGGCCGTCGACTCGCTCGACGAGTGCGGCGTGTACTTCGGCACCACCGGCGGGCAGGTCTACGCGTCGCCCGACGGCGGCGACACGTGGGCCCCGATCGTGCGCGACCTCCCTGCGGTGCTCTCCGTCGAGGTGCAGACGTTGCCGTGATCCGGGTCGTGCTCCCCGCACACCTGAAGACGCTCGCCCGGGTGACGGGCGAGGTCACGCTGCCCGTCGGCGCGCCCGTCACCCAGCGCACCGTGCTCGACGCGCTCGAGGCGCAGTACCCGATGCTGCGCGGCACGATCCGCGACCGGACGACGCAACAGCGCCGGGCGTTCGTGCGCTTCTTCGGCGGCGAGGAGGACCTGTCGCACGAATCGCCCGACGCGCCGCTCCCCGACGCGGTCGCCGCCGGCGCCGAGCCGTTCTGCGTCGTCGGCGCGATGGCCGGCGGCTGACGCGCCGCCGGCCGGACGGATCAGGTGAGCACCGGCTCGCCGCTGGCGCGGCTGGGCTTGATGTTCTGGTTCCCGTGGAAGACGTTGTGCGGGTCGTACTCGTCCTTGAGCGCGACGAGCCGCTCGTACTTCGCGTCGCCGAAGGCGTCTCGGACCCGATCGGCTTCGGGCGTGAAGTTGAGGTAGGCGGCTCCGGTGCCGAACTCGCGCATCGCATCCGTGAAGGCGCGGTTCGCGGCGATGACCTCGTCGTCGGCGGCGGCACGCTCCCAGCTCGAGATCGGGTGGAACA
>DASPTH010000317.1:0-6498 GCA_035623515.1 Acidimicrobiia bacterium
CGAGACGCCGAGGAGCCACCGCATGACCACCGGCCGGTTCGTGCGCGGTCGGTCGACGAGGTTGCCGAGCGGCTGCGAGACCGCCACGATCGTGAAGCCCGGGAGGACCACCACCTGCACCAGGAAACGGAAGCTGAAGTCGTACTGGTGCGAGATCTTCAGCGCCAGCGCGGCGGCCACCGCGAAGACGGCGAACCCCAGTCCCCACATCGCGCCGACGGTGAGGAGCAGCGCACGACCGCTGCGGTCGAGCACCTCGCGTGTCGGCGGCGCGTCACCGCCGACGCCGGGCAGGCCGGCGACGTCGACGTCGCCGTCGTCGTGGGCGTCGAGCGAGGCCGCGTCGGCCTGGCGGCGTGCCTCCTCGTCGAGCACCGCCGAGACGAGCCGTGCGGGCTCGGCGGCCGGTCCGCCGGGCGCCTCGCCCGTCGCGCCGGTCTCGCCGGTCTCGCCGCTCTCGCCCTTCGCACCGGCCTCGCCGGTCTCGTCGGCCACGGCGCCAGTCTCACCCGCCACCGCCGGCGCGCGCTTGACGGGCGCGGCGGAGCGGCGCACACTGGTTGGACCAGCCGACCAGTCAGGACCCGGCACGCGCCCATGACCTTCGCCGCAGTCGTCCGCTCGGAGCTCGCCGACGGCATCGCCGACCAGATCCGCGACGCCATCCTCTCCGGTGAGTACGCCCCGGGTGACGCACTGCCCTCCGAGCGAGTGCTCACCCAGCAGTTCGGTGTCAACCGCACCACGATCCGCGAGGGCCTCGCGCAGCTCGAGCACCAGGGTCTCGTCGAGCGCCGTCAGGGGGCGCGGTGCCGGGTGCTCGACTACCGGCGGACCGGTTCGATCGAGCTGCTGCCCGACCTCATCCGCCTGCCACACCCGCGGCAGGCGCACGGCGATCCGTCGCCGCTCGCGTCCACCAACGAGGTCCTCCGCATCATCTACGAAGGCGCGCTCGACCTGCTGTTCGAGCGGATCACCGCCGCGGAGATCACGCAGCTCGACGCCCTCGCGCGCGACCTCGAGCATGCGGCGGCGACCGCGGACGCCACGGCGGTCGCGCATGCCAACCGCGCGTTCCACCAGGGCGTCGCGCGGGCGACCCATTCGATCGCGTTGGAGCTGCTCGTCGGCAGCTTCTACCGCGTGGTCGACGCGGCGTCGGCGCGGGCCCGCGACCAACGCGGCGCGGTCGGGCATGCGCTGGTCGAGCTGCAGCGCCGCGGGGTGCGCCTTCCCCAGCGCGCACTGGCCGACGCCATCGCCGCCGGTGATGCGCACGAGGCGCACGGCGTGGTTCGGCGCATGCTGGGCGACGGCGCTCGTGAACCGGCGGCGACGTCGACACCGTGAACGAGCAAGGAGCGCGACAGATGACGAGCGACACCGAACAGGAGCTGCCCGACCGCGACGAGGTCGACGCGACCATCAAACGCGTGCACGACCAGGCCGACATGATCTATGCGTGGAACTACGCGCGTGAGCGCGACCAACTCGTCACGCTCTACAACAAGGGTGTCTCCTCGCAGTGGAGCAGCGTCAACGACCTCGACTGGGAGACCGATGTCGATCCCGAGGAGCTCGTACGCCAGCAGCAGTCGCCCACGGACGCGCTCGTTCGTACCGCGGCCCGGATCCCGGGCTCTCCGCTCGCCAATTGGGGTGAGGGCGAGTTCCTCGCGCTCGGCATCGAGATGCTGAAGGCGCAGTTGAGCCAGTTCATGCACGGCGAGCAGGGCGCCATGCTCACCGCGGCCAAGCTCGTCGAAGCGGTGCCGTGGATCGACGCGAAGTACTACGCCGCGACGCAGACGATGGACGAGGCGCGCCACACCGAGGTGTTCGCCAAGTACCTCGACACGAAGCTCGGTGAGGCGTACCCCATGAGCCCGTACCTCGAACAGCAGATCGACGCGCTGCTCGAGGACAGCCGGTGGGACATCGCGTACCTGGGCATGCAGATCGTGATCGAGAGTCTGGCGCTCGCGGCGTTCGGTGACATGGTGCGACGCATCCACGAACCCCTCATGCACAAGCTGCTCCGGTACGTGATGTCGGACGAAGCGCGTCACGTCGCGTTCGGTGTCCTCAGCCTCCAGGAGCTCTACGCCGGCCTCACCGAGCCCGAGCTCAAAGAACGCCAGGAGTTCCTCGTCGAGGCCACGCTCAACTCGCGGGCGCGTTCCACCACGCCCGAGGTCTGGGAACGGATGGGTGTCGCAGTCGACGACGTGCGCCCCTTCCTGCGCGAGGCCTCGGCCGAGCTCAACCGCGGGCAATTCGTCGGGTTCCAGAGCGCGTTCTTCGCCAAGTTGGTGCCCAACGTCCGCAAGCTCGGGCTGCTCGACGCCAACGACGGCTACCTCCGCGAGCAGTGGGGCGCGGTGGGCCTCATGGAGTTCGAGTTCGCCGACGACACGGGCTCCGACTACGCGACCTACGACGAGGTCGCCGCCGATCGCGCCGACTGATCGCCCCTACGAGCCGGGCGGCGCGGTGAGCAACGCCTGGGTGGCGGCGTAGCCGAGCGCGCGGTACGCCTCGAATTCCTCGTCGTCGTAGAGCTGCTGGATGGTCGCGTCCGTCGGAAATGTCGGATGGCGCGCCGCGTAGGCCTTCACGTCCCACGGTGCTCCCGGCCACACGCCGAGCTTGCAGAGGTGCAGCGTCCCGGTGCGCGGCGAGGTACCAGCCGGCGTGTCGTCCCACGTGTAGGTGAAGGTGCCGGTGGCCCACGGCCGCACTACCTGCCCGTTCTCGACCATCTTCTCGGGTGAGATGTCGATCTCGACGCCCACCTCCGTCCGCGCCAGCGCGATGGCCTCACCGAGCGTGTTCCACGACGTGACGCGGTCGCCCGACGCGTCGAAGACGAACAGCTCGGTTGCGCCGCGCCGCAGCGCCTCCACGAGGCCGAGGTTGTCGAAGTGGCCGCCGTCGGTGATGTAGAGCCACGTGCTGCGCACCTTGTTCGATCCGAACGCCTCGGCGAGCAGGAGCCGGGCGTTGGGCTGCACCGCGTGCCAGACGAACCAGTGGAACGCTCGCCTCCAGGGTGACGGCGACGGGTACGCGCGGTTGCGCAGCACCCAGTACCACATGCGGTCGGTGAAGGGCATCTGCGCCGTCGACGACGGGGGGTTGGCGACGAGTCCCACGAAGCTCGGGTGCGGCATCCAGATACCGAGCCGCACGTTCGCGACGGTGAAGAGGAACCGCTGGGCCGGGCGCGTCATCTTGCCCATGAGCGGCGAGAGCGCGGCACCGCTGATCGCGACCGCGTCGCACAACGTGAGCAACCGCTTGCCGACGACCGCCTCGTACGTGGCCGAATCGGCGAACACGTCTTGCCGGCCGAGCACGTTCGCGGCCTCGGCGCGGGTGCCCTGCGGCGGCGCGGCCGAGAGCCCGATCCTCTCGGGTGTGAACGTGAACGAGATGGCGCCGCGCCCGGGCGGCACCTCTCCGGTGGCACGGATGTTGGCCGTCGCGCACAGCACGAGGTCGGGGGGGAGGGCGCCGCGGAGGTCGGAGAGGTGGGCGTCGGGCGTCTCACGGGTCGACTGGTCCGACTCGCGGACGACCGAGTACGCGCTGGCGAGCCGGTCGCGGTAGAAGCCGTGCATCGACGTGCGGTTCACGTCGACGAGCACCCGGAGCAGCAGGAGGACCCCGAGCGCGATGGCCACGTGCAGGAGTTCCTGCGCGTCGTAGCCGTAGCGCGCGCCGTCGGCCGTCCACCGCACGAAGAAGAGCGCGAGCACCGCGAGAACGAGGAGCGATCCGAGCCAGGGGAGCAGCGCGTCGCGGAGCGTTCGCGTTACGCGCGCCGTGAGCGACGCAGGAACGGTGGTCGCCTCCGTCGCCTCCTTCGCCGGCGCGCCCGTCTCGGTCGGGCTCTGGCCGCGCAACCGCCCGAGCGCGGCACGCACGAGCGCGGCGAGTGCCACGACGAACGCGACGAACCCTCCCGCCTGGTTGCCGGGGTCTCTCGGCGCGTTCGCGTACGCGTCCGGCGCGGCCTGCTTGTTCGATTCGTGGCTACCGGTGGTGACACCACAGATCGAATCGCTCTTGTCCGCCTCGTCGATCCGTGCCTGCGCGCACCCCTTCGGGCTCGCGAAGCCGATCCCGCGCAAAACGACACCCACGTTGCCGCTGTCGTGGATGCCGGTGTCATAGAGCGCAGCGCCGACGACCGGCACCGCGAGGAGCAGCGCGGCGGACCCGACGGCGAAGAGCATCGCCAACCACGCCGCCCGCTGCCGGCCCGACGAGTGACCGAGCGCGAAGACCAACGAGATCGCGACCGCGGCGACCGGCACGACCCACGCCCAGCCGATCGAGGCCTCGGGGTGGCCGTTCCCGAGGCCCGTGAGCACGCTCCACCAGTGCAGCAGCCAGCCGAGGACGTGGCCGCCCACGAACACCCAGCCCACGAGCAGCGCGAGGTTGAACAGCAACCCGCCGAACAGCCGGACCGCCCCCCAGAGCGCGGTCTTGCCGTCGGGCAGGAGGTAGCGCGAGTTGTCGCGGAGATGGTTCTCCTCCGGCGAGCCCGGACGGTACACGTCGCGCGGCGCAGGACGGGTGGGCGACTCGTCCGCGACCAAGCAGTGTGACGAGGCGATGTACGCGCCGCCCGACACCGCGACCATGAACGCCGGCTCGACGGCGGGCTCGTGCGCCGCGAGCGCCTGGAGCGCGCCGAGGTTGAAACTGGCGGACCGGATGCCGCCTCCCGAGCAGCACACGACGGTCAGCGGCTTCCCCGCGTCGTCGCTCACGACCGGTAGTACCGTGCCGCGCGCATGAGCGTCGACGCGGTCGAGTACGACCCGTTCTCAACGGACGTCATGACCAACCCTTACCCGATCTACGACGCGCTCAGGGCTCGTTACCGTACGTACCGTATCGACGCGTACGACGCGTACGCACTGCCTCGGTTCGACGACGTCTGGCAGGTGTTGTCGGACCGCGAGCACTTCTCCATCGTGGAGGGTCCTGTGTTCCACCGCGAGCGGCTGCTGCGGGGGAACGACGGCCCGCCCGACACGTCGCTGCACCGGCCGGTGCCGAGCTTCTCGATGCTCGACCCGCCCCATCACACGCGTCTCCGGCAGGCCATGATCGACCCGTTCCGGCCGGGCGCGGTCGCCGGCCTCGGGGACGCTGTGCGAGCGCTCGCCACGGCCCGCCTCGACGAGGTGTCGGCGCGCGGCACCTTCGACGTGCGCCACGACTACGCGTCGCCCGTGTCGGCCGCGGTTGCCGCGCAACTCGTCGGCCTGCCCCCCGACGAGGGTGTCGAGCTCGTCACGCTCGTGAACCGATACGTGCGGCGCGAGCCGGGCCAGGCGGGGTTCAGCGAGCACGGCACGGCGGCCCGTGTCGAGATCGACGAGCGCCTCCGAGCGTTCGTGGCGGACCGGCGCCGTCGACCGGCGCGCGAGCCGGGCGACATCATCGACGGGCTGGTCGCGTGCCGCGTCGCCGACGGTCCGCTCGACGACCAGGAGATCGTCGACCAGCTCGTGACCTTGTTCATCGGCGGCACCGAGACCTTGCCGAAGGTCATGGCGGCGGGTGCCTACGAGCTCTGGCGCCATCCCGACCAGCGTGCCGCGCTCGCGGCCGATCCCGCGCGGATACCGAACGCGTTCGAGGAGATCCTGCGCCACGATCTCCCCCTCCAGTTCGTCGGGCGGACGCTCCTCGCGGACGCCGACATCGCCGGGCAGCCGATGCGCGCGGGACAACGGGTCGTGCTGCTGCTGATCTCGGCCAACCGCGACGAGCGGGAGTTCGAAGACCCCGACCGCTTCGACGCCGATCGCCGGATGGAGCGCCACCTCGGGCTCGGTCACGGCGCGCACTTCTGCATCGGCGCGCACGTCGCGCGCCTCGAGGGCGTGGTCATGATGCGCGAGCTGCTCGATCGCTTCCCCGAGTACGACGTCGACGACTCTGCTCTCGAACGCGAGGCGTCGGAGTTCCAGGTGGGCTGGGCGGAGATGCCGATCCGCACCGGGTCGCCACGCGGCCCTCGCTGACGACCTCATCACCGCGCGCCACCTCGCCGGACAACCACGCGGGTCTCGTCGCGAGATTCGACCGAGCCCACGACGAGATCTTGCCAAAGGGAACCGTCACCGCCGAGCGGGGGCACGCGGAGCCCGCGGCGAGTGCGAGAAGATGACCCGGTGACGGGACTGCAGGAACTGATCGGCGGAATCGACTTCGGTGAGGGGCCACGGTGGCACGACGGCCGCCTCTGGTACTCCGACTTCTATCAGCACCGCGTCGCGGCGGTCACCGCGGACGGCGAACGCGAGACGATGCTCGAGATCGACGACCACCCGAGCGGCCTCGGGTGGCTGCCGGACGGGCGCCTGCTCGTGGTGTCGATGCAGCGGAAGCAGGTGCTGCGGGTCGAGACCACTGGTGCCGTCGTCGAGCACGCCGACCTGTCCGGGATCGCCACCGGTCGGTGCAACG
>DASPTH010000319.1:0-2787 GCA_035623515.1 Acidimicrobiia bacterium
ATCGCAGCACCGAAGGAAGCACCCGTGGCAGATCGCCTCGTCGTCCGTGGCGCCCGAGAGCACAACCTCAAGGACGTCTCGCTCGACCTCCCGCGCGACGCGATGATCGTGTTCACCGGGCTGTCCGGGTCGGGCAAGTCCTCGCTCGCCTTCGACACGATCTACGCGGAGGGCCAGCGGCGCTACGTCGAGTCGTTGTCGGCGTACGCGCGGCAGTTCCTCGGGCAGATGGACAAGCCCGACGTCGACTTCATCGAAGGGCTCTCACCGGCGATCTCGATCGACCAGAAGTCGGCGTCGCGCAACCCGCGGTCCACGGTCGGCACCATCACGGAGATCTACGACTACCTGCGGCTGCTCTACGCGCGGATCGGCGTGCCGCACTGCCCGAACTGTGGCCGCGTGATCACCCGGCAGACACCGCAGCAGATCGTCGACCGGGTGCTGCAACTGCCCGAAGGCACTCGGTTCCAGGTGCTCGCGCCCGTCGTGCGCGGGCGGAAGGGCGAGTACGAGGGCCTGCTGAGGGAGCTGGCGCAGCAGGGGTACACGCGTGCCCGGGTCGACGGCGAGATCGTCGACCTCGGCAGCGGGAGCCGCCTGGCGCGCTACGAGAACCACACGATCGAGGTGGTCGTCGACCGGCTGGTGCGCCGCGGCGGCATCGAGCGGCGCCTCACCGACTCGCTCGAGACCGCGCTGCGCCTCGCCGAGGGTGTCGCCGAAGTGGAGATCGTGCCCAGGGAGAGCGGCGAGGGAGCAGGAGCGACCGAGCCGGCCGGAGCGGTGAACGGCCCGGAGGGCGGCGCGGGTGCATCCCGCCCGCCGAGTGAGCGTGACCAAGAACTGGACACGTTGACGTTCTCGGAACACCTGGCGTGCACGCACTGCGGCATCTCGTTCGACGAGCTCGCGCCGCGGAACTTCTCGTTCAACTCGCCGTACGGCGCATGCGAGCGGTGCGACGGGTTGGGCACGCGCTTCGAGGTCGACCCCGAGCTCGTCGTACCGAACGACGACCTGTCGATCGGCGAGGGCGCGATCGCGGCGTGGGCCGGCTTCCGGAGCCACTACTTCGAACGTGTCCTCGAGTCGGTCGCCGCCGAGTTCGACTTCTCACTCGACACGCCGTGGAGGAAGCTCAAGAAGAGCGCGAAGAACGCGGTGTTGTACGGCACCGGCAACCGGCCGGTCAGGGTCTCGTACCGCAACCGTTACGGGCGGCAACGCTCGTACACCACGCAGTTCGAGGGTGTCGTGCCGTGGCTCGAGCGTCGGCACCAGGAGTCCGACAGTGACCGCTCGCGCGAGCAGATCGAAGGCTACATGCGTGAGGTGCCGTGCCCGGCGTGCGACGGCGCGCGGCTGCGCCCGGCGTCGCTCGCGGTGACGGTCGGCGACAAGAACATCTACGAGGTCGGCGAGCTGTCGATCCGGCGAGCCGCCGAGTTCCTCGGTGCGCTCGACCTGTCCGAGCGCGACCGCATGATCGCGGAACGCGTCGAGAAAGAGGTCAACGAGCGGCTCCGTTTCCTGCTCGACGTCGGCCTCGACTACCTCACTCTCAACCGGTCGTCGGCGACCCTGGCAGGCGGCGAGGCGCAGCGCATCCGGCTGGCGTCGCAGATCGGCAGCGGGCTGGTCGGGGTGCTCTACGTGCTCGACGAGCCGTCGATCGGCCTCCACCAGCGCGACAACCAGCGGCTGATCGACACCCTGCTGCGGCTCCGCGACCTCGGCAACACCGTGATCGTCGTCGAGCACGACGAGGAGACGATCCGCGTCGCCGACCACATCGTCGACATCGGGCCGGGTGCGGGGGAGCACGGCGGCGAGATCGTCGTCGCGGGGACGCTGAAGAAACTGCTCGCCGAGCCGCGCTCCGTCACCGGGCAGTACCTCGGCGGCAAGCGGTCGATCGCGGTGCCGGAGATCCGCCGGACGCCGGGCGACGCGTGGATCACCGTGCGCGACGCGCACGAGCACAACCTGCGGAACATCGACGTCGACTTCCCGCTCGGGTGCTTCGTCGCGGTCACGGGCGTGAGCGGGAGCGGCAAGAGCACGCTCGTGAGCGACATCCTCTACCCGGCGTTGATGCAGAAGGTCTATCGGTCACGCGAGGTGCCGGGACGCCACAAGGCGATCGAGGGTGCGGAGCACATCGACAAGGTCATCAGCATCGACCAGTCGCCGATCGGCCGCACCCCGCGCTCGAACCCCGCCACGTACACGGGCGTGTTCGACAAGATCCGCACGCTGTTCGCGTCCACGCAGGAATCGAAGGTGCGCGGGTACCAGCCCGGGCGTTTCTCGTTCAACGTCAAGGGCGGTCGGTGCGAGGCGTGCGCGGGCGACGGCACGATCAAGATCGAGATGCACTTCCTCCCCGACGTGTACGTCCCGTGCGAGGTGTGCAAGGGGGCGCGCTACAACCGTGACACGCTCGACGTCACCTTCAAGGGCAAGAACATCGCCGAGGTGCTCGACCTGTCGATCGAGGAGGCGCTCGAGTTCTTCGCCAACCAGCCCACGATCGCGCGGCACCTCCAGACGCTCGTCGACGTCGGGCTGGGCTACGTACGGCTCGGTCAGCCGGCGCCCACGCTGTCGGGCGGCGAGGCGCAGCGGGTGAAGCTGTCGTCCGAGCTCGGCAAGCGCGCGACCGGGCGCACGCTCTACATCCTCGACGAGCCCACCACGGGGTTGCACTTCGAAGACGTCCGCCGGCTGCTGGGCGTCCTCTCCCGGCTCGTCGACGCGGGGAACACCGTCATCGTGATCGAG
>DASPTH010000324.1:0-4051 GCA_035623515.1 Acidimicrobiia bacterium
TGGTCCATGCTGCCAGGAGCCTCCCCACCGTGCCATCGCGACGACGCCCGTGATCGGGCCGCGCAACGGCGAACGTCCGACGAGTGTTCCCGGGTCGCCGTCCGACCAAACGCGGTGGTCTGCCTATGCTGCGCGCGTGGAAGGGGAGCCCGAAATCACCATTTCGTTCCCCGGAACGCCCGACTTCCTCCGCCTGGCCCGGCTCACGTCGGCCGACGCCGGCAGCCGAGCGGGCTTCGACTACGAAGACATCGACGACCTGCGCATCGCGGTGAGCGAGCTGTGCGCGCTGATCACGGGTCCGGACAGCAAGGTCACGCTCGGTTTCGGTGTGGCGCGCGGGACGGTCACCGTCGAGGGTCGGGCCACGCCCGGGTACCTCGCCGACAACGAGCTCTCGCGGACGATCATCGAGGCGGTGGTCGACGAGCTCGAGGTCGCGGCCGCCGACGGTACGAGCTCCTTTCGCTGCGTGAAGCACGCGAACCTTCCCGCGAGCTGACGAGTTCTGGCCCGGAACGACGGCGACGCGGGCCGGAGCCCGCGTCGCCTGTCGGTGTGCCGGGAGGGGCCGGCACAACCTTGGGTACCCCGCCCTACGGGTCGCCGAAACCACTTTTGTCGTTGGCCTCACCTGCCATGGGCCGGGTCGCAGATCGGATGGTCAGGACTTACAGTGCCGTTGGTGCTCCTCCGGCGACGCCTGCTCCTGCTCTTCGTGGGGGTGGTTCTCGGAGTGGTGATCCTAGGCGTTTTGGCCCGAGCTGTCGTACGGGCCCGGGACGAAGCGGCGGTGCACGGACGGACGATCCGGGTGGCCCGGGAAGAGGTGGGGCGCCTGCGCGCCGCCTATTCCGAGCAGGAGGACGGTGAACGCGGTTTCGCCATCTCCGCCGACGACTCCTTCCTCCGCCCCTACACGAAGGCCAGCAACGACGCCGCCGAACTGCTGAAGTCGTTGCAGAGCGCCGCGACCTCGGTGCCGGAGTTGCGCGCTCCGTTGCAGGAGGTCGCGGCGGCCGCGAGCCGGTGGCGGACCGAGGCGGCGGAGCCGGAGATCGCGCTCGCGCGTTCCGGCGATCGCCAGGGCGCGCTCCAGTCGATCGACTCGGGAACCGGTGCCGCTCTGTTCGCGACCGTCCAGCGAAACCTCGATGCCCTCGACCGGCAGGTCGCGCAGGCGACCACGCGGTCCGATGATCGAGCCGCGACCACGCGACGCGAACTCACGCTTCTCGTCGTGCTCGTGCTCGTCGTCCTGGCGACGGGAACGCTCGTCGCGGCGTGGCTCATCCGACGCTGGGTCACGCGGCCCATCGACCGTCTCGTCGCCGACGTTCGCCGCGTGCGCAGCGGGGAGCCGGACGCGAGCATCCACGCCACCGGTCCACCGGAGATCGCGGAACTCGCCACCGACATCGACGAAATGCGCCGGCGCATCGAGCACGAGCGCGTCGAAGCCGAGCGCGCCCGCGAAGCCGTCGAGCAGAACGCTGCAGTCGTCCTCGCGTTGCGCTCCCAGCTCGAGCCGGACATCGGGTCTCTGCCCGAGGGGTGGACGGTCGCCGCGCGCCTCCGTGCGGCCGAAGGCGTCGTCGCCGGCGACTGCTACGACCTCGCCCATCTCGCCAGTGGCGCGCTCGGCCTGATCGTCGTCGACATCGCGGGGCACGGCGCGACGGAAGGCATCCTCGCGCTGCGGTACAAGGAGCTCGTGCGCGCGTCTCTCGCGGCGGAGGTTGCGCCCGGGGACGCGATCGATGCTGCGGCGAGTCAACTCGGTTCGATGGGGTCCGAAGTGTTCCTGACCGCCTTCGTCGCGATCATCGACACGCAGGACGGGCAGGTGACCTACGCCAACGCGGGCCACCCGCCGGCGTTCATCTGCACCGCGGACGGCGCAGCCGACCTGGAGCCGACCGGCCCGCTCGTCGGTTTGATCGGCTCCGGCTGGGACACGCAGACCGCGTGGATCGCGCCCGGTGACAACCTCTGCGCGTACACCGACGGGCTCGTCGAGGTCCGGAACGACGCCCGCGAGTTCTTCGGGCCCGAGCGCCTGCGCGCGTTGGTGAGCGGCGCGCGCTGCGAGGCTGCAGCGTCCATCGTGAAACGGTGCTTGGACGAAGCCGAAGCCTTCGCGGCGGGTCGGATGCACGACGACGCGACGATCGTCGTATTGTGCAGGCCCGACGGTACGTCCCCGGCGTCGGAGGTGTGACCGGTGGCCGACCTCGAGTTGGAGTTGACCTCGCAATCGGGGTCGCGTGCCGATGTCACCGTGCACGGTGAGATCGACATGGCGACCGCGCCCCAGTTGCGTGAGTTCCTCGACGGTCTGCTGGCCGCGGGATCGCGACAGATCGTCTTCGACTGCCGCGACCTCGGGTTCCTCGACTCTTCGGGCATCGGTGTCCTCGTCGCCGCGCGCAACCGACTCGACGACGACGGCGAGATCGTGGTCGACTCGCCACCGCCGCACGTGCGCAAGGTGCTCGAGATCACGGGCGTGAACACCCATCTGACCGTCACGCCCTGACCCGTACGTCACGACCGTCTCGAGCGCACCTCCACTGTCCCGTCGACGACGCGCGACTCGTAACACGCGAGCGGTTCCGCCGCCGGGCCTCGCATCAGCCGGCCCCCGTCGAGCGCGAATCGGCTCCGGTGCCACGGGCACGTGATCGCCTCCGCCTCGACGGTGCCCTCGTCGAGGGGCGCGCCGCGGTGCGGGCAGATCGCCGACAGGGCAACGACGCGCCCGTGGTGGCGGACCAGGAGCACGGGGACGCCCCCGACCTCGACCCGGACGGGTACGTCCGACACGCCGGCTTCGGCGAGCGTCGGTGTCCACTCGGTCGGTGCACGAAGGAAGGCGGTGTGGTCGACACCCGTCCCGAGCCGAGCGAGCAGGTGGCCACCGAGCAGGCCGCCGACGGTCGCCGCGGTGGCGCCGAGCATCCCCAGGGCCACCCCTTGCACGTAGCGATCGCGCCGCCGCGCGTTCCACGACCAGGCGTAGAGCACGGTCGCGGACGCGTTCGCCATCGCGTGCACGAGCCCGACCCGTCGTGAGGCACCCTCGGTGTCCGACCAGTCGGAAGCGCCGGTCGCGGCCGTGGGGAGCGCGCTCAGCACCCCGAAGCCCACGAGCAGTTCTGCCGCGCCTCGCGACTGCCGGCCGCCGACGAGATCGAGGACGAACGCCGAGGTCCAGAAGCCGATCGGCAGGTCGGTGAACATCGGGTGTGCCGCGTGGCCGAGCCAGGTTCCGCTCAGCACGTCCTTGACGCGGCCGTTCCGGAGCAGCCGCGACATGCATCCGTGCAAGGAGTCGGCGATCGGGTCCAGCGCGGCCGACTGCTCGACGCGCTCGACGGCGTCCTCCCACAGATTGGCTGCGTAGACGACACCGTCCGCGGTCATGCTTCGGGCGCGGTCCCACCCGGGTACGGCGTCGGTGGCTGCCCGTCGAGCTGGCGCACGATCTCACCGAGAAACCACGCGCGGAACTGGACGACGTCCGGGGCGGCCGCCAACGTGATCAGGTCGCCGTGGCGGCAGAAGTCGTCGGCCTCCACGAGCAGCGCCTGCACCTCGACCGCAGCCGCTCGCGCCTCGCGGGGCAGGTCGATCTCGATGTCGACGAGCGGGTCGCCTCGCTCGATGGCGCCGGCGAGTTCGTCGGGCCGTCGGAAGGAAAGGTGCGCGAACTCGGCGCGCTGGCGCTCGATGACCTCGAGGAGACGCTCCGGCACGTCACCCTTGTCGCGTTCGTCGGACAACTGGATGAGCGTGAACTCACGGATCAGCTCCTGTTGGTGTTGGGTGGCACGGAGCATCAAGGGCACCGGTGCGCCGACGAACCGGACGTGCACCAGGTCGGTCACGTGGAGATCTCGGTGCGGTCGCCGCTCGGAGCAGGGAACTCGATCTCGCACCACACTTCCTTGCCGGTCTCCGAGCGCTCGACGCCCCACGTGGTCGCGAGCTTCTGCACGAGCGCGATCCCACGGCCGGTGGCGGCATCGGGCGCGAACCGTCGCTCGAT
>DASPTH010000330.1:0-28700 GCA_035623515.1 Acidimicrobiia bacterium
GACGCGCACGTCATCCGGTCCACGACCGCGCTCGCGATCCTGCGCGTCGTCGTCGAGCACCTTCCGCCGGGCTCGCGCTCGATCATCGCGTCCCGCGCCGAACCCGCACTCCCGCTGGCGCGCTGGCGCGCGAACCGCGACGTCGTCGAGGTCCGCACCGACGACCTCAAGATGTCGGTCGCCGAGGGCGCGGCCCTGTTCCGCGCCGTCGACGCCGAGGTCTCGGCTGCAACCGCGGCGGCGTTGGTCGACGCAACCGAGGGCTGGCCGGCGGGCCTGTACCTCAGCACGTTGGCGCTACGCGACAACCCCGACCTCGACCTCGCGGGCTTCGGCGGCGACGAGCGCGCCGTCGCGGCGTACTTCATCCAGGAGGTGTTGCGCGCAGAGAGCGAGGAGCACGTGGAGTTCCTCACGCGCGCGTCCGTCCTGGAGAAGCTGTCGGGGGACAAGTGCGACGCGGTGCTCGAACGGTCCGGCTCGGCGGAGGTGCTCGACCAGCTCGAGCGTTCGAACCTCTTCGTGATCGCGCTCGGTCGCGACCGGGAGTGGTACCGGTTCCACCGGATGTTCCGCGACCTGCTCCGCGCCGAGTTGCACCGTCGCGAGCCCGAGTCGGAGCCCCGGCTGCTCCGTGCCGCGAGTGAGTGGTGGGAGGGCAACGGCGAGCCCGACACTGCGATCGCGTACGCGCGGCGCGCCGGCGACGCTGACCGCGTGAGCACGCTCGTGTGGACGAACCTGATGGCCTACGTGGGAAGTGGGCGCACGGCCACCGTCCAACGCTGGCTGGAACCGTTCACCGAGGACGAGATCGCCGCCCGCCCCGCGCTCGCGCTCGCCGCTGCCTGGGCGGCGTTCACCGGCGGGAACACCGAGGACCTCGACCGCTGGGCCACGATCCTGCAGACCTTCGGTTCCGACGAGCGGCTGCCCGACGGCGCGCCGCTCGCGGGCGCCGTGGCCCTGGTGCAGGCGCAGATCGGGGCCAACGGCCTCACGGCCGCGCGCGACGCCGCCGACGTCGCGTACCGGCAGTATCCGGATGGTCCCACACACGCGGTGGCATGCGTGTTCTCCGGTCTCGCGTCCCGTCTCCTCGGTGACTCCGACGCCGCGCGCGCCCGCTGCCGGGAAGGGCTGCACCTCGGCATCGTGTACATGCCGATCGTGGCCGCCCACTGCACCGCGCAGCTCGCGTTGCTCGACGCCGAAACGGGCGACTGGACGAGCGCGTCGCGCATGGCCGACGACGCTCTGCGACTCGTCGAGGAGTACGAGGTCGAGGAGCGGCCGGCCGTCGCCGAGATCTTCGGGGCCGTCGCGTACGTGCACGCCCGCGACGGTCGCAGCGACGTCAGGGACCTCGTGAAGCGGGGCGTGTGGCTCGTGAGTCGGCTCGTCGGTGTCGCGGTGTACGGGCAGATCGACGCGCGGATCCTCCTCGCGCGGGCGCTGACCACCATCGGAGACGCCGCGATGGCGCGCACCCTGCTCGTCGATGCGCAGGCGCTGCTCGACCGGTATCCCGACAGCGGGCGACTGCCCGAGCTGCTCGCCGACGCCCAGTCGCATCTCGATGCGGTGGAGGTGCCGCTCGGCGTGGCGGCGGCGCCGCTCACGCCGGCCGAGCTCCGCGTGCTCCGGTATCTCCCCACCCACCTGAGCTTCGCCGAGATCGCCGACCAGGTCTACGTGTCGCGCAACACGGTGAAGACGCAGGCGATCGCGGTGTACCGCAAGCTGGGGGTCAGCTCGCGCACCGCGGCCGTGGACCGTGCACGAGAGGCCGGCCTGCTCGATCCGTGAGCGGGATTTCATCCCGCGCGGATGATGCCGTCCTCGAGCACGTCGCCCACCCTGGCTGGTGTCCCGGCGAAAGGGCCCGGAGTGGAACCGCTGTTCGGGAGGCGCCGTCCATTGCTGAGAGCGAATGCTGTCGGCGCGGCGTACGCACGCCGGGGTCGCGACGAGCAGGCCGAGTGCAACGCCCGCGCACACGCCGCGTACGCGGCCGCCACCGCGACGCGGCCCGGCGCGAGCCCGGAGTTGCCGGTGCCGAGCGCGCTCCTGGTCCGCGGCCTGCAAGCCGGTGCGACGGGTGACAGCTCCGTGCTCGCCGAGCTCTACGCCGACGACGTGAAGGGCTGGTCACCGATGATGGCGGTGGAATCGGCGGCCGAGCTCGCCATCGAGCTGGAGGACCGCGACGACGCGTTCTCCGACGTGGAGCTCGCCTTCGCCCCGCTCGACGTCGGCGGCGACCAGGCCTGTGTCGAGTGGACGATCACGGCCACCCACAGCGGGCCGCTCGTCTTCGACGACGACCTCCGGATCGAACCGACCGGTGTGCGCGTCACGGTGCACGGGGTCACGGTGGCCGAGCTCGACGGCGACCGCATCCGCAGCTTCCGCCAGTACTGGGACGAGGCCGAGCTGCTCGCGCAGCTCGGCCTCCTGCCCGATTGCGACTAGGACTCTCAGGCCTCATCGAACTTGCGTCAGCAACCGACGTATAGGGTCGGTGGCTGACGCAACTACGGGGTGGGGGCGCGGAACGGGTACGCGAGGTGGGCGAGGTAGCCCGTCGCGGGTACCGGGTCGTGGGTGCCGAACCCGGTGGGTCGGCGTCCCTTCGGCAGGTGCGCGGTGCCGAAGAGCTTGTCGACGACGGGGAGCCCGAAGTTCTTGTCGCGTGCTTCGTCGTCGATGGCGTGGTGCCAGTGGTGCCACTCCGGCGTCGGGACGATCCACCGCACCACGGGGAACCGGAGCCGCACGTTCGCGTGCTGGAAGATCGCGAGGAGCGTCACGAAGACGGCCGCGCCGGCGAACACGCCGCCGCCGTAGCCGAGCAGGAACAGCGGCATGACCGTGAACGCCTGCGTGAAGCCCGAGTCGAGCGGGTGGAGGCGCCCGGCCGCCACCCAGTCCATCTGCTCGATGCTGTGGTGTACGGCGTGGAAGCGCCACAGGAACGGCACCGTGTGCGTGAGCCGGTGGCCCCAGTACTGGCCGACGAACACGAGCACGATCGCCAGCGGCACCGCCGCGCCGGTGGGCAGGTCACCCTGCAGGTCGAGGCGGCGCACCCAGAACAACGGGATGGCGGCGACCACGACCAGCGCGAGCGTCGCGACCGTCACCAACACGTTGTTCACGACGAAGTGCGTGAGGTCGGTGAGCAGCCCCTTGCGGAAGACCTTCTGCGGTCGGAGCGCGAACAGCCGCTCGAGCGGGACGAAGACGAGGAACAGCAGGGCGATCCCCACCAGGAACGCGCCGCCCCGCACCACGAGCGCGAGCGACAACGCGCCCACGAACGTGAACGTGGCGACCAGCCCGGCGCGGGTGGGCCGGTCCCGCAGCGTGTCGACCGTCGGCGCCGCGCCCGTCATGCGGCGAGTGTTGCCGGATTCCGTGTGCCCCGACCGCGTGCGAGTGTGAGGGTTCTGTCAAGCCTCGTGCACGAGGCTCACCCGCACGGCGTCGCGCCCCGGGATCGCGCGCGCGAGCAGGCCGAGCGCATCGTCGATGGCCTCGATCCCGAAGACCTCCCCGCGCAAGGGGCCGACGTCGACCGCCCCGCTCGTGATGAGCCCCACCGCGGCCGCCATCGAACCTGGCGTGTACCCCGAACCGCCGAGCACGCGCAGTCCCTGGACGACGATGGTGTCGGACACGATGCCGTCGACCGGCGCGAAGTGCTTCAGCCCGGCGAGGAGGACGGTCCCCCGGAACCCCACGAGGTCGAGGGCCATCGGAACGGTGGCAACGACCGGTGCGATGTCCATCACGACGTCGGCCATGCGGCCGCCGGTGAGCTCACGGACCTGTTCGCGCACGTCCGACGACGACACGTCGATCACCTCGTGCGCGCCGATCTCACGGGCAGCGTCCAGCCGCAGGCCGTCGTCGGCGGTGCCGGTCACGATCACCTGCTCGGCGCCGGCCGCCAGCACCGCAACGAGGACCGCCAGCCCCTGGTGGCCCGGACCTTCGACCACCACGGTGTGACCCGGCCGAACGCCGGCGATCTCCACCCAGTTCACCCCGTTCGCCAGCGGCTCGAACACGGTGAGCTCGGCGGCCGGGAGGTGGTCGGGAAGGCGGTGGAGGCGAGTCCCCGCGTGCACGACCATGTACTCGCCGTAGCCGCCGAACAGGCCGCCGCGCTCGTCGACCGGCATCGTGTAGCCGTACACCGCGAGCGGCGGCTGCGCGCTGAGCACCTCGTCGACCGCGACGCGGTCGCCCTCGTGCACGCCCAGCTCCGCGCCGCGCCCGAGCCGCCACACGCGCCCGACGGTCTCGTGGCCGGGGACCACGGGGAACACGCTCGTGCCCGGGATCAGGCGTGCGCCGTCGTGCTGGGCGACGTCGCTGCCGCACAGGCCGACCGCCTCGACCTTCAGCACCGCGCCGCCATCGGGCGGGTCGGGGACCGCGAACTCCCGGATCGCGTGACGCCCGTCTCCGGTGAACACCACTGCTCGGCACGTGTCGGCCACGGTTCCTCCCCCGGGATCGCGCCGTCGGGACGCTCGTCACGCTACGCGGCGCCGATTCGACTGGATCGGCCGATCGGCACCGGTGTAGACCCGTCCCATGACGGCAACGATCCCGATCGGTGTGCAGCTCTACACGTTGCGGGAAGAAGCCGCGCGTGATCTCCCCGGCGTGCTGGCGCGGCTCGACGCCACCGGATTCGTCGGCGTGGAGTTCGCGGGTTTCTACGGGTTGGCACCGGAAGCGATCGGCCGCGCGCTCGCCGACACCAACCTGCAGGTGGCGAGCGCGCACGTGGGGCTGGCCGAGTCCGACCAGTTCAAGGCCGCGCTCGACGACCACGCCGCGGTGGGCTGCGCCACCGTGGTCATCCCGGCGGCGCCGCACACGGGCTTCGGCGACCGCGACCAGGTGCGGGCGACCGCCGACCTCGTCAACGCGGCCAACGAGCTGGCCACCGAGCGCGGCATGACCCTCGGATACCACAACCACTTCTGGGAGCTGCAGCCGCTGGACGACGGACGCCCGGCGCTCCTGCACTTCTTCGAGCACACCGACCCCGGCGTGATCGCCGAGGTCGACATCTACTGGGCGCGGGTCGGCGGCGCCGATCCCGCGGCCGTCGTCACCGAGCTCGGGCCGCGTGTGGAGCTGCTCCACGTCAAGGACGGCCCGGGCGACGACCGCGCGGCCGCGAACGTCGCCGTCGGCGACGGTGCCATCGACACGCCCGGCGTGCTCGCGGCCGCCACGCACGCGCGCTGGCACCTCGTCGAGTTCGACCGCTGCGACACCGACATGTTCGACGCGGTGGAGCGCAGCTACGAGTACCTGGTGGGCAACGGCCTGTCGGAAGGGCGTACGTGAACCGACTCGCGGTCGTCGGCTGTGGAGTGATCAGCCGCACGTACGGCTACACGCTCGGGATGTTCGACTGGATCGACCTCGTCGCGTGCGCCGACGTGCTGCCCGAGCGAGCCGAGGAACGGGCGGAGCAGTGGGGCGTGCGCGCCATGACGGTCGACACGCTGCTCGCCGATCCCGAGATCGACGCGGTCGTCAACCTGACGCCGCCCAAGATGCACGCCGACGTGGACCGCGCCGCGCTCGGCGCCGGGAAGTCGGTGTTCAGCGAGAAGCCGCTCGGCGTCACGTTCCCCGAGGGCGCCGAGCTGGTCGAGCTGGCGGCGAATGCCGAGCTGCGGCTCGGTTGCGCGCCCGACACGTTTCTCGGCGCCGGGCTCCAGACCTGCCGTGCCGTCATCGACCGGGGTGACATCGGCGAGCCGCTCGCCGCCAACGCGTTCATGCTCTCGCCCGGCCCCGAGCGCTGGCACCCGAGCCCGTCGATCTTCTACGAACGCGGCGCGGGGCCGCTCTTCGACATGGGCCCCTACTACCTCACGGCGCTCGTGCAGCTCCTCGGTCCTGCGCGGCGCGTCACCGCGATGGGGCGCGCGGCCCACGCGCAGCGCACGATCACGTCGGAGCCGCTCGCGGGGCAGATGATCGACGTCGAGGTGCCCACGCACGTGAGCAGCCTCATCGAGTTCCGGTCGGGCGCGATGGCCACGTTGGTGACGAGCTTCGACGTGCAGGCGTCGCGCTACCGGTGCATCGAGGTGTACGGGTCGGAGGCGACGCTCTCGGTGCCCGACCCGAACACGTTCGGCGGGCCGGTCGCGATCAAGCGGCAGTCCGACGACGACTGGGTCGAGGTCGACCTCGTGGAGCCACACATCCCGCAGTTCCGGGGCATCGGCTTCGCCGACATGGTGTGGGCGCAGCGCAGCGGGCGACCGCACCGGGCGTCCGCCGACCTCGCGCTCCACGTGCTCGAGATGATGGAGGGCGCGATCACCTCGGCCGAGGAGCGGCGGACGGTGGAGCTCACCACCACCTGCACACGTGCCGCGCCGCTGCCCGTCGGTCTCCCCGAGAACACCTACGACGACTAGCACCGCGAGCGCGCAGTGAGCGAGCCGAGCATCAGGTACGGGATCGTCGGCAGCGGGTTCGTCGCGCAGTTCCACCTGCGCGCGCTCGAGAGTGTGCGCGGTGTCGAGGTGGCGGGGATCACGGCGCGCACGCCGCCGCACGAGCTCGCGGCGTCGGCGCGCGCCCGCGGGCTCGGCGACGCACGAATCTTCGGCGACGTCCGCGAGCTTGCGGCGAACGTCGACGTCGTCGCGATCTACAACCCCAACTTCCTGCGCGTGGAGGTGATGGAGCAGATCGCCGACGCCGTGCGCGGGGGCGCGCGGCTCCGCGGGATCATCTGCGAGAAGCCTCTCGCCCGCAACCTCCGCGAGGCGCGGCGCGTCGTGGAGCTCGCGCGCGAGATCGCCGCACCCACCGCCTATTTCGAGAACCAGATCCACATGAAGGCGGTGCAGAGCGCGGTCGAGCAGCTCGCGCCCGTCGCCGGCGCGATGGGCGGTCTCACGCTCGCCCGCGCCGCCGAGGAGCACGCGGGCCCGCACAACGCTTGGTTCTGGGACCCGGTGCTCCAGGGGGGCGGGGTGCTGTCCGACATGGGGTGCCACTCGATCGCGCTGGGCCGGTACCTGCTCACGCCGCCCGGGCGCCCGTTCACGTTCCTCGAGCCCGAGTCGGTCGTCGCCGACATCGGGCTCCTGAAGTGGGGTCAGCCGCGCTGGCGCGACGAGCTGCGCGCGCGTCACGGCGTCGACTACGGGGTCACCCCGGCCGAGGATTTCGCCACCGGCCTGGTCACCTACCGCGACCCCGAGTCGGGTCGGCGGTCGAAGGCGCAGTTCACGGTTTCGTGGATGTACGACAAGCAGGGCCTGCGCCTCCTGGTCGACGGGCTCGGGCCGGGCTATGCCCTGGAGGCCAACAGCCTGCGGTCCCCGCTCGAGATCTTCATCGGTGATGCGGCCGCCGCCTCGGTCGCCGACGCCGAGGCCGCGCTCGAGAAGTCGACCGCGTCGCAAGGCTTGCTGGCGGTCCAACCGAACGAGCCCGACCTGTACGGGTACACCGACGAGAACGTCGAGGCTGCCGCGGCGTTCCGTGCGGGCCGGAACGGCCTGCTCGACTTCGACGACGGCCTGGAGGTCGTGCGGCTCACGATGGCGGCCTACCGGTCGGCCGAGGAACACCGCGCCGTCGACCTCACCGACGACGCGACGCGCGCCGCGCTCGACGACTACGTGCCACTCGTCCAGCAGGGCCGGGGTGCCGAAGTGCTCGGGTAGCGTTCGACCATGCAATTCGAACGGGTGATCTCGTCCGACTCGCACGTGAACGTGCGCCACGAGCAGGTGAAGGAGCACCTGGCGTCGAAGTTCCATGACGACTACGACGCCGCGCTCCTCGAGTACGCCCGCACCGTGTTCGGCGGCAACGCGTTCAAGGCGAACCGCGGTGGTGCCGAGATCCAGCACGCGTCGTGGGGGCGCGACGGCCACTTCGATCCGCACGCGCGCCTCGTCGACATGGACACCGACGGTGTCGACGTCGAGGTCCTCTACTGCGAGGTGAGCGCGTACCGCTACCTCTATCTTCTCGAGAACGGCGCGCGCGAAGCCACGCGCGCATTCAACGACACACTGCACGACTTCGCGTCGGCCGATCCGAGCCGACTGGTCGTGAACTACCAGGTGCCCATCCACGACATCGACGACGCGATCGCCGAGGTGCACCGAATCGCGGCCAACGGCGGCAAGTCGCTGCAGCTCCCGGTGTTCCCGGCGGAGTTGGGGCAGGCCGACTACTTCGACGAGCGGTACGACCGGCTGTTCGCGGCGATCATCGAGACCGGCCTCCCGATCACGTGCCACATCGGCCTCAACACCGCGCTCGACGGGCTGGCCGGGCGCGACCCCACGCCGCGCCTCGCGCTCACGCTCTCGTGCACGCCGCCGACCGCGGCCGAGGCGCTCGGTGTCTGGCTCCTCACCGGCATCTTCGTGCGCCACCCCGACCTGCGCGTCGTGTTCGTCGAGCCCGGGCTGGGCTGGGTCGCGTGGTACCTGTCGTTCGTCGACGACATGGTGCTGCGCCAGGGGTACGAGTTCCCCGTGCTCGAGGGCGAGCTCCCGAGCTTCTACTACCACCGCAACATGGCGATGACGTTCATCGACGAGCCCGACTCGGTGCGCCTCCTGCGTCACGTCCTCGGCACCGAGAACCTCATGTGGTCGAGTGACTACCCGCACCCGGTGTCGACGTGGCCGAAGTCGCTCGCGGTCATCGAGGAGGAGCTCGGCGGCCTGCCGCAGGAGGAGTGCGAGCTCATGGTGTTCCGGAACGCCGAGCGCATCTGGAACGTGTAGCGCGCCGTCACCGGCGCACGATCTCGCGCAGCTTGGCGCGGGCGACCTCCAGGAACGCCGGCACCGACTCCGGTTCGATGCCTGCGGCCGTCGCGATCACTCTGGGCTCGGCGCCCGCGTCGGCGAGCCGGAGCGCGACCGCGTACATCGGCGGCAACAGTTCGAGGGCGTCGTCGCGCTCCATGTCGACCTCCCTACCTGGGTGCCTGCCTGGGGGTCGATCGTCACCCGCGGGCCCGGCTCGCGTCGTCCGTACCGCGGTACGCAATTCCTCCGTGCTCAGGAGGCGACGACGCCGGCGAGGTCGCGGCGGCTCCTCACGCCGAGCTTGGCGTACACCCGGTGCAGGTGGCTCTCGACCGTCCGGACCGACACCCCCAGCGCGGCCGCGATCTCGGCGTCCGACCGCCCCCGCGCGGCGAGGCCCGCGATCTCGTGCTCCCGCCGGGTGAGGGGCGTGGCGTCACCCACGCGGCGGAGCAACGGGGTGGTGGCCCCCTCGCACGCGGCTGCCAGCGTGTCGGCACGCGCGTCCGAGGCCGCCTCGCGGGCGCGGAGCCCGGTGTGCGCGTGCCGCCGCGCCGCCGCGCGCGCACACTCGGCGGCGAAGAGGAGGTAGCCGTGCTCCTCGAACCCTACCGACGTCTCGTCGAGCAGGGCACCGTCGTCGGCGGCGAGCGCCACCGTCGCCTGCGCGAGCAGCCGGGCCAGCACGCCCTCCACCTCGTGGGCGACGCCCACGACGACCTCGGCCGCCGGCCCGGGCTCGCCGAAGCGGGCCCGGTCCCACGACAGCCAGACCACCGGCACGAGGTGGTCGTGCGCGCGTGACCACTCCGCCCCTTCGGCGGCGATCTCGCAGGCCCGGGAGAGGTGCCCGCTCGCGGCCGCGGTCCACGCGTCGGCGCGGAACACCTCGCTCGTGTAGAGCGGGTACACGAGGGCGCGCCGCGCGGTTCGCTCGGCGTCGTCCGCGAGGTCGAGCGCGCCGAGCAGCGCGTACGCGAGCCGCAACGTGTGCGCCGCCCAGGCGAGGAAGCCGGCGTCGAACCGCTGCAGCGCGCTCATCGCCTCCCGTAGCAGGCGGGCGGCCGTTTGCGCCTTGCCGCGCCAGAGCGCGATCTGCCCGAGCCGCAGCGCCGAGCCGCCGCGCAGGAGGGGGACGTCACGCGCGACGCCGTCGTCGAACGCGGCTTGCATCAGGGCCTCGGCGGCGTCGAGCTGGCCGACCCACTGCTGCGCGAGCGTCGCGCCCGCCGCGAGCTGACCGAGTGCGATCGGGAGGTCGTCGGCGCACTCGGGCACGAGCGCCATGGCCTCGGGGAGGCGGGCGAGCGACGTCTCCGGCTTGCCCATGGCGGAGAGCGACGGGAGCAACCCGAGGTACGCGTGCAATCGGTGCACCGCGGTGCGGTTGGGGTCGGCGATGGTTTGCTCCGCCTGCTCGGCCGCTTCCCGCACCCGTCCCGCGAACAGCAGCATCGGCGGCGCGTGCGCGGTGAGCTCGAGGCTCCCGTCCTCGTCGTCGGCGGCGGCGGATTCGAGCAGCGCGACGGCGTCATCCGGTCGGGCCAGGGCCCACGTGAGGTTGTTCGCCCGCGTGACGACGAGCCGGACGCGCTGGTTCGGGGCGAGCGACGCCGGGTCGACCTCGGCGAGGAGCACGTCGGTCGCGTCGGGCCGGTGGGTGAACTGGTGCACCTGCGCGAGCACGTCGACCGCGGCGAAGCCGGCGCCGCGCTCGTGGGCCCGGCGGGCCAGCCGCTCCGCGAGGTCGAGGTCGGCGTGGAGGCACGCCCGGGCGGCGGCCACGAGGCGCTGCGGGTCCTCGTCGATGCCGGCGTCGGTCCGCCAGGCCACGACCCGCAGGAGCTCGCGATCGTCGGCCTGGAGCTCGTCGGCCAGTGAACGGAGCAGGCGCCGGCGCTTCGGGTCGGGCATCGCCTCGAGGAGGACCTCGCCGACCAGCGGGTGCCCGAGCCGGGCGCGCAGCGCGTTGCTCGCGTGCTCGGTCTCAACGAGGTGCTTCGCCACGAGCCCTTCGGCCGCCTCGGCCGACGACAGGTGCCCGAGCGTCTCCCAGTCGAGCGGTTCGCCGAGCGCCAACACCTCGAGCACCGCGCGCTCCCGGTCCGTGAGCTCGTCGAGGTTGTCGGCGAGCAACTCGGCGAGGCGCGGGGCGACGTGGCGCGGCGGCGGCCACGACCACAACCCGTCGCGCACCGCGAGCGCGCGGCGCGCGAGCCCGCTGTACACGAGCTCGCGCAGGAACATCGCGTTGCCGCGACTCGTGTCCCAGAGCGCGTGCGCGGTTGCCGCCTCGACGGGCCCGCCGAGCACCGCCGCCAGCAGCTCGGCGACCTCGGCGCGCGACAGCGGTTGCAGCTCGATGCGCTGGCAGAGCTCGTCCTTCCAGAGCGCGACGATCGCGTCGGGCGCCGGCTCGCGCGTGCGCACGGCAGCGAGGATCACCGCTTCCTCACCGGCCGCGAGCTGGTGCACGACCGCAGCCGACGCGGGATCGAGCGCGTGGGCGTCGTCGACGACGAGGAGGAGCCGCTCGCGGCCGGCCCGGCGGAGGAGCTCGGCCCGCGGCGGAGCGTCGAGGTGCGCGAACGCGCCGAGCGGTAGCGCCGCCGCCGAACGGCTCGCCACGATCCGTTCGACGTGGCCGATCGCGAAGGCCTCCGCCTCGAGGAGCAGGCGCGTCTTGCCCACCCCCGGTGCCCCCGCGACCACCGCCCCACCGCGGTCGTGCAGGGCACGGGCGAGGAGTGCGAGCTCGGCGTCCCTCCCGACGAGGGGCCACAGGGGGCGCCTGCGGTCCAAGGCGCCCATTCTGGCAAGCGACCACGGGGAGTCGCCAGAGGCGCGCCCCCGGTGGTCAGGAGCGTGGTGTCCCCGCAGGCTCCTTCTCGGGAATTTCGGGCGCCTTGGCCGGCGCGCGTTCGGTGGCCTGGGTCTTGGCCCGCTTGGCCGCGCGCTGGTGCCGCACGTCCTCGCTCACCGTCGGGATCACGCCGGACGGCTGGCGCCCGATGCCGATGCCGGCGAGGCCGGGACCGAGGCGCATGAGCCAGTCGAAGAACGTGACGTTCGGGAAGATCTCGACCAGCCATGTGAACGACGTGAGCAGGAGCCCACCCATCACCGCGCCGCTCACGACCGCGACACCGCCGACGACGAGCAGCAAGAGGTACGGGAGGCCGTTCAGCATGGCGAAGTCCTGCACGTTGGCGGTGCCCTGGAACACGCCGAGGAGCGCGCCGCCGAATCCGGCGATCGCCGCCGAGAGGCCGAAGGCGAGCATCTTCGTGATCGTGGCGTTGATGCCGAGCGTGGCGCACGCGATCGGGCTGTCTCCGAGGGCGGTGAGCCGGTAGCCGAACCGGCTGCGCCGCAACCACACCACGAGCACGCCGACGATGCCGAGCATCGCGGTGATGAAGAACAACGTGCCGGTGTCCTCACCGAAGTTGATGCCGAGGAACGTGAACGGCTGGCTGAAGTCGATGCCGAGGATCTGGATCGACTGGATCGGCTTCCCGGCGAACCCGAAGATCTCGGGCTGCGGGAAGAACAGGAACTCGGCCATGCGGGCGAACGCCATCGACGCGAGCGCCAGGTAGAGACCCTGGAGCCGCAGCGCCGGCAGCGCCATCAACATGCCGAACGGCAGCGCGAACGCCGCCGCGAGCAGCAACCCGCCGACGCTCCCGACGTCGGGCGCCCACTGCAGGTACGCGAAGGCACCGGCGCCGGCGAACGTGATCTGGGCGAGCGAGATCTGGCGTGACCACCCGGTGAGCGGTACCAGCGACACCATGATCAAGCCGGTCACGATCGCCAAGGTGAGCGTGCGCACGTTGGGCCGGTCCATCAGCGCAGCGGCCACGAACACCGCGGCGAAGAGCACGAGCATGCCGAAGGCCGCGCGCGCCAGGCTCGGGATGCGCGGCGCGACGGTGCGCAGCGCCTTGCGACCCTCGATGCGCGCCTCGGGCAGGAAGAGCAGCGCGAAGAACAGGATCACCATCGGGATCGCCGGTGGCGCGGTGACCCAGCGGCCGCCCCACACGAGGAAGTTCTGCTGGAACTGGACGACCAGGCCCACGAGGATGCCGCCGGCGAACGCGAGCGGCAGGCTCCGGAGCCGCCCGATGATCGCGGCCGCGAAGGCCTCGATGATGAGCAGCGTGAGCGTCTGCACGTCGAGGACGGCGAGCTCCTCCGCGAAGAAGATCCCGGCCACCGCGGCCATCGCCGAGCCGAGCGCCCACGAGAACATCGACACTCGCCCGGTGCGCACGCCGTTCAGCGCGCCGAGGTCGCGGTTGTCGACGACTGCCCGCATGGCGATGCCGAGACGCGTGCGCGACAGCAGGACTTTCAGCCCCAAGGCGAGGCCGAGGCCCACCACGATGGTGATGAACCGCGACCACGGCACGAGCGTCTCGCCGATGGTGAATCCGGACGTGCCGAAGAACCGGTCGATGCGCCGGGAGGTCTCGGGGTTCCAGACGAGCGCGGCGAGCCCCATCAGCGCCAGCATCAGACCGATGGTGGTGACGAGCTGGGCGACGAGGGGCGCGTCGGCGAGCCGCCGCATCAGCACCCGCTCGATGATCGCGCCCATGATCGGTGCCGCCACCACGACGGTGAGGAGGAAGGCCGGAAGCGTCTGTACGCCCCAGTCGACATGGATCTGCCAGAACACGAACGCCATGAACATGCCGATGGCGCCCTGGGCGAAGTTGAAGATCCCGGAGGTGGTGTACGTGACCACGAGGCCGGTGGCGGCGACCGCGTACACGGACCCGTAGGTGATGCCGACGATCACCCAGAACAGGATCGAGTCGAACGTGATCGGGTGGCCGGCCCACGACAGGTCGATGATCACGCCCACGAAGACCGCGATCGCGGTGGCCGCGGCGATCGTCCCGAGGTGGCGCCTCACGTAGGACCGGCGCCGCCGCACAGGGTGAGCTTCCACGGCCAACCGCGCCTCCCGCTCGTGGAACGTCGGACCGGGCCCGGCCACGAGGGCCGGACCCGGTGTGCTGTCAGCTGCTCGTGAGGTCGATCTTGTTCAAGATCACGTTCTTGCTCCCGCACTCCATGGTGCCCGGCTTCGTCGGCTCGACCCGCACGAACGTGCCGTTCTTCACCTGCAGGAGCACGTGGCACGGCGACGCCTTGCGGCCCGCGAGGTCGATCCGGCCGAACATGCCGTCGGCGTCGAAGCTGTGGATGTTGTTCAAGGCGGTGAACAGGTTCTTGCGGGTGAGGCCGTTCACGCCGTCCTGCTTCACCACCGCGTTCACCGCGTCGCGGAACGCGATCGCAGCCGACCACGCGTAGGCGCCGAAGCCGACCGCCTTGTCCTTGCCCGTGTACTTCACGAAGTTCCCGACCATCGCGTTGGCCTTCTGCTCCTTCGGGTCGAGGAACGGCAGGAACAACGTGTCGACGTATTCCCCTTCGACGTCTTGACCACCCGCTTTCAAGAAGTTCACGTCGTAGCACTGCACGCCGCAGTCCCAGACCTTCACCGTGTTGACGCCCTGGATGGCCGCTTCCTTCCGCAGGAGCACCGTGCAGGTGTACTGGCCGGTGCACTGCGCGTAGTTCGAGTTGTGGTCCTTGATCGCCTGGACCACGGGCGTGTACTCGGGCTGCTGCGCGCTGCCCGAACGGTCGAAGTCGGC
Source organism: Acidimicrobiia bacterium (assembly GCA_035623515.1). GTDB lineage: Bacteria > Actinomycetota > Acidimicrobiia > IMCC26256 > DASPTH01 > DASPTH01. Next base: position 14,519 of record DASPTH010000330.1, read on the forward strand.
GTCGGACTTGCAGCACACGGCCCGCATCTGGCCGAGACCGCTCACGAAGGACGAGTCACGGGCCGACTTCGAGTCGGAGCCGAACACGTACACACCGTGGAGGTCGTTGCCGTACTTCTTGATGTAGTAGTAGGCCCGTCCGATGCTCGCCTGGTACGTCTGCGGGTGCTGGTCCTTGGTGGAGCAGATGATCTGGGGGACCGCGACGGGGAACGACTCGTCCGAGCACTGCTGGACGATGGCCGTCGACACGAACGGGATGTCGGGGATGCCCGTGGCGGCGCCGGTGCTGTCCTTGCAACTGCGCATGTCGTCGACGCTCGTGAGGAACACCGACGACGTGCCGACCATCGCGAAGTCGTTTGCGCACGCGGAGATCTCGGCGTTCTTCGTCGCGTTCGGGTTGAGCTGCGAGTCGAGGAAGTCGACGACCACCTTGCGACCGGCGAGCCCGCCGTTCGCGTTGATGTACTTGGCGAAGCCCTTCACGGCGTCGGCGGAACCCTTGAAGAGGTTGGGCGCGATCGTGTTGTCGACGTCGGCCATCACCGCGATGTGGATCTCCTTGGCGGTGATACCGACGTCGGTGGCCTTCGGCGTCTCGTTGGACGAGGCGCCGGTGGCGGTTCCGGCCGTGACGCCGAGCCCCACCACGATCGCGGCGAACAACGCCACCCATCGGACATGCTTCACGTGGGATCCCCCCTGTAGCTCGTGACGAACCCGCATTCTCTAGCACTTCCCGCCATGGGGCGGCGGTCGCGGGCCGGGGATCAGCCCTCGATGACACCACCGAGATAGGCGGCCTGCAACGCGTTCCCGACGTCCTCCGGCGAACCCGTGAACTCCACGCGGCCGTGGAAGATGATCCCGGCCACGTCCGCGATCCCGAGCACCTCGTGCGCGAACTGCTCCACCACGAGGATCGCCACGTCCTCCTCGGCGATCCCGCGCACGACCTCGTAGAGGCGCTCGACGATCAACGGCGCGAGGCCCATCGACAGCTCGTCGAGCAGCAGGACGTTCGGATCGGTGGCGAGCGCACGCGCCATCGAGAGCATCTGCTGCTCCCCGCCGGAGAGCGTGCCCGCCACCTGCTTGCGCCGGTCGCGGAGGATCGGGAAGCGCTCGTACGCGCGCTCCTGGATCGCGCTCATCGACGTCCCCGTGTACGTCGCGATGCGGAGGTTCTCGGTGACCGTGAGGTTGGGGAAGATGCCGCGGCCCTCGGGGACGAGGCACACTCCCGACCGGGCGAGCTGGTCCGGGCTCTCGCCCGCCACCCGCGAGCCGTTGATCCACAGGTCACCCTCGCTCGGGCGGATCTGGCCGCTCGCGACCTTCAGCGTGGTCGACTTGCCGGCGCCGTTCGGGCCGAGCAGCGCGAACACCTGTCCGGGCATCACGGTGAGGTCGATGCCCTGGAGCACGTTGATCGGCCCGTACCCCGCGGTGACGGAGCGCAGCGCGAGCGCGGTGCCGGCGGGATCCGGGAGCTCGCTCGGCACGTGCTCGATGCCCTGCTGCTCGAGCACAGTGGTGAGCGTGACCGGTTCCTCCTCGGCGGGCACCTCCTCGTCGCCGGATCCGAGGTACGCCGCCCGCACGGCGGGATCCTCCTGGATCTCCGTGGGGGTCCCCACCGCGATCACCTGGCCGAAGTCGAGCACGTGGATCTGCTCACACGTCCCCATCACGAAGCTCATGTCGTGCTCCACGAGGAGGATCCCCAACCCGTTCCGCGAGAGGTCGAGCAGCAGCTCGCCGAGCGTGAGCGTCTCCTGCTCGTTCAGCCCTGCCGACGGTTCGTCGACGAGGAGCACACGCGGGTCGATCGCCAGCGCGCGCGCGAGCTCGATCAGCCGGGCGGTCCCGGTGGGGAGCCGGTCGACGCGCACGTCGGCGACGTCGCGGAGGCCGACGAGGTCGACGATCTCGTCCACCTTCTCGTCGATGTCGAAGCGCCCGGAGCCCCACCCGCGGCGCGCCTGCGCCGCCACGAGCACGTTGTCGCGCGCCGTCAACATCCCGAACGTCTCGAGCCGCTGGAACGTGCGGCCGACGCCGAGCCGGGCGCGCCGGTGCGGCTTCACGTCGGTGATGTCCTTGCCGTCGAGCGTCACCCGCCCGTCGTCGGGCTCCTGCAGCCCGGTGACGACGTTGAACAGCGTCGTCTTGCCGGCACCGTTCGGCCCGATCAACCCGGTGACGTGCCCCGGTTCCACCGTGATCGACACCCCGTTCAGCGCGTGCAGGCCGCCGAACCGCACGAACACCTCCTCGACTTCCAGCAGCGCCACGGGGCCATTCTTGCCCGTCCGCCGTGTCGCGTGACGAGCCGGGCGCGTCCCCGCGCACGGGGCGGCATGGCACAATCGGCTGCCGCCGGTCGACCAAAGGGGGTTCGGTGCGGAGCCCGCGCGCACTCGTCGTGTTGCTGACGTGCTCGCTGCTCGCCGCTCTCCTCCCCGGCGTCGCCCGTGCCGGCACCACCACCACCACCGTCGGCAAGTTCGACACCGGTGCGCTCACGCCGCTGGCACTGAAGAACCCGGAGTGCGACCCGGCAACCGGCCGCTTCCGCTTCCAGTTCTACGCCGCGCCCCCCTGCGTCAAGGAGTGGAAGGACGGCGCCGACAACGGCGGCGCCACCGCCCAGGGTGTGACCGCGAAGAAGATCAAGGTCGTGGTGCTGTGGCACGAGCTGCCGCCGAACGTGATCGCGAGCGAAGTGGGCGTCTACACGAACCAGGCCACCGGCAGGAACGAGCCCGACGCCGCGCGTGCCTCCCTGCTCGACGAGAACGAGATGTTCGAGCACGTCTACGAGACCTGGGGCCGCACGGTCGACTTCCAGTTCGTCGAGTCGACGGGCTCCGACGAGGCCGCGCAGCGCGCCGACGCGGTCACGGTGAAGGCTCTGAAGCCCTTCGCCGTGCTCGACCTCGCGAGCAGCATCGGCACCCCGGGCGTGGGTGGGGGTCAGGTGTTCGAGGCGGCCCTGGTGCACGACGGGATCCCGTACGTGCAACCTCGGGCCACCGAGCCGCTCACGAGCTCGCGCGTCTACGGGTTCCTGACCGCCGAGTTCGTCGCCAAGCAGCTCGCCGGCGGGAAGGCCGAGTACGCCGACGCGAGCCTGCGGTCCCGACCGCGCAAGTACGGCATCCTCCACCCGAGCAATTTCGACATCCGTTACATGGACTCGCAGTTCACGAAGCGCCACCTGCCGATCCCGGTGGATGCGGAGTACTCCATCCCTGCGACCCAGTCGGACATCCGCACCGACGCCGGGACGCTCGGCGACGTGATCCCCACGCTCGTCACGCGGCTGAAGGCCGCCGGCGTGACCACGCTCATCATGGCGGCCAACCACTCCGTCTCTGCCGCGGCGTCGAAGGTGATGGCGCAACAGGACTGGTACCCGGAGATCGTGCTCACCTCCGCGCCCTACCAGGACCTCGACCTCTTCGCCCGCGGCTACGACCAGAAGGTGTGGTCGCACGCCTTCGGCATGGTGTGGTTCCCCCCGTACCTCGCGGGGCACGGCGACGAGACCACGGCCGCGTTCCAGTGGTTCTGGGGACCCGACGAGGGGACGCGCTGGTCGATCGCGTTCATCCAGCTCCTCGGTCTCTACTCCACCATCCAATTCGTCGGGCCGGAGCTCACGGCGAGGGCGGTGAGCCCGGGTGTGCTCGCCAAGGTGTTCTCCAAGGGCGTCGCGGCCGGCGGGTACTACAGCAAGAGCGCCACGACCGTCGAGGTGAAGATCGCGCCACCGGGGCAGCTCACCCCGCGCGGCGTGACGATGGCCTGGTACGACCCCGACGCCACGGGTACCGGCAACTTCAACCTCGGTGGCACCGCCAAGGGGAACTACGTGTACCTCGACGGGGGCCAGCGCTACATCAACGGTCACCTCCCCACGACGAAACAGAAGTTCTTCGACCGATCGGCGTCGGTCGTCCAGTTCGACCGGCCGCCCCCCTCCGAACCGAAGTTCCCGACGTACCCGTGCGCCGGCTGCCCGAGCAGCGGCGCGACCGACATCACCCCGGCGGGGCAGGCGGGCTGATCCGCGTCCTCCCGCCCGCCCGACCCGCTCGGCTGGCGTACCCTCGTCGCCATGCGAGACAAGATCGGGCGCTCCGGCACGGACAAGAAGCAGGGCAAGACCCTGAAGGAGAAGCGGGCGGCCAAGAACGCCAAGAAGGCCGAGCGAGCGCGCGAGCGCTAGCAGCGGCAGGGCGTCGCCCCGCACGACGGGCATCCGCCCGCGTACCGCGCGAACGCGTCGTCGAGCGAGAGCCCGAGTTGGTTCGCGATCGACGCCAGCCACGCCAGCACGTCGCCCAGCTCGTGCAGCCGTTCGTCGCGCGTGCCCTTCCGGATCGAACGCGCGAGCTCCCCGACCTCTTCGGCGAGCCACGCGACGGCCGCCGGCAGCCCCCGCGCCCGGTCGCGCGCTCCGTAGGTGGCATCCATCAGTTCCTGCACCGTGGCGAGCTCCATCCCCGGATTCTGGCCGGTGGCAGGTCCCTCACGTTCGCATTGCGCTCGGTGACCGGTCGGGGTACTGAGTGCAACGAGAGTCGACGGACGAGGAGGACCCCATGGTTGCCATGGATGTTGCGGGTGACATCCGGATCCCGCGCGCCGGCGCGATCACCGCTGCGATCCTGCGCATCGGCATCGGGCTGATCTACCTGTGGGCGTTCATCGCGCAGGGGTTCGGCGTCGAGTACACGAACCAGGTCGTGAACGACAACGCCCCCGCCCCCGCGCCGGTGCAGTACCACTGGAACTTCACCTTCGAGCCCGACAACGGGTGGATCACATCGGGCTTCCAGCACTCGCCGACCGAGCAGTACGTCGACAACAACGCTCACGGCCCGCTCGCGTTCATCCCGCAGAACCTGCCCGTCGGACTCGACGACTTCGGCTGGATGTTCGCGATCGGGGCCTGGCCATCGCGCTGACCCTCGGGATCTGCTCACGCATTGCCGGATGGGGTGGCTTGCTCCTGAACGTGATGATCTGGTTCGCGGCGTTCCCACCATCCAACAATCCGGTCTTCGACACGACGCACTTCCTGCTCGCGTTCACCATCTTCTTGTTGATGTGGCTCCACGCGTCGAATTACTGGGGCATCGGCCGCTGGTGGCGGGCGAGGACCCCCGCGTTCCTGCACTGACCCGAGCGTCGGCGAGACCCCGGTGTCGGGGAGACCCGATGTCGGAGGGACCCGGATCGGAAAGACTGGGTGCCCGCACGAGCCGAAACCCGCGCAGGAGGGTCTGATGGTTGACGGAATGTTCTCGCTCGACGGCCGCGTGGCGATCGTCACCGGCGGCGGCACGGGCATCGGCCGCGCCACCGCCCGGGTGCTCGCGGAGCACGGTGCCGATGTCGTGCTCGCGGCGCGCCGACCGGAGCCTCTCGAGCAGTCGGCCACCGCGATCCGCGACCTCGGCCGGCGCGCGCTCGTCGTGCCCACCGACGTCACCGATCCCGACGCGTGCGAGCGCCTCGTGGTGGCGACGATCGAGGAGTACGGCCACGTCGACGTGCTCGTGAACAACGCCGGCGGCAGCATCAACAAAGCGCCCGAGGACTGGACGGTCGCCCAGTGGCACCAGATCATCGACGTGAACCTGACGAGCGTGTGGTTCCTGTCGCGCCTGGTGGCGACCCCCATGCTCGAGCAGGGGCGCGGCGCGATCGTCAACATCTCGTCGGGGGCGAGCTTCCTCGCGCTCCCGATGGTCGCGCCCTACGGCGCGGCCAAGGCGGGCATGAACAACCTCACGCGCTCGCTGGCGGCGGCGTGGACCGGGCGGGGCGTCCGCGTCAACGCGGTCGCGTGCGGCGCGGTGAAGACCGAGGGCTACGGCCAGTCGACGAAGCGGGCGCAGCTCCCCAACGACGCCGTCCTCGGGCCCGGCAACGCGATCGGGCGCATCGGCCTGCCCGAGGAGATCGCGTACCCCGTGCTGTTCTTCGCGTCGGACGCGTCGAGCTACTGCTCGGGCCAGACGCTGTGGGTGAACGGCGGGCAGAAGGCTCCGGCCACGACGTGACGGGGCCGGGAGGCTCGAGACGCGACGGGGGGGATCGGCCCGAGCCGCCCGAGATCGAGGACCGCGCGCCGAGGCGTCGCCCCGGCGTTCGGTTGGTACCCTGGGCACGCGGGAGGGGAAAGGAGTGTCGCCATGCACCCGGTCCTCGGTGAGATCGTCGGTTGGGAGTTCCTGCTCGTGCTCCTCGTCGCGGCACTGCTGTTCGGCAGCTCGAAGATCCCCCAGCTCGCCCGGTCCCTCGGCCAGGCCTCCAAGGAGTTCCGCAAGGGCCTCGAGGAAGGCACCGACGGCGAGTCGGCGGCGTCCGACACTGCCGACCGCGACAAGAGCTGACGTCGCCGCCTCCGCGTGCTCGTGATCGTGCGCGACGCCGCACGCGGCTGCCACACTGAGCAGACGCACGAGGAGGACTTGCCATGCGCATCGACGACATGATCCTGGTGAGCATCGACGACCACGTGGTCGAGCCGCCCGACATGTTCGAGGGCCACGTCCCCGACCGCTACCGGGGCGACGCCCCGCGCGTCGTCACCAACGACCGCGGCGTCGAGCAGTGGCTCTTCCAGGGCGAGACCGCCGGGTCCATGGGGCTGAACGCGGTGGTCACCTGGCCGAAAGAGGACTGGGGGATGGACCCAACGAGCTTCGCCGAGATGCGCCCGGGCGCCTACGACGTCCACGAGCGCGTCCGCGACATGAACCGCAACGGCATCCTCGCCTCGATGTGCTTCCCGACCTTCGTCGGGTTCAGCGCCGGAACCTTCCGGCGGGCGGCGAACAAGGACGTCGCGCTGGTGATGCTCCAGGCCTACAACGACTGGCACATCGACGAGTGGTGCGCGGCGTACCCGGGCCGGTTCATCCCACTCGCCATCTGTCCCACCTGGGATCCCGACGCCCTCGTTGCGGAGATCCGTCGCGTGTCGGCGAAGGGTTGCACGGCGATGACGTTCCCCGAGCTGCCCCATGTGGAAGGGCTCCCGAGCTACCACAACCTCGACTACTGGGGCCCGGTGTTCACCGCGCTGTGCGACGAGCAGGTCGTGATGTGCCTGCACATCGGCCAGGGGTTCGCCGCCATCAACACCGCGCCCGACGCGCCGATCGACAACATGATCATCCTGGCCACGCAAGTGTCGGCGTTCGCGGCGCAAGACCTGCTCTGGGGACCGGCGTTCAAGACCTACCCCGAGCTCAAGGTGGCGTGGTCGGAAGCGGGCATCGGGTGGATCCCGTTCTTCCTCGACCGGTGCAACCGCCACTACCTCAACCAGCGGTGGCTGGGCCACGACTTCGGTGACAAGCTGCCGAGCGACATCTTCCGCGACCACTCGCTCGCCTGTTACGTGAGTGACCCCGTCGCGCTGAAGGTGCGCCACGACATCGGCATGGACATCATCGCCTGGGAGTGCGACTACCCGCACTCCGACTCGATCTGGCCCGATGCGCCCGAGACGATCATGGGCGAGATGGAAGGCGCGGGCGCGACCGACGAGGAGATCCACGAGATCACCTGGTCCAACTCGGCGCGGCACTTCCGGTTCGACCCGTTCGCGCACACCGCGAAGGAGCAGGCCACGGTGGGCGCGCTGCGCGCCCAGGCACCCGACGTCGACACCACCGTCCGCTCGCGCCACGAGTGGGCCGAGCGGTACGCGGCCGCGACCGCGAGCTGAACCGTCCTCGTCAGTCGACGGCGTGGATCACGATGGTGGTCCACGCGCCCACGTGGATGCGGCTGCCGTCGTGCAACGCGACGGGAGTGTCGCGGGGGATCGGCTCGGTGCTCCCGTCGAGCGTGGTCCCGTTCGTGGAGCCGCGGTCGACGAGGGAGTAGACGCCGTCGGCGCCGCGCACGAGCGCCGCGTGGCGGTGCGACACCGCGTCGTCCGACGGCGGACCGGCCAGGTCGATGCCGGGCTCGAGACCACGCGACCGGCTCCGGCGGCCGATGAGGACCTCGTCACCTTCGAGGGGGATCGTGCGGGGAGCGAGATCGGCCGGGAACTCCGCGCCGTCGCTGTCGAGCGAGTCGAAGTACGCGCGGTCCGCAGTGACGACCGCTTGCCACCGCGCGACGACCGCTGCTGCACCGGCGACGAAGTCGTACCCGTCGACCTCACAGAACCGATCGGTGCCGGAACGGGGCGTCTGGCAGCGGGGGCAGCGCTCGCCGGTCGAGCGGTCGACGATCGCGTCGGTGGTGACGGCCTGGCTGTCGAGCTGCTCGTCGACGTCGGCAACCGCGTGTTCGGGCCCGATGGGCGCGCCGCACTGGTCGCAGTAGTCGGTGGTGGCCGACTCGCAGCCGTTGGGGCATCGCACGGTCATGACGCCGGACGCGGCCTGCGCACCGTCTTGGTGGACTCGGCGTCCACCTCCATCAGGTCGAGCTCGTCGAGCTTCTTCTTCGGCTGCACCTTGCCGGTCGCGGCGTCCTCGATGTCGACGACCAGGCTCAGCTCGTCGAGCTTCTTCTCGTCGCGGAGCGCGTGCGCGATCTTCACCGCCGCGCCGAGCTTGTTCGTCGCGGTGTCGGTGTCGCCCTCACGGAGCGCGGCGACGCCTTCTTGGGCCAGCTGCGCGTAGTCCGTGTACCCGCTGGCCGCGACGACCTGCTGGTTCAGCTGGGTCGAGAGCGCCTCGTCGTCGGTCCACTCGGCGAGGATCTTCGCTTCCGACACCTCCTCGTCGTCGACGACGAGCTTCAACCGGCAGGCGAGCATCCGGTCGCCAACCGCGCGCGCGGGCACCTCGATGCACACGTGGTAGTCGCGCGTCTCGTCCCCCCATGCTCCGGTGGGGTAGTCACCTTCGCGCTCGCTCACGTCCCCCCGGCGCGCGGTGATGTCCTCCGTCTCCGGTTCCACCTGCTTCACGAAGCGAACGTGCGCTCCGTTCGGCGTCCACAGTCGGAGGGCGACGTCGTTCACCGCGCGGCCCATCGCGCGTCGCATGAGGTCGGTGAAGTCGCCGGTCATCTGTTCCGGCTCACGGATCAACCCGACGTCGCCGAGCAGTCTCGACGCGATCTCGCGCAGTTCGCCGACCTCCCAGTCGGCTCCGACGCCGCGGCAGTCGCACTGGAACCGGCCCGCGCACTCGGCGAGCGTGGCGTCGAGCTCCTCCGGCGTCTCGTCCTGGTTCTGGCCGTCGGTGAGGAGGATGGCGTGGTGGATCGCGTGAGGGTGTCCCTCGAAGAGGGCGTTGGCGCGGGTCAGCCACTGGCCGATCGCGGTGCCGCCGCCGGCCTTCAGACCGTTGACCGCACCCCTGGCCTCGCTCCGGGTGACGTCCGACGCGGGCACGAGCCCGCCCTCGCCCGGGTAGATCTCCTCGGCGACCTCGGTACCCGCGACCACGCCGAAGTGCACGCCGTCCCTGATGCAATCGATGGCCGCGGCGGTGGCCGCACGCGCCGAGCGGATCTTCGAACGCGGGTAGTTCATGGACCCCGACACGTCGATGAGGATGACCTCGGCGGCTGCCGCGCCGCCGGCCGACCCGTCGGTCCCGGTGGCGCGGACCCGGACGACCGCGTCCACCTGCGTGCCGCCCACCGCGAGGTACATGTTCTGGTACGTGTCGGCGGTGAAGCTGGTCATGGTCTCCCTCCAGGCGGTTGCTCTCCGGCCGGCATGACATCGATGACGGCGACGGTGACGTTGTCGTGCCCGCCGCGGGCGAGCGCGTGGTCGACGAGTGTGCGTGCCACGTCGAGCGGCGCGCGCGCCGCCGACTGATCCCGCACGAGGCGGGCGACCTCGTCGGAGGCCGGCACGTAGTTCCAGAATCCGTCGGTGCAGACGGCGACCCACCCCGGGCGGTCGGGGACGAACGTCGAGATCGCGGGCGGCTCGTCGGGCGCGTCGTCGCCCAGCCAGCGCGTGATCTGGTGCGCGCGCGGATCGGCCTCCGCCTCCTCTTCCGTCATCGCGCCCGCGTCGACCTGGTCACGCACCCACGAGTCGTCGTCGGTGAGCCGGCGCGCACCGTCGGCGTCGATCCAGTAGGCGCGGCTGTCGCCAACGGAGCCGACAGTGATCTGACGGCCGTCCCAGAGCGCGGCGAGGAAGGTGCACGACGGGGCGTGCAGCGCGCCACTCGGCGCCCACGGCAGGCCGAGCACGGCCCGTTGCGCGACGGCGATCGCGGTGCGCATGGCGGCGGCCGGCTCGGACGGCGACCCGTCGGCGGTGAGCGAGCGGCCCGCCGCCGCGCAGGCGACACGCGCGGCGGCGTCGGCCGCGACCGACGACGACACGCCGTCGCACACGACGGCGACCACGCGGTCGCCGGCTTGCTGGAGGTAGAGGGCGTCCTGGTTCTTGCGCTTCACCAGCCCCGTGTTGGTGAGCCCGCCGGCGACGCCGGCATCGATCTCGCGGCGGTCGCCGATGCTCTCGCCGTCGGCGATGGGCACGAGCCGGGCGCCGCAGGCTTCGCAGAACCGGTCGTCGGCCCGGAGTGGGGCACCGCACTCCGGGCACGCCGTGGGGGCAGCGGCGGTCATACGAGCGTCCTCGGCCGAACTTCGTTCGCGCGGTCGACGAGGTCGATGCGTTCCTCGCCGTTCCGGGCGCGCCGCGCCATGGTGCGGTACGTGGACTCGAGCCCGAGGCGCACGCCGTCTTCGGTGAGCGGGTACCCGAGCACCTGCGTGCCGGCGTCGGCGGCACCGTTGCTCACGAGCGGGAGCGCCGCCTGCAGGACGTCGGCGGTGAGCCGGGCGCGCTCCTCCTCGCCGAGCCGCAGGCCGGCGATGACCGCACCGGCGGCGACGACGTCACCGATCCCGACCGCGCCGTCGCGGTCGAGAATGGCCTGCGCCTTCGCGACCTGCGCATCGCGGTACGCGCTCGATGCCTCGGGGACGCGGTCGTACGCGGTGACGGAACCGTCGCGGTCTCCCAGCGCGCGCCGGCACCGCGCGAGGCCGAATGCCGCGGTCGTGAAGGTCGGGTCGGTGCGCGACACGATGTCGTACCAACCTGCGGCGTCGTCGAAGCGGCCGGAGAGCTCGGCGGCGAACGCCATCGCCAGCTTCACCGCGAGCTCGCCCGGCACCGCGCGGTACACGGTCGTGAACTCCTCGAGGGCCGACTGCGGCTCGTCGGTCGAGAGCCGGCGCAGACCTCGGTACCAGCCGACCCGCCACTCCCACTCGTCGTTGTCGGTGATGGCCTGCAGCGCGGCGTCCGTTTCGTCGACACGCCCGGCGTCGATCAGCGCGCGCGCGTGACGCAGGTCGACCTCCACCGTACGCACGGGCGCCTGCCGCAGCGTCTCGACGAGCGCGTCGGCGTCCTCGGCCGTAGCCATGACCGAGGCCAGGTACCCGGACGCGGGATCGTCGGCCGACACCAGGAGCGCGGGCAGCGTGTGCCAGTCGGCGACGTCGGTGGCGCCGCGCAACTCGCTCGTGAAGAGATTGCTCCGCACCGGCGCCGGCGTGCCCCGCTCGCTCGCGATCACTTCGCACAGCACACCCAGGAGCTGGTCGGCCATCTCGTCGGCGGTCTGGAAGCGGTCGTCGGGATGCGGCGCGGTCGCGCGCTCGAGGAACCGGTACAGGGAGTCGAACTTCGTGTAGAGCGGCACCTCGGCCGCCGGTGGCAACGTGAACTCGTACGGCTTGCCCTGGTAGCCGCGGAAGTTCGTGCACAGCACCGCGAGGGTGCGGCCCACGGTGAAGAGGTCGGACGGGACGGTCGGGCCGGTGTCGGCGATCTCGGGCGCCTGGAAGCCCTTGGTGCCGTACATCGGGCTCGAGTCGTCGTCCATGCGGTAGACGCCGCCGAGGTCGATGAGCTTGAGCGCGCCCCGGGTCTGCATCACGTTGTCGGGTTTGAAATCGCAGAACAACAGGCCGAGGCTGTGCAGGTACCCGAGCGCGGGCAGGATCGCGTGCATGTACGCGATCGCGTGCTCGGCGGGGAGCGGCTCGCCGTCGTGCTCCTCACGGTGCTCTTCGAGGAGCTTCCGCAGGCTCTTGCCCGGCACGTACTCCATCACCGTGTAGCCGTCGGTGCCGTGCTCGACGAAGTCGTACACGTCGACGATGTCGGGGTAGTCGACCTGCACGAGGAAGCGACGCTCGGCGAGTGCGGCGGCCAGGGCGTCGGGATCACCGGTGTTGAGCAGGCCCTTCAGCACCACCCAGAGGCCTTCGAGCCTCCGGTTGCGCCCGAGATAGATCCACCCGAGCCCGCCGTGCGCGATGGGGCCGACGATCTCGTAGTGGTCGCCCTCGCCGACGAAGGTGCCGGGGAGGAGCTTCGGCTTGAACGAGAAGGGATGGCCGCACTTCGCGCAGAAGCCTTCGGTGCGCCCGGGCTCGCCGTCACGGCCGCGCCCGACCGGCGCGTTGCACAGCGCGCAGAAGCGCTTGTGCTCGGGGACGACGGGGTCGTCGAGCACCGCGCTCGCAGGATCGTGCTCGGGGACGGGCGGGACGTCGACGAGTCCGGCGCCCAGCTTGAAGCTCTGCGTGGCCGTCGTCTTCGTCGTGGCGCGCCGGCGCGTGGTTCCGCTCGTGCCCACGCCGGTGGCGGTCGTGGGTGCCGACGGCGAGACCGACGGCGGCGCCTGCGTGCTCGAATCCCGCGGCTCGGTGCCGCAGAAGTCGCAGAACCCGTCGACGATCTCGCCCGGGCACCCGGGCTGCTGACACTTCACCGCGGCTCCTCCTCTTCGGGTCGACTCCGCTCCGCCGTCCCGCTCCTCCGAGCACGGCTGCGCTCCGTCTCCTCCTTTTCTGGTCGACTCCGCTCCGCCGTCCCGCTCCTCCGAGCACGGCTGCGCTCCGGCTCCTCCTCTTCCTCCTCGGGCTCTTCGTCCTCGGGTCGGCGCACCGCGAGCCTCTGCTGGTACTCGCGCACGAGCTCAATGGCGTCCGCGAGGTCGGTGGGCGCGGTGTACAGCACCGCGTGCGCCCGCTCGTAGCACCGGGTGGCGCCGGGGTCCTCGAGCATGCCGACGTCGTGCGCCATGGCGTAATAGGCGTCGAGGCGGCCTCGGAGCTCGTTGCGAGCCTCGATCGGCGCGCGGTTGGCCGCCTCGCACTCGTTGGACGCGCGGAGTGACTCACTGGCGCGCACGCGCCACGCGTCGAGCGCGTCCTGCGCGGCCGTCCACTGCCCGCGCTCACCGAGAGCCACGACCTCGTCGAGCTCCGCCGCGAGCTCCCGGTCGAACGCGGCCGGAATCGGTACGTCGGACGTTGCGATCTTCAGCCGTACCTCTTGGTGCGCCTCGGCTGCGGTCCGCGCGGCGGTGCGCACGCCGTCCATGGTGGCGCGCGCGTCCGCGAGGCGGTCGACGAATTCGTCGCGCAAGTGGCGTGCGGCGTCGACGCGCGCCCCGAGCTGCGCGAGATCGGCGTCGAAGGTGTCGAGGTCGGCCGCGCGCACGGCGACGGGATCCGTGGCGAGCGCGTGGTCGAGACGGTCGGCCCGGGCGGACAGCTCGCCGAGCTCGGCCTCCGCCTCGCTCCCGAGCGCCGCGTCGGCGGAGGCGACGTCGGAGAGGGCACGGCGGCCGGCCTCGAGCCGCGGGAGGAGCGTGTCCCACGCGGCGCCGGCGGCGACGACCACGGCGAGCACCTGATCGAACTGCGCCGACATCGTTGTCAGCAGCTCGTCGGGCGTGCAGCGCGTCGTCGCCTGCCGGTCGCCGAGCAGGTCCCGCCGGCCGAGCGGGATGTCGTCACCGACGAGCTCGATCGACGGGCCGGTCAACATCGCGGTGAGCTCGTTGACGCGATCCGGTGGGACCCGCGGCCGCGGTCCCCGCAAGGCGGTCGCGCGCTCGAGCAGATCGAGCAACTGCGTGAAGCACCGCCAGATGCCGGCAAGTGCTCGCGCGGCGTCGGACCACCGCGTCGCGGTCTCGCCGGTGAGCGCGGCCGTCTCGAGCCGCTTGAGGTTCGGGTCGCGGTCGAGATCGAGCAAGTTCGCGCCGATCGTGTCGGACGCGGCATGCAGCCGGGCGAGCCTCGCGTCGACGTTCTCGACGGTCACGAGCCGAGGTACTCCGCGGGTGGCGGCGCCGCCGGTGGCGTGAAGCCCAGGTCGGCCCGGTTCAGGTACTGCCGGTAG
>DASPTH010000331.1:0-12859 GCA_035623515.1 Acidimicrobiia bacterium
CGCCGCGACTCACCCGGCGACGACCTCACGACCCGGCTGATCGAAGCCGCAGGCGACGGTCGGCTGGCGACGCAGGACGAGCTGGTCATGAACACCGGCGCTCTGCTGATCGCCGGCTTCGAGACGACGACCAACCTGATCACCAACGCTGTGTACAACTTGCTCGAGCACTCCGTCGAGCTGGCGAAGCTGCGCGCCGACCCGACCTCGATCGCGGCCGCGGTCGAGGAGGTCCTGCGGTTCGACCCTCCGGTGCAGATGCTGTCGCCGCGGACGATGACGGCCGAGACCGTGCTCGGCGGCGCGGAGTTGCACCCGGGTGACGCGGTCGTGCCGATCATGGCGGCCGCGAACCGCGACCCGGCCGAGTTCGACGACCCGGACCGCTTCGACATCACCCGGAGCCGCAACCGGCACCTCTCGTTCGGCCTCGGGCACCACATGTGCGTCGGCTCCTCGCTCGCTCGGATGGAGACGCAAGCCGCAGTCTCCCGGTTGTTCGAGCGGTTCCCGGCGCTGGCGCTCGATCCCGGTGACCCGCCGGAGTACCGCCCCAACCTCGCGCTGCGCGGGTTCTCGAGGCTGCCGGTGTCCCTCGCCTGACGAAGCATCGCCGCCGCGATGCTCGTGCCCGGTGGCACGAGCCTGGAACTACCGTCTCGTGCATGACCATCCCGCTCCGCCACGGTGTGTTCCTGGCGCCGTTCCACCCCGTGCACCTCGGCCCGACGGTCGCGTTCGAGCGCGACCTGCAGTTCTGCGTGCTGCTCGACGAACTCGGCTTCGACGAGGCGTGGATCGGCGAGCACCACTCCGCCGGCCTCGAGACGATCGACTCGCCGGAGCTGTTCATCGCGGCGGCCGCGGAGCGCACGAAGCACATCAAGTTCGGCACCGGGGTGGTGTCGCTCCCGTACCACCATCCGCTCAACGTCGCGAACCGGATCATCCAGCTCGACCACATGACACGCGGACGCGTGATGTTCGGAGCCGGGCCGGGCCTGCTCGCGTCCGACGCGCTCATGATGGGGATCGAACCGGAGGTGACGCGCGACCGGCTCGAGGAGGGCCTCGACGTGATCCTCCGGCTCTTCCGCGGCGAATGGGTCACCGAGCAGACCGACTGGTACACGATGCGCGACGCCCACACCCACCTGCGGCCGTACACACAGCCGTACCCCGAGGTCTGCGTCGCCAGCGCGGTCACCCCGTCGGGCGGGCGGCTCGCCGGCAAGTACGACCTCGGCATGTTGTGCGTCGCTGCAGGCGAGCGCGCCGGTTTCGACGCGCTCGCCGAGAACTGGCAGGTCGCGTGCGACGTCGCCGCCCGACGCGGGGCGGAGATGGACCGGAGCCGGCTCCGCTGCGTGGTCAACATGCACCTGGCGGAGACGAAGGACCAGGCGATCGAGGACATCCGCTTCGGCACCGAGGAGTTCATCCGGTACTTCAACAACAACCAACCTCGGTTCCCGGTCCCCGACGGCGCCGACTACGTCGACTGGGTGCTCGAGAGCAACATCGCGACGGTCGGAACCCCCGACGATGCCATCGCGCGCATCGAGAAGCTCTACGCGAAGCAGGGCGACTTCGGAGCCGTGCTGCTCCAGGTGACGCAGTGGGCCGATTGGGCGGCGCGGAGGCGCTCGTTCGAGCTGTACGCGGAGTACGTGATCCCGCATTTCTCGGGGGCGAACGAGAACCGCCGGAAGTCCTACGCGTGGGTCACCGCGAACCAGGAGGAGCTCGTGACCAAGCGCGTGAACGCGGCGCAGCAGATGTTCGCCAAGCACGCCGCCGAATCGGCGCCGAGCGACGAGAGCGTTGCGGTGACCGACAGCCCCGTCAACTCCCGGGCTCTCTCGTAGGGGACGCGGTGTGGCTCGTTCACGCTCGCTGTTGGTCGGACCCTGTCCGTGCGATGACACGAGCTTCACGATCGCGGCGTTGCACTGAGCAGGACCACGACGACGAAGGTGGTTGCGATGCCTACTGATTCGAACAGCCGGTCCCGTCAACGGCCTGCCTTCGACGATCGCGTGCGCACCATGCGCCGATGGCGGATTGCCATCAGTGCCGTGGCGGTCGTCCTGGGGCTCGTGTTGGTGCTGTCGGGGAACGTGCTCGTCGGTGTCGCCATCGGCGGACTCGCCCTCGCGCGGCTGGTGATGTTCAACCGCCTCTTTGCCGGTACCGGACGCGGACGGTCCAACGCCGGCGCCGAGGATCGCCAGTGGTTCCGGGACCACGCGCGCGACGAGTTCCTCGTCGCCTCGGAGGTCATCGGCTGTGGGCCCGGCGAGCTGCGCGAGCAGTTCCGGCAGGGTCGGTCGATCGCCGACGTGGCCGCGGCGCGGTCGGTCGACGTGCAACGCGTGACCGCGGCGATCACCGACGACCTCACCGCGCGAGCGCTCGACGCCGAGCGCACGGGAGGGATGTCGCACGACGACGCGCAGCGGGTCCATGCGCTCGCCCCCCAGTTCGCCGATCGGCTCGTCCACCGTCACGGGGGCGACACGCCTCGAGCGTGACGCCTGGTGACGGCCGTTGCCGGTGGGATGGTGCCGGCGTCGCCGCTCTGGCAGGTCGCGGGGTTCGAGACCTGCCCCGGTGGGGCGAGTTCCGGCGGGTGGAGGAAGCGCGGCGGGCGGTGGAGGTCGATGCTGTCGAGCAGGTCATCGGCGTTGGCGTCGCGGTAGGTGAGGGCCGGGAGGTTCCACTTGGTCTCGAGCAGCTTCAGGATCGACGTGTGGTCGTGCGTGCGGTGTGACACGTACCGGGGCCGTGCGTACGGCGAGACGATGACGGCGGGAACCCGGAACCCGTAGCGGTCGAAGCGCCCCGGTTGGTCGGGCGGGACCGCGATCTCCGGGGGGATGCCGTCGGGTTCGACGGCGGGCGGGGGCGGGATGTGGTCGTAGTAACCGCCGCTCTCGTCGTAGCACCAGACCAGCAGGGTCTTGCGCCAGGCCGGCCCGCTCATCGCGGCGTGGACGACGCGCGACACGAACGCCTCGCCGATCTGGATGTTCTGCGGGTTCTCTTCACTGCCGGGCCGGTCGAACGGGGGGTCGACGAGCGAGAACGCCGGCAGGGCGCCGGAGGCGGCGTCGCTGAAGTAGTGGTCGATCGTCGCGAGGTTCGCGGGGCCGTGCGCCAGCGCGGTCCGGAACAGCCCGGTACTCGGAAGGTCGGAGTAGTAGTTCCTCCAGCTGATCGAGTGCGCGTCGAGCTGGTCGAAGATGAGCCCGTTCGCCGGCGATGGAGCCGCGACGGCACCCGCCGGGTCGGCGACGAGACCCGCCGAGGTCCCGGACATCAAGTAGCGGCGGTTGGGGTAGGTCTGCGCGGGGCAGGACGCGAACCACCGGTCGCACAGCACGAAGGTGCGCGCCAGCGAGGCGTAGAAGGGCAGGTCCTCGCCGGTCCAGTAGCCCATCGCGACCGCGCCGCTCGCCTTCACGAACCCGTCGTTGCGACCGTCGCCGAACGCGACGTGACTCGCGTTCCAGCTGTTGCTCGGCGCACCACGCTGTTGACACGCGGTCGGCATGCGGAACGCGTGGACCACGGTGCCGGCGCCGTCGGGATTTGCGGCGATTGGCCGACCGCGCCGGTCGACCGGGAACCCGTCACCACGGCCGAGGGTCCCGAAGTAGTTGTCGAAGGAGTGGTTCTCCATCATCACGACGACGATGTGCTCGATCTCCGGAATCGAGTCCGTGCCCGCGGGCATGTGCGGATGTGGGAGCGAACCGGGTTGGCGCAGCGCGCCCGATCGGGCCCGCGGCGCGGTCCCTGGGAGAGCACGGGCCCGCTTGGCGCCTCTCAGCGCGACGGTCGCTCCGGCCCCGAACGCCAGGGCGCTCCCGAGAACCTCCCGCCGCGAGAAGCGCCGCTGCTCCAGAGCGACCTACTGCGTTCTCGCCGTGGCTCGACCCGCCGACCGGCCCGAGCGAGCCGTCGCGCGCGAGGTGCAGGCCTTGCCCACCGGATCGCCCCGATTGCAATCGGGGAAGGGCTCCCGAATCTCGAGTCCGCACGCCGTCTTGCCCGTTGCCACTGCGAGTCGATGCTTCTGACCCTCGACCGAGATCCAGATCGTGTCTGTTGTCGACGCCACCGAGGAGAAGCTATCTGCCGGCAGGCTCTCCGGCGGACCGCTCCGTGGGCGACGGGAGTTGTCGGCGCCGGACCGTCGTGTGATGAGCAGAGTCCCACCGCGACCGCGCATCGACAGCGCGGATGATTGACACGCTCGGGGGCCTGCCCTACGGTCCCGCCGGTCGGCGGGTTCGGGGCGCGAGTGGTGGTCGAAAGGAGCGTCGGTCGTGGACGACGAGTTGAGGTGGGAGCGATACGGAGCCCTCGGCGGGATCGTGTTCGTGGTGCTGGTGGTGGTGTCGATCTTTGTTCCGGGGTCGACGCCGATGGCGTCGGACTCGCCCGCGAAGATCTTGAAGTACTTCCACGATCATCAGGATGCAATCAAGGTCGCTTCGTTCGTCGGGGTGCTGGCGTCGGTACCGATCCTGTTGTGGGCGGGCAGTTTGTGGGCGAGATTGCACCGGGCCGGTGACCGTCAGTTTCGACTCGGGTTGATCGCGGTCTTGGGGCTGTTGCTCGGTGGGGCGGGGAACCTCACCCAGACGGCGACCACCGCGGCGGTGGCGCTCGAGCTCAAGAACGTCGGCCCCACGGAGGCGAAGTTCTTCTTCGTGTTGGGACAGGGCTTCAGCTCCGCGGGCGCCATCGGGCTCGCGGTGCTCGTGTTGGCGACGTCGATGGCGGTGTTTCGGTTCCAGGCGTTTCCGAAGTGGGTGGGCTGGATCGGGGTGCTCGACGGCGTCCTGTTCCTGATCGCGAGCTATTCGATCGCCACCACCGGCGATGCCATCGGTGCGTTCGGGTTTGCGTCCTTCATCGTCTGGGCGATCTGGCTGCTCATCACCAGCGTGATCATGTTCCGGGCCAAGGACGTCGCGATGGGCGGCGCGCAGGAGCCGGTCATCCAGGCCGAGCCCGCCCGGTCCTGAAGGGACCGCTCCGTCTCATCGGACCTCCGATGAGCGACGGCTACGACGCTCGCGAGGTACCCGCACTCGAACGCGGGCGACAACATCGCCAGGTCGACGCGGTCGTGGCCACGCGCCGTGCCTCTAGCCGCGCGGTCGGTCGGGGTCGTGGTGCGTGACCCACGGATGGTCACTCGGGTACGGTCGCTCCGGGAGATGCCTCGTGAACGCCCGTCCGAGGTTCGCGAGATCGCGCAGCATGCTCCGCATCGCTCCTCCTCTCGACCACCGATCGAACAGGACTCGGTCCGCTCAGTCCAGTCGGACTGCCCTCGCTGTCTCTGCGTTACAACGTCAGCGCCGTCAGCGGAGTTCCACTGACACTGTCACCCGAGGCACACCACACGATCGGTAGCATCGCTCTGGATGGCGAGTCGGTCGTTCCGGTTCGGTCTCCAGGTGTTCAGCGGCGAGTCGCGTTCGGCGTGGCGAGACCTGGCCCGCCGCGCCGAAGACGCCGGGTTCAGCACGATCCTGGTGCCGGACCACGTCGTGGACGGGCTGTTCTCACCGCTCGTTGCGCTCGACACCATGGCGAGCGCGACGTCGCAGCTGCGCGTGGGTACGTTCGTGCTGAACAACGACTTCCGGCACCCCGCCCTCGTGGCGCGTGACGCCGCGACCCTCGATCTGCTCACCGACGGACGCCTCGAGCTCGGCATCGGGGCCGGTCACGCCGCACCCGAGTACGCCGAGCTCGGCCTCGTGTTCGACCCTGCGGCGCGCCGCGTCGCCCGTCTCGGCGAGGCGGCGCGGATCCTGCGTGAGCTGTTCGACGGTCGTGCCGTCACGGTCGACGGTGAGCACTATCGGCTGCAGAACCATCGGTTGTTCCCGCAACGCCGTCCCGCGTTGCTGGTCGGCGGCAACGGCGACCGCGTCCTCGGCATCGCCGCCGAGGAAGCCGACATCGTCGGTTTCACCGGCCTCGGGCGCACACGCGCCGATGGCCAGCACCACGATCTCGAGTGGTCGGACGATCAGATCGACGCGAAGGTGGCGCTCGTGCGCGCCTGCGCGGGCAAGCGTCTCGACGACCTCGAGCTCAACCTGCTGGTCCAACAGATCACGATCACAGAGGATCGCCGTGCCGCGGTCGAGCAGACCGCCGCGCGCGTGGACGGTGACCCCGAAGTCATGCTCGCAGCGCCCTACATGCTCGTCGGGACCGTCGACGAGATCGTCGAGCAGATCCACGAGGCGCGGGACCGGTGGGGGTTCACCTACTTCGTGACTCGTTCCCTCGACCCGACCGCGCGCGTCATCGACGCGATCGGCTGACTCGGGACCGGTCGGGTGGGGTCAATCGGCGTGTGCCGGGAGCCCCAGCTCCTCGATACGGCCGAGCTGCGTGAGCGCTGCGGCCAACTCGACGCGGCTGCGCCGTCACGCGGCGGAGGTGTTCTCCTGCCAGGCACGCACTCGGTCGATCAGCTCTTCCGGTCGCTCGTCCGCCAGGTCGATCACTCCCGCATAGACCTGTCCCGTGCCTCCGTCGAGGGTGACGGAGGAACCTTCCTCGAGCGTGGCGTCGCCAATCCTCAATCGTGACGAGGGAACGTCAAGGGTGAGGTCGGAACAACCGACGACGCACACGATGCCGCGTTCTCGCGCCACAAGTGCGGCGTGCGAGGTTCGGGCGCCGACGGCGGTCAGCAGACCACGACACACGCTGAGTGCGGCGATGTCGTCGGTTGAAGCCTCGTGACGGACGAGGACGACGGTGTCGCCCCGGTCCGCATATGCCTTCGCGGCTCGCGCACTCAGCGCGATGCGTCCACTCGTCAGCCCGGTGCTCGCCGGTGTACCCCTTGCGACGGGCGCCACCACGGTGGAGTCAGGGAGTCGAGCTCGATGGATGGCACCGAGGTCGTAGGGAGCGAGGCGGCGGAGAGCGGACGTCTCGTCGATGAGGCCCTCGTCGACGAGGTCGCACGCGATCTGGAGCGCGGCCCATGGGGTTCGTTTCGCGGCGCGGGTCTGGAGCAGCCACAGCCGACCTTCCTCGACGGTGAACTCGAAGTCCTGGGCGTCGCGGAACAGTCGTTCGAGGAGACCGCGGGTCGACTCGAGCCCGTCGGCCAGCCCGGGGACGGTCGCGATCAGCACCGCCGCGTCGGCAGCAACCGAACGGCCCCCTACGACGTCCTCGCCCTGCGCGCTGAGGAGGAAGTCGGCATACAGCTGGTTGGCGCCGGTGTCGGGATTGCGCGTGAACCCGACACCCGAGCCCGAATTGACGCCGATGTTGCCGAAGACCATCGCTTGGACCGTCACGGCGGTGCCCGGCAGATCCGTGAGTCCTTCCAGCCGGCGGTACTGGACTGCCCGTTCGGCGTTCCAAGAACGCAGCACCGCTTGGACCGTTCGCCGGAGTTGCTCCATCGGATCCTGATCGAACGCACGTCCGGTCGACGAGCGGTAGATCTCCTGGAAGCGTCGGACGACGGATCGGAGCGCCTCGACGTCGAGCTCGGATGCGGTCGGCACCCCCAGTTGTCGCATCGCGTCGGCAACCACTCGTGCATACGGCGTCGACGCACAGCCGTCGACGATCTCGGCGTAGGACTGGATCAAGCGGCGATACGAGTCCCAGACGAAGACGGGGTCTCCAGTCGCACGCAGGAGACCGTGCAAGGTGGCGTCGCAGAGCCCGACGTCGAGCACGGTGTCGAGCATTCCGGGCATCGAAGCCGCAGCGCCCGAGCGGACCGCGAGGAGGAGCGGCCGACGACTCGCCCCGAACCGGAGTCCCGTCGTCTGCTCGATCTCGTGCACCCCGCGTGCGAGCATGCCGTCGACGTCGTCGGGGAGCCGGCCCTGAGCGCGTTGGTAGTCCGCACACACCGACGTACCGAGCACGAAGCCGGCCGGAACGCTCAGGCCGGCCGATGCCATCCGCATCAGGTTGTAGGCCTTCACTCCCACCGCCTCGGGGCTGACTGCATCCACATCGGTCTCGCCGATGACGGCGAATCGGTCGGCGGGCGGGACCTCGATCGTTGGTGGACGGACCGTCAACGGGGCATCACCGAGGCGAGAACCTGGTCGCGTAGGCCCAGCGTGGAACGCAGGAGCGAGTCGGTGGCGTCCTCGGCTCTGCGCGACACGCTGTCTGCGACGTAGAGGCTCCGGAAGTCGGGCGCCTCGACCACGAGTGCGGCACGGGCGGCACGGTCGGCCCGATCGGCTTCGTGCTCCAGGCTCACGACGTGGTCCACGGCGACCAGGAAGTCCTCGATGTCGTCCGGAGCGGATCCTTCGACGATCTCGCAGGCGATCTCGAGCGCTCTGAGGTGTTCCCGCGCGGTTGCCACCGCCTGCGCGGCAATCGACTCGAGGATCGACTTGACGGCGCGCACCGCATCGGCGGGAAGCAGCGTGAGGAGGAAGAGCGCTTCCTCGAGTGCGTCGATGGCGTCGTCGGCGGCGCTGGTGAGGGCGGCGATCTGTTCTCCTCCGTCGATGCGACGCGCGGTTTCTCGCATCGCAGTGAGCACCTCGTCCGCCCGGTGTTCCCACCACGACGCTCGCCGCGCGCTGCGGTCGAGGAAGGCGACACCGTCGGGACCATCGAGCCGAACGATCGCGCCGTGGAGTGCCTGTGCGGTCTCCACGACCAGGCCGGCGTGCTCGGCGCCCGCCACCAGGAGCTGGCGGTGCGAGGCTTGCAGGTGCCGGAGCATCTCGGCGCGCACCTCGTCGCGAATGAGGAGGTGCGACCTGCCCTCGAGCGTCCCTTGCGCGGTGACGCGCAACGTGAAGCGAAGGATCTCCAATGTGGCGTCGGGTCCGAGGACGTCGATGAGGGGCTCGCCGTATCGCGCGGGCACGTTCGCCGCCAGCTCGATCGCGTCGTAGACGAGGTGCTCGCCTCCCAGCGTCAAGAACGCCATGTGCCCGTAGTCGTGATCGGCGGCCCAGCGCAGGAGGGCGATCGCGTCGCGGTTGCTCACGAGCGAACGCAGCTTCTTTCGCGCGCGGTTCCAGTCGAGCACGAATACGAGTCGGGAGCCGAGCCGGTTCAGGTAGGCGAGCAACGAGCGGTCGTCGGGCGCGTCGTAGCGACCGATCGCCACATGGAGCTCGCCGAGCCGCCCGCCGCGACGTGTGCCATCGGACCATTGCACGGGGTAATCCTCGAGCAGCGACTCGAAGAACTCCAGGCGGCGGCGATGGACGTCGGTGTAGGTCACGCTCACCGTGCCGTCCTCGATAGCGATCACGACGATGTGACCGGTCGTCGTGCCGAGATCGTTCTGGATGAGCAAGCGGCTGCCGGCGCGCGTCGCGGTCGTCGCCAAGCCGGGGTGGTCGAGCTTCAGGCTCTCGGTCTCGTGCAGGCCGTGCATGAACGCGCCCACGAGCTCACGATCCGGCCCGTCGAGCCCGAACACGGCTGCGCCGTCGACCATCGTGCTCGCAAGCTCGGCCTGCAGACGATTGAGCGCACGGTGCGCGTCCATCACCAGCAGGTGCAACGAGTCGCCGGTGACAGGCTCGGCGGAGACGATGCAGTCGATGTACGTGCCAGGTACCTGGTCGTCGGCGAGATCCGGGGCTGCGGCGAGGAGGCGGTCGACTCGGCCGGCATCCACCTCGTCAGCCGCGCCGCCGAGACACAGCACGTCGAGCATCTCTCGAATTGCCGCCACGAGGTCGCCGTGGATGGTGGCGGAGGCAGGGATCAGGTACCGGTCGTCGACCATGCGACGCGAGTCCTCGACCACTCGGTCGAGGCGAGGCGCGTCGACGCCCGCGCTGAGCCGCTCGTCTCTCAGTGACGGAAAGGAAATTGCGGGGTCATCGGCCTGGGCCCGTGCCGTCTGCAGCAGCGCCAGGAAGTACTTCGCTCGATCGTTCGCCGCGAGCGCGCCGCCGATCCGCGCCGGCAGGGCCAGGGCCGACTCCCCGAGTTCTGCCGACGCGGTCCCCATACCTGGCCAACGGTACGAACGCGCGGTCAGGATCACCAGGGCCGATCGTCCCGAGGACCATGATGGATGTTGGATGACCGTCGGTGTGCTCTACCTCGAACGGCTCGGCCGCGACGACCTGCGGGCGCTTGCCGAGGTCGCGCGCCGAGCTGGGGACCGGGCGGCGACACCCGAGCACCTGAGCTCCGACCCGGACCGGCTGGTGGCGTTGCTCGCCGACGCACGCGCGTACGCCCAGGTGTTCGGTTCGCCCGACAACCCGGCCGGGCTCGCCACCCCTGCCTCGCCGTTCCTGACCTTCGCGGTGGCGCTGCACCGGGCGGCGGCAGAGCTCGCGCAGCGCACCTACACGGCCGAGTGGGTCGGACCGAACCGCAGGCTCCCGGTGTTCGACGTCGACGTCCTGCGCGACTTCGTCTCGGACCCGATGCGACGCCTCTTCCTCGTCGAGCTCCTCGCGTCGTACACGCACGTCGCGAGCGGCGCGACGTGGGAGCGCACGCCGCGAGGCTGGCGTCGCCGACGCTTCAGCGAGCTCGACCCTTCGCAGCTCGCCTCCTTGCTCGACGTCGTTCCCGAGTCCGACCGGCCGGGCGTCTACCGGCGGCTCGGCGACCTCGCCCTGTTCCTCACCGGGGTCTTCCCCGACCACACGGCCAACCGTCTCCTCTCGCCCGTTCAACGCGATCGGCTCGTGCGGGTGAGCGGCGCCGATCGACTGGCGGGCGCCGACTTCGACACCGGGCTCGGCGCGGTGGCATTCCTCGAGGCGCTCGGCGGGCGCTGGTATCGCTTGGCGGCGACGTCGGCACGACCACCCCTCACGGCGACCATGCAGGTCGCGGCGAGCGTGGCCGAGCGCTTCCGCGCCGCTCGGCGAATCCTCAACGACGTGACCGACCGGTACCTGCTCCCCCGCCGCGGGCAGCTGTTCGGCCTCAACTGACCGAGGGTCCGCGCCGGGCGCCCGACGCGACGTGTCCCAGCAGGGGAGGTCGGCCACAATGAGTGCAGCCGCGACCCCCACCGCCGGAGCCCCCCCATGGACGAGGTCTGCCCTCTTCCGTCGCCGGATCGGCTGGGCGAGACGCGCCGAGCCGCGCCGGTCCGACGAACGGTGGCCCGAAGGAGGGACGAACGACCCTGGTCCGAGCACTCGGTCCGGGCGACCGTCGGACGGATGGTTGCGTCTCGCGCGGTGGTCGACGATGCCCGGTGAGCGGAAGACGGCGATTGCGATCGGCGTGCTGGTCGCGGTGTTGGTCGGCGCCGTGTTCGAGCTGACCCGGCTCGGTGCGAGCGACGCCGGACGCCCGACTCGCGCGGGCGCAGCGTCGGAGGTCACCACGACGGCTCCTCCCAGAGCGCCGACTTCGACGACTCGTCCCCCGGTCGGCTATCAGGTGCAGCCCGGCGACACGCTGACGAGCATCGCCCGACGATTCGGCCTGTCGACCGCGGCCATCGCCGCCGCGAACCAGCTCACCGACCCGAACAGCCTGACGGTCGGGCAGACCGTGCTGATCCCTCCGGTCCCACCGGTGCAGCTCGTGCTCGCACCGGCGGACGCGACCGACGGGCAGAGCGTCGACCTGCAACTGACCGGAGCGAAGCCGTCCGAGATGGTCACCTTCCGCGTCGACTCGCCGAACGGCACCTTCACCGGCCCGCCCCACACGGCGTCGACGGACGGAAAGGTGACCGCGACGTACACAGTCGACGTCGGCGACCCGCCGGGCACCTACACCGTCATCGCCGACGGCAGCCAGGGCACGACGGCACGCGCCGACTTGCGAGTGAGCACGGGGAACTCCTGACCAGTCGGTGCGGTCTCCTCGCGTGGACCTCAGCGGGCGACGTGGGCTTCGAGGTAGGCGACGCAGCTGCTGATGCTGGCGATCTGCGGGTAGTCACGCTCCGGGATGTCGATGCCGGCGGCCTCGGCGAGGCCGATCGCCAGGTTGAGGGTGTCCATGGAGTCGAGGCCGAACTCCTCGTGGAAGTCGGCGTGCACGTCGGCGTCCTGGGCGTCCACGTCGGGAGCGACGTCGCCGAGGACGCCGCGGACGACGGCCTCGAAGTCCCGGCCGGCAGGCGTGGTGTTCGGGTCGTTCACAGCGTCTCCGGCTCCTGGAGGTGACGGTCGATCGCGCGCAGGAGTTGCGCGCCGCGTGCGCCGTCGGACGCGCGGTGATCCGCGGCCAAGGTCGCGGTGACGACCGGACGAGCACCGATCATGCCTCCGGCAGCCCACGGCCGTTCTGCGATCGCGCCGAAGCCGACGAGGGCGACTTGGGGTGGGTAGATCACCCCGTGGACGGCTTGCACGCCCTGCTCGCCCAGGTTCGTCACGGTGATGGTCGGATCGGACATCTCCGAAGCGCGCAGGGTGCCGGCGCGGGCGCGGTTCACGAGGTCGCGCAGCGCGGCCATGAGATCGTCGAGGTCGCGGTCGTCCGCGTGGTGGATCGCCGGCGCGATGAGTCCGCCGCCGCGCAGCGCCACCGCGACACCGAGATGCACCGCGTCGCTCGGACGCAGCCCGTCGTCGATCCAGAAACCGTTGAGCTCGGGCACCTCGCGCACCGCGACCGCGGTGGCCTTGAGCAGCACTACGGCCGCCAGCAGCCGTTCCGTGACCGGACGCGCTTCGTTCCGCGCGGTCAGGAGGGCCTGCGCGGCCGAGAAGTCGATGTCGTCCGTCAGGTAGTAGTGCGGGATCTCGCGCTTGGAGCGCGCCATCAGGCGGGCGATCGCGCTTCGGGTCGCCGCAGTGCGGTCCACCTGCCGGGACGAGCCGGCCGACGGCGGCACCCTCGGCGGCGCGGTGGAGCCGGCGGCTTC
>DASPTH010000389.1:0-2525 GCA_035623515.1 Acidimicrobiia bacterium
CCGAGCGCCTGCTCCGGCGGCATGTAGGCGACCGTCCCCACCATCATCCCGTGCATCGTCAGCCGCGACTTGTCCAACGCCACGGCGAGACCGAAGTCGCCGATCTTCGCAACACCGTCCCCGGTCAACCACACGTTGCCCGGCTTCAGGTCACGATGGATCACACCCTTGTCGTGTGCGAACACCAAGCCCTGCGTGACGGCCTCGGCGATCGCCAGCGACTCCTGCAACGGCAACGGCCCCGCTTCCTGCTCCAGCAGCCCTTCGACGTCGCCGCCGCCCATGAGCTCGGTGACGACGTACGGCTGACCTTCGTGCTCCCCCAGGTCGAAGATGCTCACGATGTGGGGGTGCGCGCCGAGGCGCCCCATCGCCTGGGCCTCCCGCACGATCCGTTCCCTGCCGACCGCGTCGAGACCGTCGGTCTTGATCAACGCGAACGCGACGTCGCGGTCGAGCAGCGTGTCGTGAGCGAGGTACACCTTCTTCTTCCCGCCCTCCCCGAGGAACCGCTCGACCGAGTACCGGCCGTTGGCGAACGACGCCGGCTCCTCCTCGAGCGACCGCTCGGGTCGAGCGTCGCGTGCCGCCGTCTCGCCGTCGGTCGATCCGGCCGCGGCCGCCGCGAGGAACGTCGCGGCGTCCTCGTTGCCCTCGTCGAGGAGCAGCACCTTCCTGGCTCGCTCGGCCAGGGTGGCCCAGTCGTTCGCGTCGAAAGCCGCCTCGGCCTCGTCGAGAAGACGGTCGATCTGGCGCTGGACCCGCTCGCTCGCCATAGTCGCCGCGAGTGTCCCATACGCCGCGACGGTCGGTCGCGCCCGCCGGTCAACTCCCCGGTGCCCCGCACTCGGGTTCTGAGCGTGCAGTGGACGGGTTCGTGGTTGCCGTCGCCGGTCTCGCCGGTGGGGCCGTCGTTGCGACCGTCGACACTCGCGACATGGATCGGCTCGCGCACACCGCCAGCGTGGTCATTGCCGGCATCGGACGCACCTGACTCGAAGGCAGGGCAACCACACGTAGGCTCGCAAGGACGCATGGGACGAGGAGGACCGGCATGGTCACCCGCGCTGAGAACGACCTCATGACCCGGGTCGAGGGTGACGCGCCGTTGGGTCGGTTGATGCGGGAGAACTACTGGGTCCCGTTCGCGCTGTCCGAGAACCTGATGGCGGGCGATGCCCCGACGCCCGTGCGCTTGTTCGGCGAGAACTATGTGGCGTTCCGCGCCCCTGACGGACGCGTCGGCTTCTTCGACGAGCTCTGTCCTCATCGCCGCGCGTCGCTCGTTCTCGCGCGTGCCGAGGGAAACGGTCTGCGTTGCATCTACCACGGCTGGAGGATCGACGTGTCGGGTTGCGTGGTCGAGGCGCCGACCCAGACGGTCCGGCAGGAGCAGTTCTGCGCCGCGGTGCCCGTGGCGCACTTCCCGGTGCACGAGACCGGAGGGATCTCCTGGGTGTGGTTGGGCGGCGGTGAGACCCCGCCGTTCCCCGACCTTCCCTTCGACGACGAGCACGGTCTCGAGACGGTGCACACCATCTCGATCGTTCCCGCCAATTGGCTCCAGGGGCTCGAGGGCGGGATCGATTCCGCCCACGCGCCGATCCTGCACCGGTCCGTGATCGAGGCGATGCTCGGCGAGCGGAACGAGTCCTCGGACACCGCCGGCGTGCGGGCCACCATCGCCGCACCCCCCCGGTACGAGACCGAGGAGACCGACTTCGGCATGCGGCAGGCGTCGCTTCGGCGTGCCGAGGGAGAGCGCACGTATGTCCGCGTGGCGCACTTCTTCTTCCCGTTCGTGGTCGTGGTGCCGAACGGCTATGGCAGCGCGGTCCACGTCTTCTGCTTCGCGCCCATCGACGACACCCATCACCTGGTGGTCTTCGGCAACTACGGCGAGAACCCGCTCTCGCTGCGCGACGTGAGTGGTGCGCTCACCGGCGATCTGCCCGATCCGCGCAACTTCGCCACGCTCCGCGGTGACCGATCGAACCGGTGGGGGCAGGACCGTGAGCTGATGGAGAAGGGGCACTGGAGCGGCCTCGCCCGCAGCGCGATCGAGGAGGACACCGTCGTGCAGGTGAGCATGGGTGCGATCGTCGATCGCACCAAGGAGAACCTGTCGGCGAGCGACGTCGCGGTCGCCCACACCCGCCGCCTCGTGCTCGACACGATCGCCGCGTACGAGGCGGGCCGGCTCCCGACCGGCAGCGCCCGGTCGCCTGGCGGCGTGCGAATCCCGCAGCCGTTCGACGCGGTGATCGAGGCCGGCGAGTCCTGGTTGGAGCGGCGGCCGGTGGGCTGAAGAGCTCGGCGTCGAAGTCACGACCCGCGTCCTCGGGGCGTGGGAGCGCACGCTCACCGGGAGCCTCCCCGACGATGCCGTCGTCGCCCGGATCAGCGGCGACGAATGGGCGGTCGCCATGCCCGGCGCCTCCGCGGAGAGCGCGCTCATCATCCTCGAGGAGATCCGCGTGTACTACGCCGAGCACGGCGTGGCCGGGGTCGACTCCCCGCTCGAC
>DASPTH010000228.1:0-2179 GCA_035623515.1 Acidimicrobiia bacterium
CGGACATGACGTTGGTGTCGCGGAAGACGTGGAGGGAGCGCCGCCGCCACCAGGGCTTGCCGATGCGGGCCAGTCCCGACGCGAGCGCCTCGACGAGCACGACATCGTCGTGCGAATACGAGATGAACACATCGAACATCACGAGGCCGCCGGGCACGTCGTGTCGTGATCGCCGTCGAGATAGGCGCGGCGGTCCGACGCCGACACCTTCTCCTTCAGCTCGGGACAGAGCTGCGACAGGAGGAACTTCGGGTCGAGTCGCCAACGCCGCAGCGCGCCGTTCACGTCGACGGTGACGAAGCCGTGCGGCACGGTGACGAGCGAGAGCCAGCTCGTGGGCGCGACGTTGCCCGCGAGCATGTTGCCGCTGGCGAGATCGGCGTACGACACGAGCACCGGGCTCACCGCGACGACCCGGTCGGGGTCGGAGAAGCCGAGTTGGAACACCGGCCCGTGGTCGGTCGAGATCGGGTCGTGGACGCGCACGAGCCCGCCGGCGTCGTGGTCCACCACCTGGAGCCGGCCCGTGCCGTCACCCACCACCAGCCGGTTGCCCGACGGGGCGAAGGCGATGTGCCAGGGCGCGATCCGGCCCAGGTCGAGCCGCTCCGGACGCGGGCGGCGGTAGCTGGGCCACACGAGGAGGGAACCGTCGTCGAGCCCGACGCCGACCGAGTCGCCGCCGGTGGCGAACGCCGTGATCCGCCGGTCCGCAGGCACGCGCCAGAGCGAGTGGACGGCACCGCTCGGCGAGACGAGCCGGAGCGTTTCGGACCCGCCCACCGACGCCACGACGAGGTTGTCGCCCGCGAACGAGACCAGCGCGGCGCCGCCGGCGACCGCGGGTTCCGTGGATGTGATGTCGCCCGAGCGCGCGTCACGGAGGTCGACGCTGCCGTCGGCGTAGCCGATCGCGAGACGGCGCCCCGTGGCGTCGAGGGCGGCGGAGTAGAGCACGCGACCGGCCGGGAGTGACACCGTGAAGGAGCGCCCGTGCCGCGTGTTCACGTCCCACACGGTGAAGCGGTCGTTGGCGACCGCGAGCAGGCGCGTGGAGGACGCGCTCGTCGCGAACCGAGAGCCGGCCGGGAGCTGCCCTTCGGGCGACGACAGGGAGTCCGACGTCGCGACCGCGAGTGGCACGTACGACATCGCGCCGGTGTTGTCGGCGACGACGATGGCACCGTTGCCGCTGACGGTCAGCGCGCTCGGCACGCCGGAGAGCACGAACGGGTACGTCGAGAGCGAGGTGCGGTTCGTCGACGACCAGCGCAACGCAGTCGAGCTCCCGTTCACCGCGATGAAGTCGTTGTCGCCCACGGGCGCGATCCCGCCGAACACGCCGCCGGTGAGCACGGTGGTCCCGGCC
The DNA here is from genome assembly GCA_035623515.1 of Acidimicrobiia bacterium. Lineage (GTDB taxonomy): Bacteria > Actinomycetota > Acidimicrobiia > IMCC26256 > DASPTH01 > DASPTH01. Next base: position 1,370 of record DASPTH010000228.1, read on the forward strand.
TGCGGGGAGTAGAACGTCACGAGCGCGGCATCGCTCACGCGGAACGAGACGGTGGTTGCCAGCGTGGTCACCGCGCCGACGTACTGCCCGTCGTTGGAGAATTTCATGTCCACGTAGTTGCCGGGCACGATCGCGGTGCTCGTGACCTCGGTCCAGTCGCGCGTGTTCCAGATGACGAGGTTCGTGTTCGTACCCACGTCGACCGCCACCGCGACGTGCGACGCGTCGGGCGACATCGCCGCGTGAGCGATCGGCGAGCTCAGCGCGGGTGCGGTCGCGAGCACCTGACCGCGCGCGACGTCCCAGAACGTGACGTTCGTGTCGGTGGCGACCATGAGGACCTGCCCGTCGGCGCTCAGGCTGGCGTCGAGCACCGTGTGCGGCGGGTCCGCGCCGGGCACCGAGAAGTGTCGCAGCAGGTGCAGCGTTGCCGCGTCCCACACTGCGACGCCGCCGCGCGCGTCGACGGTGACGATGCGCTGGCCCGACGCGTCGCGCGTCACCGCCGAGATGCCGTAGGAGTGCGGGGACTTCGGGGCGGCGGGTGCCTGCCCCGACCACCCGCCGGTCGGCAAGGCCCACGTGACGAGCGACCCGTCGCGCCGCCCGCCGAGCACGTAGCCGTGCTCGGGGATCGCGGCGAGCTCGAGCACCCAGTTGCCGGTCGTGTCGGGAGCGCGGAAGTGCTGCGCGGCGGGGAGCGTCTGCGTGGCCGCGTCGAGGAGGGCTTGTTCGGCTTGGGTGGTGTGGGCGTGGCGCCAGGCTTGGAGGGCGAGGAGGATGCCGAGGTCGGGGCGGTGGGTGGCGAGT
>DASPTH010000233.1:0-14498 GCA_035623515.1 Acidimicrobiia bacterium
GGCGGGGACACCGGCGCCGACTGCCTCGGCACCGCGCACCGGCAGGGTGCGGCCTCGATCCACCAGTTCGAGATCCTGCCCCGGCCGCCCGACACTCGCGCGCCCAGCAACCCGTGGCCCACGTGGTCGAACGTCTTCCGCGTCTCCTCCGCTCACGAGGAGGGATGCGAGCGTGTGTACAGCGTGAACACCGAGTGTTTCCTCGGCGACGCCGACGGCAACGTGCGGGCGCTGCGCGCCCACGAGGTCGAGATGGTCGACGGGCGCTTCGAGAAGGTCGACGGTACCGACTTCGAGCTGCCGTGCGAACTGGTCCTCCTGGCCATGGGCTTCCTCGGCCCGCAACAGCCCGGGATGCTCGACCAGCTCGGCGTGGAGCTCGACGCGCGCAGCAATGTCGCCCGCGACGGCGACTTCATGACGAGCATCCCCGGCGTGTTCGCGTGTGGCGACATGGGCCGCGGACAGAGCCTCATCGTGTGGGCGATCGCCGAGGGCCGGTCGTGCGCGGCCGGTGTCGACCGCTGGCTGATCGGCGAGACCCTGCTGCCCGCGCCCATCGCGCCGGCGGCGCGACCCCTCGTCTGACGGCGGCACCCACGCCCACGCTCAGTCCAGCTTCCCGCTCTCGGCAGCTTCGCTGCCGCGGCGAGCGTCTGCGCGCGACGACCACCACCGAATTCGCGTGCGAGCGCCGCCGCCAACAGCACGCACCCGGCTTGTGCCGCGATCGCCACGAGGCGGAGCGGGAGCACGCCTCCCGGCAGCGACGCAGCGAGGCGGGCGACGAGCGGTGTCAGCGGTGGCTGGTCGACGTACCCGAAAGCGAGATGGTGCCCCGCCTCCACGTAGTACAGCTCGTCGCGGTGCCAGCCGTACCTCGCCGCGACCGCGAGGTGCGCGACGACGGTGACCGCGGTGACGATCGAGACGGTCGGCCACGCATACCGGGGGAGGCGCGCCGCCAGCACCTCTGCATTCTGGGTCGTTCAGCCCATCGCGGCACCGCGCCGACGCCCTGGAGCAGAGCGTCGGCGACGTTCCAGTGGTCTCTCATCGTCCCGCCTGTCACCCCCACGATGTCGATCACGTCGAGCACCACCGTGTTCCCGGTCGGCGGTCTGCCATGAACTCGCCGTGATGCGTTCCGCGGAACCTCTTCCGAGTGATCACGGCGTCGCCGGCGGCGTACTGCTCGTGGATCACGGCGCCGGCGCAGCACCTAGGGCGAAGAGTGGGCGCGCGTCGAAACCGAACACCCGTGCGACGGGAACGCGCAGGGTGTCGGTGCGATCGCTCTCGTAGGTGCGGGCGGCGCGGTTGTACGCGTGCACGAGCGGCGACGGCGGCGCACTCCCGGCAAAGGCCGTGAGCTTGGCGTTGAGGTCGGCGAGCCCCTCGAGACGGGGCGCGGCCTTCACGTTGGCCGCGAGCCGGACACCCTCGCCCTCCAGCCGGTTGGCGATCGGCACCTGCGTGCCCGGGTCGTCGCGGCTCAACGCGCGCTTCCACGCCGCGAGATCGGCCTGGAGGTCGCGTGCGATCGTTCGTTCGCCGCCCCCCGCGGCGACGAACGCACCCAACGCGTCGTCGAGCCGCTGGTAGCGGACGACGAGGGGCTTGCGCAAAGCCGCCCAGCGCGCGTCGACCGCGGTGCGGTCGTCGTCGAGCGTCGGCTTCTCGAACACGACCAGCGCGACCGCGCCCGCCACGACCAGGACGACGAGTGCGAGCACGATCCAACGGAGGCGGTGGCGCATCGCCCGGCGACCCTACCGGGGCACGATCGCGCGATCGTTGATGCCGTGACGCCGGCAGGGCAGTGTGCGTCTTCCGGTACGTGGCACGGAGACGCTGGGCTCGCACGGTCACTGTGGTCGCCCTGGCGTCCGCGGTCGGCTGGTGGCTCGGTGCGCAGCGCGGTACCTCCGACGCGCCGTACCGCGTGGTCGCGGTATTCGACGGCGACACGATCGTCGTCGAACGCGATGGCGGCACCCAGACCATCCGGCTCCTCGGCGTCGACACGCCCGAGGTGCACGATCCGCGCAAGCCCGTCCAGTGCTACGGCCCGGAGGCGTCCGCCTATACGCGGGCGCGACTCCTCGGACGCTCGGTGCAGCTCGAGGACGACGTCGAGACCCACGACGTCTACGGCCGCCGCCTCGCGTATGTCTATCTCCACGGCCGGCGCTTCGAGGACGATCTCCTGCGCCGTGGGTTCGCACGGCTGCTCGTGATCGAGCCCAACCACGCGCACGCGCGCACGATGCTCGACGAGGAGCTCGGCGCGAGGCGCCATCGCGTCGGCCTCTGGGGCACGTGCGACGCTCCCGAGTGACGTCGCTTCGGATCGGCAGTCGACGGCGACCTGAAGCGCGCCGCAGGCCTCGAACAGCCGGTGCGGCTCGAGCACGCACTCGCGCTCGACCGGGTCGGCCTCTCGCGGCGCTGGTGTCAGATCTCGGCGAGGTGTTCGACCGGTTGACCGCTCGATCCTCCCCGCCCGTCTCGACGCCGGGGCTGTGGCCGAGCCGGACGAGCGCGGACTCGTCGATGAGCCACGTGGTCACGGCCAGGCCCGCCCCATGACCTCGGGATCGTCGAGGTCGGCGAAGGTCTCACCGAACGCCACCCGGTCGCGCTCCTGCTTGCCGAGCGCCGCGACGAGGTCGCCGTAACATGCCGCTCCGATGGGGATGGGTCGGCGCATCCGGGAGTCCCCGCGATGGCTGCGGATCGCGCTCGCCGGGGTCATGGGTGCCCTTGCCGTGATCGTCGCCGTCGTCGCGTTCGCGGGTGGGGGCACGAGCAGCGTGCACGTCGAGGCGGCGCGGGTCTCGACGACCGCGACCTCCACCACCACGACGCCCACCACGACCACTGCGCCCCCCACCACGACGAGCCTCCCGCCCGAGACCACCACGACCGCGCCTCCTCCGCCGCCGACCACTGCTGCGCCGGCGCCGGAGACGGCCGCGCCGACCACTGCTGCGCCGGCGCCCGCGCCGGCGGTGCGCGTCGTCACCTACTCGATCGTGACCGACGGTGCGGTGGCGAGCAGTGTCGACGAGCTGGCCGGCATCGCCGCGCAGACCTACGGCGATCCCCGGGGCTGGGCGGCGGCCGGCATCCAGTTCCAGCACGTCGACACCGGCGGCGACTTCACGATCGTGCTCGCGAACGCGACCGACGTTCCCGGTTACGCGCCCGGAACCTGTGACACGACGTACTCCTGTCAGGAAGGCCCCTACGTCGTGCTGAACGACGATCGCTGGTCGCAAGGGTCGCCGAACTGGCCGGGTCCCCTCTCCGCGTACCGGCAGATGGTGCTCAACCACGAGACCGGTCACTGGCTCGGGCTCGCACACGCATACTGCTCGGGCCCCGGTCAACTGGCCCCGGTGATGCAGCAGCAGTCGATCGACATGCAGGGTTGCGCGATCAACTCGTGGCCGCTGCCGTGGGAGCTCGATCTCGTGCGCGGGAAGTGACGGTCGCAATCGTCGTGCACGACGCGCTTTGACATCGACACGTGCGCGTCCTTACCGTCGCGCGGTCAGAGCGGTTCGTCGACGGAAAGGCGGTGGTTCGCTCGTCGGTCGGGCTTGTCAGTCGAGCTCGACGAGCGGTCGCTGAATTCGGTCTCGTGAAGGTCGGGCGGGAGGGGAGGTGCGTCACATGCCGCGATCGAGCGAGAGCCCGATCCCGAGCGACGAGAGCGCTCAGTACCAAGCACTGTTCGACACGGCCACCGGGCTCCCGAAGTGGGCGCTGCTGCTGGACCGCACCACTGTCGCACTGGCCCGGGCCCGACGTGTGAACCGGAAGGTCGCCGTCTTCGTGCTGAACGACGTGCGCACGTTCGGCGGTGCCTTACCCGACCTCACCCGATTCGTGCAGACGCTCGCGGGCAAGGTGCGCATCGACGACACGATCGCGCGCGTCGGAGAGCGCACGTTCGTCGTCGTGTGCAACAACATCGGGAAGGACAAGGACGCGGCGCTGGTCGCCCAGCGCCTGGTGCAGAACACCGACGTGGCGTGCAAGCTCGGAATCGCGCTGAGCAGTGCCGACGAGGATGCGGCGGCGCTGCTCGCCGCGGCGCTGAAGGAGTCGACGCGCACGAATCCCGCCGCGTGAGCGGGCCATCTCTCGTCTACGGCTCGGTGAGTCGCTGCCGCAGCTTCTCGAGCGCGCCCCCGAGCACATCGCGCGCCTCCGTGTGGCTGCACTCGAGCTCGCGCGCCAGGTCCTTCATCGAGCACGGGGGGCCGCCCAAGCCGTAGCGGTGGGCCACGACGAAGTATTCGAGCTCCGTGAGATCCGCGTACGCATGACGATCGACGCGCAGCTCCAACGCGTCGAGATCGATCTCGTCGTCGACGACGGGCTCCCCGAACGCGGGGTCGGGGTACGGCCAGCCGTCGTCGGTGGGGAAGAGGGGCAGGGTCGACCGGTGCATCGCGCCTCCTCGTGCTGGTCCCATGGTTCACCCACCCGCAAGCTGCGTCAACGGGCACGGCACGCGCGCGTCCGCAGCGAGCGACTCAGGCCTCCTCCGCGACCACGAGCGCGAGCACCGCCTCTCCGTACCGGTCGGCCTTGACCGGTCCCACCCCGGGCACCCCCAGCAGCGCGCGCCGGGTGCGCGGCCGAGCCGCCGCGATGGCCGCGAGGGTGGCGTTGCTGAACACCACGTACGCGGGCGTACCCGCGGCCCGGGCGAGCCGTCGGCGCCACTCCACGAGGGCGGCGAACAGCGGAGCGTCACTGTCGGGCACGTCGCGCGCGGCGCGTCCGCCTTTGCCGACGTGGGATCGCGCGTCGGCCAGGTGCACGCGCGCATCGGCCGGAGCAGCGGGTTCTCGACCGGCCGCCCCCGGGAGCGCGCGCTCGATCCTCGCCAACCACGGGCTGGGGCTGCGGCTGGCGAGGCGCGCGCCGACGGTCCGTTGCGCGGCCCAGCTCAGCCGCAGGTCGTGCTCGGCGCGGCTCAACGCCACGTACAGGAGCCGTTGCTCCTCGTCGAGCGCGGCGCGGGTCTTGGCGTGCGAGATGGGGACGAGCCCGCGTTCGAGCCCGGTGACGAAGACGGTGTGGAACTCGAGGCCCTTGGCGCGATGAAAGGTGAGCAGCTCGACCGCGTCGCCGGCCGACACCCCGGCGTCGGCGTCGTCACCGCGCAGCGTCGCGTGGAGGTACCCCAGGAAACCGTCGACCGAGCCGGTGCCGCCCTCGGCCTCGACGTATTCGTGCCCCAGGCGGAAGAGCGCATCGACGTGCTCCCGGCGCTCGTCGGAGAGCGCGTCGCCATCGTCGGGATGCGCAAGGTCGTCGAGGTGCTCGGCGAAGCTGCGACCGGGAGCGGTGCGGGCCGACGTGCGCAGCTCGTCGAGCGCGAGCGCGACTTCGGGACGGTCGAGAAAGCGGGCGTTGCCGCGTACGCGGAACGGAACGCGCGCGGCGGCGAGCGCCTCCTCGAAGAGTGCCGATTGCGCGTTGATGCGGTAGAGGACGGCGAGACGCGGCCACGAGACGCCGCCCGCGTGCACGTCGCGGAGCGCACGGGCGACGCCGCGAGCCTCCTGTACGTCGGATTCGTGCTCGGTGATCGTGGGCTCGGGGCCGGCCGGGCGCGTCGCGCGGACGGACCTGCCGGGGTTCTTCGACTCGAGCAGCGCGCCCGCGGCCGCGACGACTTGGGGTGTCGACCGGTAGTTGCTGCCGAGCCGGACCACGCCGGTGGCCGGGAACCGCTCCGACGGGAAGTACGCGCGGAACCGGGCGAGGTACGACGGGTCGGCCCCGGCGAACCCGTAGATCGCCTGGTCGGCGTCGCCCACGACGCAGAGGTCGGCGCGCTCGCCGAGCCATGCCTGCAGGAGCCGGAACTGTGCCGGGCTCGCGTCCTGGAATTCGTCGACGAAGAGGTGCTGGAACCGCCAGCGCTGCGCGGCGGCGAACTCCGGGTCGTGCTCGAACGCGGCGGCGCACTCCCAGATCAGGTCGTCGAAGTCGAGGAGGCCGCGGCGCCGCTTCTGCCGTTCGTATTCGCGGTACACGTCCGCGACCTGCGGCGCAGGACGTGGCGGGGTGCGTCCTGCGCCCGCGACCGCCTCCACGTAGCCCTCGGGGCGGATCAGGCGCGCCTTCGCCCATTCGATCTCGGACGCCACCTCGGCCGCGGCCAGCCCGGCTTCGCGTCCGGGGAGCCGCAGGATCGGAACGAGCAGGCGGGCCTTGCGGTCGAGGAGCGCGGGCACGGGACGGCGCTCCTGCTCGGCGCGCCGGCGGAGCTGCGCGAGGGCGATCGCGTGGAACGTGCCCGCCGTCACTGCGTGCTGCACGCCGAGACGCTCGAGGCGTGCGCGCAGCTCGCCGGCGGCCTTGCGGGTGAACGTCACGGCGAGGACGTGGCGCGGGTCGGCACGCTCCTCGCGCGCCTGCCACGCGATCCGGCGGGTGAGCACGCGGGTCTTGCCCGAGCCCGCGCCCGCGAGGATGGCGAGCGGCGCCGCCGGACTCGTGACCGCGTCGCGCTGCGACGCGTCGAGCCCGCGCAACAACTCGTCCATCGCGTGCACCGTACCGGTGGGGTACGACACCAAAGGTGTTTCGGTCGTTCGCGAGCCCGAGGGGACAAAGGAAAGGCCCCGAGTAGTCTCCGCTGCGTCGCAGCTCGGATCTCCTCGGGGCACCTTTCCTTCCGGCCTTGCGGCCGAATGCCACGAGCCGAAAGCCGCCGGCGTCCGGGGACGCCGCCAGCAGTCCCGCCTCCCGGGTTGCCCCGAGACTCGGTGCACGACTGCGTGGCCCCGACGCCCGTGCCGGTCGAGGGTGGTCTCGTTCGACCCGGTCGTCGTACCGGCTCTCACCGGCTCTGGCATCGTACGGACGCGCGGGCGCGAAATCAAGGGGGCAAAATGCCGACATGTCCTGTGCCGTGTCGCGCGAGCGGTTCGAGGAGATGGTCGCCGACGCGCTCGATTCGATCCCGACGGAACTCGCCGAGGAGATGGACAACGTCGCGGTGCTCGTCGAGGAGTGGCCGACGCCCGCGCAGCTCTCCGGCAGGGGAGGCATGCTGCTCGGACTCTACGAAGGGATCCCGATCACCTCGCGAGGACCGTTGTCGTACGCGGGCGTCGCACCCGACCGCATCACGATCTTCAGCGGGCCGCTCTGCCGGCTCGCGCGCGACGAGGACGATCTCGCGCGAAGCGTCCGGGTCACCGTGCTGCACGAGGTGGGCCACTACTTCGGCATGAGCGACGCACGCCTCCGGGAGCTCGGCTGGGCGTGACGTGCGTGCCGGGCCATCTGTCCTGCCGTACGCTTTCGCCATGCCGTACCCGCGGAACCTGATCCAGGACGGCGAGACGGTGGCGCTCGACCTCCGCCCTCACTGGTGGTACTTCTCGCGCAACATCCTCACGGGCATCCCGCTCGTCATCATCTTGGTCCTCGTCTTCAACTACATCGACAACAGCGGCGCGGGAGTGGCCCTCTACTGGCTGGTCGCGATCGTGGTGATCGCGTGGCTGGGCTGGCTCGTCCTCAAGTACTTCCAGTGGACGATGACCTACTTCGTCGTCACGAGCCGCCGGGTGATCTATCGCACCGGCGTGATCTCGAAGAAGGGCGTGGAGATCCCGCTCGAGCGGATCAACAACATCAACTTCCATCAGCGGGTCATCGACCGCATCATCGGGGCCGGCGACCTCGACATCGAGTCGGCGGGGAAGGACGGCCAGACGCACTTCGACTTCATCCGCCACCCCGACGGCGTGCAGCACGAGATCTACCGGCAGATGGAGACGCGCAACATGCCGCAGGTGCAGCCGGGACCCACCGTCGCCCCCGCGCCCACGCCGGCGGCTTCGGTGCCCGAGCAGATCGAGCAGCTCGCGCGCCTGCGCGACGCCGGTCACATCACCGCGGCGGAGTACGAGCAGAAGAAGGCGCAGCTCCTCGAGCGGATGTAGTCGCGCCGTCCGCGGCGCGGGCCACGAAACCGCTCGGGTCGAGGCCGGTGGACGCTCGGTAACGCTGCTGGGCGCGCTCGAGCACGTCGCCGGCGAGCGCCGCGGGGGCGAGGGCCACCACGCAGCCCCCGAATCCCGCGCCGGTGAGCCGGGCACCGGCCGCGCCGCTGTCCACGAGCAGCTCGACGAGGACGTCGAGCTCGGGCGTGGACACCTCGTAGTCGTCGCGCAAGCTCGCGTGGCTCTCGAGCAGCAGCCCGCCGAGCGTGTCGAGGTCACCAGCGGCGAGCGCGCGTGCCGTCTTCTCCACGCGCGCGTTCTCGGCGACGACGTGGCGAGCGCGGGGCGATCCGGCGACCTGCCCGGGCGTCGCGTCGCGCAGTGCGACGAGGCCGAGACCAGCGGCGACGGCTTCGCACTCGGCGCGGCGGGCACCGTACTCGCTGCCGGCCAACGTGCGCGGCAAGCCCGAGTGCACCACCAGCACGCCGACGTTCGCGGCGATCGGAACCGGATCGACCACGGGTTCACGGCAGTCGATGAGCAGCGCGTGCCCCGCGCGACCGAACAGCGCGGCGAGCTGGTCCATGAGCCCGCCGGGCACCCCGGTCGCGGCGACCTCGGCCGCGAGCGCAAGGCGGGCCGCGTCCACGCCCTCGACCTCGAGGCCGCCCGCGTCGGCCAGCGCCAGCGTGAGCGCGACCGACAGCGCCGAGCTGGACGAGAGGCCCGACCCGGGCGGGACGGACGACGAGATGTGCAGCGTCGCGCCGCGTACGCGCGCGCCCTGCCCGGCAAGGACCTGCAGCGCACCGCCGACGAATCGGCCCCACGACGGCTCGACCGCGCGCGGCTCGCTGCAGCCGTCGGCCGCGACCTCGACGACCCCCTCCATCTCCGACGACGTCGCGCGCACGACGCCGTCGGCGGATGGCTCCACCGCGACCACGCAGGCGCGGTCGAGAGCCATCGGCAGCACGAAGCCGTCGTTGTAGTCCGTGTGGTCACCCATGAGGTTCACCCGCCCGGGTGCCCGGAACTCTCGCGACGCCACGGCGACGAACGGTAGGGCACGCGCCCCGACGCGCGTCCCGCGATCAGCCGGGGAGAGTGGACGGTCGCGCCCGTGCTCCCTGCGCGAGCGACAACGCCCGACTGGTGTTCACCGCGATCGCGACCACGGCGGCGCTCGCGGCTGCGTCGAGGACCCAGTGGTTGGCGGTGACGAGCACACAGAAGACCATCGAGGCCGGGTACAGGGCGAGCAGGATCCGGCGGCGCCGGCGCCGGACGAGCGGCCACAGCGCGGTCGCGACCCAGAGTGCCGTCGCGACGTGGACGCTCGGGAGGGCGGCGTAGGCGTTGCCGTACTGGTCGAAGTTCGACTTCGTCGGGGCGACCTTGCCCCCGAGGGAGCTCCGCACCGAGCGCTCGAGGCTCAGCGAGGAGGCCGAGGTCGACTCGAAGCCGTAGCTGTGCGGCATGAGGCGCGGCGGTGTCATCGGCACGACCCAGCATGCCAGCACCGCGATGCCGAGCATGATGAAGAGCGCATTGCGCATCTGCACGTACCGTCCGGGTGCCATCCGGTACAGGACGACGAGCGTGGCGAAGGGTGCGACGAAGTAGACGACGCCGTACCAGACGGCGAGCACGCCCATGAGCCAGTCCGTGTGCACGAAGAGTTGCTGGAACCGCTGTTCGATGTCGACGCCGAGGAAGCGCTCGATCGACACGAGGTGACGGGCGTTCTGGTACGCGATCCGGGCGCTCCCCGTGACCTGGCCGCGCACGACCTCGTACGCGAGGTAGAGATACGCCACCGCGACCGCTTCCCGGAGACCGCCGAACCGCAGTCCCGCCGTTCGGGGCCCGGGCGGCTCCCACGGTCCGGCGTGGTCCCGCTCCATCCCTGAATCGTCGGCGGGCGGCGCCCGGGGCTTGACCCGCGGGCACGGGTCAATTCCCGGGCCCACGACTTCAATCCTCAGCCGCCATCGTCGATACTGGTGGCATGAGCCGATTCCAGAACTCGTGGGAGATCGCCAAGCGATCCTGGGCGGTCCTCAAGTCCGACAAGAGCCTCGCGTGGTTCCCGGTGCTCTCGTTCCTCGCATCGCTCGTGGTGGTCGGGATCGTCGCCGGACTGGTGGCCGCCACGGGCGTCGACAGCTCCGGCACCAACGACTCGCTCGCCCCGATCGGCTACGTCTTCATCGTCCTCGGGTACATCGGCCTCGCCTTCGTGCAGACGTATTTCCTGGCGGGGCTGGTCGCGGGCGCCGACACCAACCTCCAGGGCAGTCGCTCCTCGGTGTCGAGCGCGTTGCGGATCGCGAACTCGCGGTTGCACCGCCTCCTCCCGTGGGCGCTCGTCTCCGCCACCGTCACGATCATCCTCCAGGCCATCGAGGAGCGGTTCGGCGTCGTCGGCCGCATCGTCGCCTCCCTCGTGGGCCTGGCCTGGAACCTCGTCACCTTCCTCACCGTCCCGATCCTCGTGCTCGAGGACCTCGGCGTCGGCGCCGCCCTGACCCGCTCGAAGGACCTGTTCAAGAAGACCTGGGGCGAGAACGTCGTGGGCCAGGCCGGCCTCGGCATCGTCGGGTTCGTCGCCATGCTGCCGGCGATCCCGCTGTTCACGATCGGTGCCGGGCTCGGCACCGTGGGCCTCGTCGTCCTCGGGGGAGTGGCGGTCGCCTACGTGATCGTGGTGGCCGCGGTCGTCTCGGCGCTGAGCGGCATCTACCGCACGGTGCTGTACCGCTTTGCGTCGAGCGGCCAGGTACCGCCCGCCTTCGAGGGGATCGACCTCCAGCACATGTTCCGCCCACGCGGCAACGACGGCGGCACGAGCGGGGGCGGTTTCGGCGGCGGCTTCTCGGGCTTCAGCCGGAACTGACCCTTCCGACCGCGGCCGCGAGTCAGCGGAACGCGGGCATGACGTCGGCGGCGAACCGGTCGAGGCCGTCCGGGTCGAAGGGCGCGCGCAACGCGAGGTTCACCTGCACGCAGCCGGCATCGCGGTACTCGCCGATACGGTCGACGACCTCCTGGGTGCTGCCGATGAGCACGTTCGGTCGCACGGCCTGCGCGATCCCGCCGAACTGCGCCTCGAGGTCCTCGTCCTTCCACGCGAGCGCGAGGTTCACGGTGCACTCGATCTCCGCGGGATCACGGCCGGCCCTCGCGCAGTGCTCGTGCAGGACCCGCACCTTGTGCGCGTACACGTCGGGCGTGACGAACGGGACATTCCAACCGTCGGCATAGCGCGCAGTGAGGCGGAGGGTCACGTGCTCGCCGCCGCCGCCGAGCCAGATCGGCAGCCGTGCCTGCACGGGCTTCGGGTCGCACCGAGCATCGCGAAGTTGGAAGAATTCACCCTCGAAGTTGGCGACGTCCTCGGTGAACAGTGCGCGAATGCAACGGATGGCCTCGCTCACCTGGCGCAGCCGTACCGGCGCCGGCGGGAACGGGATGTTGTAGGCGGCGTACTCGGCCTGGTGCCAGCCTGCCCCCAGCCCGAGCGTGACGCGCCCGCCGCTCAAGTGGTCCATCGTGGCGATCGCGTTCGCGAGCACCGCCGGGTGGCGGTACCCCACGCAGTACACGAGGCTGCCGCACCGAACGCGTGACGTGCGGAGCGCCACCGCGGTGTGGGTCGTGAGCGCTTCGAGCGAGACGGAGCCCGAGGTGATGCCCTCGGGCGTGAAGGTCGCGTCGGCCGCGTAGAAGTGGTCCCAGATCGAGATCCAGTCGAAGCCGTGCGCCTCGATGCGTTGCCAGAGCGCGTCGAGCTCCTGGGTGGTCGTGTTCTGCAGGCCCGTGTGCACGCCGAACTTCACAGGCACGGACCCTACGCGACGCCACCTAAGGTTGTCCGGTGGCACCGTTGCTCGAGGTCGACACGTGGCCGGCGCTGCGCGACCCCGTGCTGGTGGTCACGCTGTCGGGGTGGGTCGACGCGGGCATGGCGGGGGCGGGTGCGGTGGCGGTCCTGCTCGAACAGCTCGACTCGAAGCGAGTGTTCGGCCGGGTCGACCTGTCCGACCTGATGGACCTCCAGCAGACGCGCCCCACGGTGCACCTCGTCGACGGTGTGTCGCGCGAGATCACGTGGCCGGCGATCGAGCTGGTCGCGGGCAGGAGCGGCGCGGATGTGGTGGTGTGCGTCGGGCCCGAGCCGTCACTGCGATGGCGCGCCGTGCTCGGGGAGCTCGTCGAGGCGGCCGCCCGCCTCGGTGTGCGGCGGGCCTTCACCGTCGGCGGCATCCCGACGGTCGCATCGCATCGGCGGCCGATCGAGATCCTCGCGACCGGCACCAGCGCCGACGTCCTGCGCGACGTGGGCGCGTGGCGCAACGACTACACAGGTCCCACCGGCGCCCAGAGCGCCTTCCAGGTGCTGCTCGGCGAGGCCGGCATCCCCACCATCGCGCTGTGGGCCCAGGTGCCGCACTACGTGGCCGCCGGGCCGTCACCCCCGGCGATCCGCGCGCTGCTCGCCCGCCTGCGTGACCTCGGCGGGGTCGCGGTCGACCTGTCGCCGCTCGACGACCAGGCGACCGCGTACCTCCAGCGCGTCGAACAGGGCATCGCCGATCGCCCCGACGTGCTCGAGGCGATCCGCCAGATCGAGTCGGGCACGGAAGAACCGCTGCCGAGCGGGGAGGAGCTCGCCTCCGAGATCGAACGGTTTCTCCGCGGCCAGTCGTGACCTCCCGACGCGAGCGGTCCTGGCGTGCGCGGAGGTGGCGGGCCGGCGGGCCGGGGCAGGGTCGGCCCGGCCGGCCCACCAGGCTGGTGTCGAGTAAACACCCGACCGGCGCAGAGCGCCAGACACGCAGCAGCGGCCGGGCACGGTAGTGGCCGCGACGCACAATGTTTCAAACGTCGCTGAAGGAATCTTGAAGTTTCCGAAGAGGGAGCGGTCATGAGTGTCGTGCGGATCAATGCCATCACGGTCCCACCGGAGCGAGCCGCAGAGCTCGAGGCGCGGTTCGCGGCCCGGGCCGGCGAAGTGTCGTCGTCCCCGGGGTTCGAGCGGTTCGAGCTGCTGCGACCCACGGACGATCGCGACGTGTACCTCGTGTGCACGTGGTGGGCGTCCGAGGAGGACTTTCGCAACTGGGTCAACAGCCCGGCATTCACGCACGGCCACCGCGCGCACTCGACCGAGGGCCCGGTGAGCAGCCACAGCGATTTGTGGTCGTTCGACGTGGTGCAACACGAGGACGCGCCCGCGTCGTAGCGTCGTCCCTGCTTGCGCGCGCTCTTCGACTTCCACCGGGTCTGGGGTTACGTCGCGATCGTCGCCAATGCCGTGGTCGGCGTGCTGGCGCTGATCGCGTGGCGGCTCAAGCGCGCCCGCGGACGATGGCTCTGGACCGTCACGATCATCGCCGAGTCGATGATGATGCTCCAGGTGCTCGTGGGCGCGATCCTCGTGATCAGCAAGGACTACGTCGCCCCGCGCTTCCACATGTTCTACGGCTTTCTCGCGTTCCTGACCGTCGGGCTGGCGTTCCAGTACCGGCGGCAGATGCGTGAACGGCGCCAGCTCGAGCTCTTCTACGGTCTCGTCGGGCTCTTCCTGATGGGGCTCGGGATCCGGGCCGTGCTCCAGGTGACGTGATGGCGCGCCTGCGGGTCCTGCTCCTCTACGGCGGTCGCTCCGCGGAGCACGACGTCTCACGTGCGACGGCAGTGTCGGTCGCGGCCGCGCTGGATCCCGACCGCTACGAGGTCGTTCCGGTCGCCATCACGACCGACGGCCGCTGGCTCATCGCCGACGACGCCCGCGAGGCGATCGAGGCCGGTCCGGCGGCGTTGCCGACCGCGTTCCCCGTGGGAGGCTCGCCGGCGGACGGCCTCGGTGACCTCGTCGCCGATCCGCGCCGTCGCGAGGCTGCGACCACGCGCGGCGCGCTCGACGTCGACGTCGTGCTCCCGCTCCTGCACGGCCCCTACGGGGAGGACGGCACCGTCCAAGGCCTCTTCGAGCTCGCCGACCTGCCCTACGTCGGCTCCGGCGTGCTCGGCTCGGCGGCGGCGATGGACAAGATCACGGCAAAGCGCTTGTTCGCCGCCGCGGGGCTCCCGACTCCGCGCCACCACAGCTTCCGCGACGGGCACGACCGGCAGGCGTTCGTCGCCCGCGTCGAGCGCGAGCTCGGGTATCCGTGCTTCGTGAAGCCCTCGAACATGGGGTCGTCGGTGGGCGTCTCCAAGGCGACCGACCGGCGCGCGCTCGAAGCCGCGTGCGACGTCGCGCTCGGCTACGACGAGTGGATCCTCGCCGAGGAGGCGATCGCCGGCCGTGAGATCGAGCTGGCCGTGCTCGGGGACGACCCGCCCGAGGTGTCGGCACCGGGCGAGGTGGTCCCCGGCGACACCTTCTATTCCTACGCCGACAAGTACGAGTCGGACTCCGCCGAGCTCCTCGCGCCGGCGCCGCTCACCCCCGCGCAGGCCGAGGAGGCCCGCACCCTGGCCGCCCGCGCGTTCGAA
>DASPTH010000413.1:0-6832 GCA_035623515.1 Acidimicrobiia bacterium
GCCGAGTGGAGTGACGTGGTGATCGGTCAACTCGACGCTCGGGCCGACGCGTTGCGTCTCGGTGCCCGCGGCAACCGACCGGTCGCGTACTACATGCACATCGGCAACGTCGACCGGCGCGCCCTGTTCGGCCGGCCCGACCTCACCGTGTTCGCCTCGTCGGTCCTGCAGTCGCAGTATCCGGCGATCGCGCCGGCGCTCGTCGTGCACCCGCCTGTGCCCGAGGCCGACTACGCGACGACACGTGGCAATGCCATCACACTCGTCGCGCCGCACGACGCCAAGGGCGCCCGCGTGTTCGCCGAGCTGGCGCGCCGTCTCCCCGACCGCGAGTTCCTCACCGTGGGCGGCAACGGCACGGCATGGGCGCCGAACGTCGTCGCGCTCGCACCGGTCGACGACATGCGCGAGGTGTACGCACGCACGCGCGTGCTCCTCATGCCCTCGGCGTACGAGTCGTACGGGCGCACGGGTCTCGAGGCGGCCGCCTCGGGCATCCCCGCGATCGCGCACCCTGCCGCCGGCATCCGCGAAGCTCTGGGTGACGCTGCGGTGTTCGTCGGGCGCGACGACTTCGACGCTTGGGAGCATGCGATCAGAGCGCTCGACGACGAGTACGAGTACGCGCGCTGCTCCGCCGCAGCCCGGGCGCGGTACGACAGCCTCGACCCGGCGTCCGAGCTCGACGCGCTCGAGCGCGCGCTCCGAGCCCTCGTGACCGAACGGCGGGGTAGCTGACGGTGTCGGCGCGCACCACGTTGCGCGTGCTCCATCGCCGGCTGCTCAGCGCGTGCGCGCGCGACATCACGGCCGAGACGGCCTCGCGGTCGGCCGTCGTGCTCGCCCCGCACGCCGACGACGAGACCATCGGATGCGGGGCCACGATCGCCCGGAAGATCGCGGGGGGCGCGGCCGTGTCGGTGGTCGTCGTCGCCGACGGGGGCGACGAACGTCGCCGCGCCGAGGCCACCGAAGCGATGCGCCGTCTCGGTCTCGGACCGGCGCAGCTGCACTTCCTCGGGATGGCCGACGGCGGGCTCGACCGCAGCCCCGTGACGCTCGACCGGTCGCTGCGAGCCGTGCTCGACGAGGACCCCGCCGAGGAGGTGTACGCGCCGTGCGCGATCGACGCCCACCGCGACCACCGCGCCCTGGCTGCCGCGGCGGAGCGCCTGCGCGACGGGGCGCTCCCCGATGCACGGCTGTTGTCGTACCCCGTCTGGTTCTGGAACCGCTGGGCATGGGTCGACCCGTCGATGCCGCGCCGAACCCAACGCGCCCGCCTGGCCTGGGAACCCGCCGCGGCCGTGTTCGGGTTGCACCCGCGCGTCGTGCGGACCGGTGGCTTCCTCCCCCACAAGCGGCGGGCGCTCGCGGCGCACGAGAGTCAGGTGGCGGTGCTCGATCCCGCCTGGGTCGACCTGTTCCTCGGTCCCGACGAAGTCTTCTTCGATGGGCGCTGACGGCGAACGGGTGTTGGCGATCGTGCTCACGTTCGACGCGCACGCCGCGCTCGAGGACTGCCTCGCCGGGCTGCGCGCGCAGACCCGCCCGGTCGACGAGATCCTCGTGGTCGACAACGCCAGCGCGGCGCGCGTCGACGACCTGGTCGCCGCCACGCCCGGCGCCACCCTCCTGCGGCTGCCCGAGAACCGGGGGCCGGCCGGCGGGTACGCGGCCGGGCTCTCGACGTTCCTCGAGGGGGATGCCGAACGCGCATGGGTGATGGACGACGACTGCGTACCCCACCCCGATGCCCTCGCCGAGCAGCTCGCGATCACCGGACGCGCGCCCGTGGTCCTCGCGCGCATGGTCGACCGCGACAGCGGCGCACCGTCGGACACGCACGGTTGGTGTGGGGTGCTGCTGGCGCGCGAGGTGGTGGAGACCGTGGGTGTTCCCGACCCCACCTTGTTCTGGTGGACCGAGGACACCGAGTACCTGCAATGGCGCATCCCGCAAGCCGGGTTCCGGGTGGAGCGTTGCCCCGAGGCGCTCGTCTCGGTGCGGCGCACGCGTCCCGACGCGGCCAAGCCGGCGTGGAAGTACTACTACGAGGCGCGCAACCAGGTGTACTACCGGCTCGTCACGCAACGCCCGACGTCACGCCCGGTACCGCGCTACCTCACGCGGCGGGTGCGCGTCGGGCGAGCGGCGCGGTCGGTCGGCAAGCTCACCGTGCGGGCAGTGCTGCGCGAGCACACGCAGCGGGGGCAGAAGCTCGCGATGGTCGGGCGCGGCATCGCCGACGGCGTGCGCGGCCGCCTCGGCCGAACCGTTCCCGTGGACACCGCCGACCGGCCGCTCGACGGCGGGCGGTCGCCGTGAAGCAGGGCGCGGTGGTCGTGATGCCCCGCCGCCCGTCCGAGGGCCCGCCGAGCTCCGGGCTCTGGACGCTGGCGGCGGGATGGGCGGCGGCCGCGCGGCGGCGCTTCGGCAACGCCTGGATCCTGACCCTCGACGGCGTCGCGACCCCGGAGCAGGCTCGCACCTTCGCCGACCCAGCCGCGACCCACGTGGGACCGAAGCCGCGGCTCGGCGCGGTGCCGACCGCGCTGCGCACCGCGGCCAAGGACGTGGTGCGCGGTTGGGCCGGCCGCCGCGCGAGCCGGGCCGGCGAGCCCGGCGAGTGGCGCGACTACGACCTCGTGTTCGTCTGGCAGCACCACGACCTCTTCCAGTCGGCGGGCACGGCCATCGCGCGGCGCCACCGCTGTCCCCTCGTCACGTTCGTCGATGCACCGCAGGTGTGGGAGGCAGCGCGATGGGGTGTGCGCCGTCCCGGATGGGCGCGCCTCGTCGAGCGTTACGGCGAAGTACCGCAGCTCCTCGCGAGCGACGTGATCGCGTGCGTGTCGGACGAGGTCGCGCGTGAGGTACGCCGGCTCGGCGCACCGCGCGAGCGCGTCCTCGTCGTACCGAACGCCGTCGACCCCGACCAGTTCGCACCCAACGGCCGTGGTGCCGCGGTGCGCGAGCGCCACGACCTCGACGGCGCGACGGTCGTCGGGTGGGTGGGCACCTTCCGCCGATTCCAGGGCGTCCAGACCGTGGTGGAGGCCTTCGCCCGCGTCCGCGCCGCGCGTTCGCGCGTGCGGCTGTTGCTCGTGGGCGACGGCGCCGAGCGCGCGCCGGTCGAAGCGCTGGTCGCGAGACTGGGTGTGCGCGACTCGGTGACGTTCACGGGCGCAGTCTCACCCGGTGACATCCCGGACTACCTCGACGCCCTCGACGTGGCCGTGGTCTCCGCCCGGGCCGACCAGGGGTTCCACTACTCCCCCCTGAAGCTGCGCGAGTACCTGGCGTGCGCGCGGGCGACGGTTGCGCCGCGAGTGGGCGAGATCCCCCACGTCGTCGCCGATGGCACGCACGCGCTCCTCTACGAGCCGGGTGACGCTGCCGATCTCGCGGCAAAGATCGACGTCTTGTGCTCGGATGCAGCCGTTCGCGCGCGGCTGGGCGCGGCCGGCCGCGCGCTGGTGCTCGCGACCGCGACGTGGGACATCCGACTCGCCGAGCTGCTCGACTCCGAGCCGTTCCGCGCCGCGGGGCGGCTGCGCTCAGACTCCACGTAGCCGCGCGCGCGAGGCGAGCTCGCTGTCGTGCACGCGCTTCACACCATCACCCAGGGCCGCCTCGACCACGCGGATGTCCCTCACGAGCCGGGCGAGACCTGCCGGCTCGACCGACGCGGCCTGGTCGCTGCCCCACATCGCCCGGTCGAGGGTCACATGTCGCTCCACGAGGCACGCGCCCAGCGCGACGGCGGCGACCGTCGTCTGCAGCCCGACCTCGTGACCCGAGTATCCGACCGGGCAGCCGAATTCCTCGCGCAGCGTGGCGATCATGCGCAGGTTCAGCTCGTCGGGCCGGCAGGGGTACGTGCTCGTGCTGTGGGCGAGCACCAACCGGTCGCGTGCGAGGAGGGCAACCGCGGCGCGGATCTGCTCCATCGTCGACATGCCGGTCGACAGGACGACCGGACGTCCGGTGTCTGCGATCGACACGAGGAGCTCCCGGTTGGTGAGCGACGGTGAAGCAACCTTGTGGCACGGCGGCTCGAACTGCTCCATGAACTCGACCGCGACCGGGTCCCAGCACGAGGCGAACCACGCGATCCCGCGCGCCGAGCAGTAGTGGTCGATCTCCGCGTAGTCGTCGCCACTCAGCTCGATGCGCTCGCGGTACTCGAGGTAGCTGATCACGCCCCACGGCGTCTCGCGGGGCACGTCGCGCTGCTGTGGTGGAACGGAGAGCGCAGGTGTGCGCTTCTGGAACTTCACCGCGTCACATCCCGCGTCGATCGCGACGTCGACGAGTTGTTTCGCCAACTCGACGCTGCCGTTGTGGTTTATGCCGACCTCCGCGATCACGAACGCCCGCTCACCGGGACCCACCCGGTGACCGGCGATCTCGACCGCGGTCATCGCGTCCGTCCGAGTGCCGCGAGCCGCTCGGCGCGTCCGAGGTCGGCAGGATCGTCGATCTCCAGCGCGCGCTCCGGCGGCACCTCGAAGACTGCCGCCGTGCCGAAGAAGCGGTGCCGCGCGCGCCGGAACCCGGCCGTGCGCATCGCGTAGGCCGCGCCCGTCTCCACGAATTCCACGGGCCGGTCCTGGCGACGTTGCCGAGTAGCAGCATCGTGGTTGACCGCGACCACACCCTTCGGGCCCGCCCGCCACACGAATGCGTGCGTTCGCATCGCGGTGAACGCGCAGTCCACGCCGGGATCGTCGAGCAAGCCGACGACCCCGTCGATGTCGGCCGGCTCCGTGAACGGCGACGTGCACTGGACGAGCACGGTGATGTCCGGATCGGCGAAACCACGTGTTCGCAGGTCGTCGAGCGCGTGGAGCAGGGCGTCTTCCGTCGACGCGTCGTCGCTCGCGAGGTCGTGCGGACGATCGACGACGTCCGCGCCGGCCGTACGCGCCACCGCCGCGATGGCATCGTCGTCGGTCGTCACGACGACACGGGCGACCGAAGCGGCCCGTTGCGCCGCCGTCACGGCGCGCACCACGAGCGGCACGCCGTCGACGGTGCGAAGGTTCTTCCCCGGGATGCCCTTCGAGCCTCCGCGCGCGGGCACGAACACGCAGGCCGACCCACCTAGCATCGCCCCATCATGCCCGCCTCCTCGCTCCGGCGGTTCCGCCGCTCCGATCGCTGCCGATGAGCGCATCGCCGGGCCGGGCGCGCCCGCCACTCCGGCGCGCCGCCGCCGCGGCCGCCGCCCGTGCGCCGTGGCTCGTCGACGGCTACCGGCTCGCACGCGACCCCAGGGGCGAGATGGCGCTCCGACACGACCTCGACGCCACACGCGCCGCGGCCATGTTCCTCCGCGCCGAGTTGCCGCCCGCCGGCGATGCGGGGGTCGCGCTCGTCGCGGAATACCGCGACGAGCTCTTCGAGACCAAGCTCGACCTGGTGCTCGCCGCTGCGCTCCGTCTCCGCGGCGTCGAGCCGGTCCTGTCGATTCCGAGCCGTCGCGCCCACCGGGTGGCGCGCTATGCGCGCGCTGTCGGTCTGCACCGGGTGATCGCGCAGGACACGCTGACCCTCACGCGGGCCGAGCGAGCGGAGTGCACCGACGCCGGCGCAGCTCTGCTCGCCGCGCCGGCCGACTTCGGCCGGGTCGTGCGTTGGACGTTCCGCGGCTACGCGATCGGGACGCACGTGCTGTCGACGCTCATTCGCACGACCTTCGACGGCGCGCCCGACCCCGGCGATCCGGCGACGCGCACGCGGATTGCCGCGATCCTCCACGACGTCCTCGTGAACGTCGTCCGCGCCGAACGCCTGCTCCGGATGCTCGCGCCGCGGATGGTGCTCGTGGAAGAGGCGAACTACAGCGCGAACGGTCCACTCGTCGACGTCGCGGTGCACCGTGGTGTCGACGTCGTACAGACCGTGCCGATCTGGCGCGACGACGCGATCATGAGCAAGCGCATCACGTCGTCGACGCGGCGGGTGGACGCCAAGTCGGTGTCGACCGACACCCTGACGCGCGTAGCCCGAGAGGTGTCACCCGCCGAACGCGACGCCGCCCTCGAGGACGACTTCGCCGCCCGATACCCGCCGACGGCGCGTGCCAACGGGCCCCTGCCCGCCGCTCTCCGCCTCGACCCGGAGCGTCGGACCGTGGTGGTCTTCTGTCACGTGCTGTGGGACGCCAGCCTCTTCTATGGTCGCGACCTCTTCGAGAACTACACCGACTGGCTCGTGCACACCGTCCGCGCGGCAGTCGAGAACCCGTGCGTGAACTGGGTCGTGAAGACCCACCCGAGCACGGTCTCGGTCGCGTCGCGCGGCCGCATGATCGAGGAGGGCTCGGAGCTCGCGTTGATCCGCGCTCGGTTCCCCCGCCTGCCCGACCACGTGCAGGTGTTGGCACCCGACTCACCGATCAGCGCGTACACGCTCTACGAGCACGCCGACTACGGCGTCACCGTCCGCGGCACGCCGGGAGTCGAGATGTCCTGCTTCGGCAAGCCCGCCTTCACCGCCGGCACCGGAACCTACGCCGGGTTCGGCTTCACGCACGACTCCTCGACGGCGGGCGAGTACCTCGAGCGGCTCGCAACGATCCACCACGTCGGACCGCTGCCGCCGGCCATGGTCGACCGGGCGCGGTGGTACGCGTACGCGCTCTTCATCCGGCGACCGTGGGTGCCGCGTGCGTTCTCGCTCACCTACGACGGCGCGCGCCCGCAGCAGCTCCGGCGATCACTGACGCTCACCAGCCGGAGCCTCGACGAGCTGCGTGCGCCGGGTGACCTCGACGCGTGGGCCCGTTGGGCACTCGACGCCGACACCGAGGACCACCTGCCCG
>DASPTH010000329.1:0-2240 GCA_035623515.1 Acidimicrobiia bacterium
CGTGCTCGTCGCGCATCCCGCGGCGGCTCGCGTCCCGTCCGGGGGCGCGGTCATCACGATCCACGTGCGCGACAACACGTTCTCTCCCGCGCGCCTCGCGGTGAAGCCCGGGACGACCGTGCGCTGGGTGAACGACGGCCAGAACCGGCACAACGTCACGCCCGACGCCGGCCACGCGTTCGGCAGCCGCAACCTCGCGCCCGGCCAGTCGTACGCGTACACGTTCCCGAGCGCCGGGAACATCGGGTACTTCTGCACGCTCCACGGCGCGCCCGGGAAGGGAATGCACGCCACCGTCTCGGTCGGCGACAACGTGGGAGCGTCCGACGTCGCTCCCGTCGGTGCGGGGGACGCACCGGCACCGCGGCTCGGCGCGTCCGGCCGCACGATCCGGGTCCCGCGCGACGCGAAGACGATCCAGGGTGCGGTCGACCGCGCCCGCCCCGGCGACCTCGTCCTCGTGTCGCCCGGCGTGTACCACGAGTCGGTCACGGTGGCGACGACGGGCATCGTGATCCGGGGCGTCGACCGCAACCGTACGATCCTCGACGGCGACTTCCGCGAAGAGAACGGGATCAAGGTCGTCGGCGCGGACGGCGTCGCGGTGGAGAACCTCACCGCGCGCGACTACACGGAGAACGGCTTCTACTGGGACGGTGTGCTCGGCTACCGCGGCGCGTACCTCACCGCGTACCGCAACGGCGACTACGGCATCTTCGCCTTCGACTCGCAGTGGGGCGTGTTCGAGCACTCCTACGCCTCGGGTAGCCCCGACTCGGGCTTCTACATCGGGCAGTGCAACCCCTGCCACGCGCTGATCACCGATGTGGTCTCCGAGTTCAACCAGCTCGGCTACTCGGGCACCAACGCGGGCGGCGACCTGCTGATCGTCCGGTCCGTCTTCCGCAACAACCGCACGGGTGTCGCGCCGAACAGCCTCGACACCGAGGAGCTCGCGCCGCAGGGCCACGCCGTCATTGCCGGCAACCTCGTCGAGACGAACGGCAGCGCCGACGCGGCCAAGGGTGACGAGCAGATCTGGGACATCGTCTACGGCATCGGCATCGTCGTGGTCGGCGGCGTCGACGACCAGATCCTCCGCAACCACCTGCCCGGCAACGCGAAGGCGGGCATCGTCATCGCCCCGAACCCCGGGCTCGAGGCCGCCGAGCTCTACCCGGCGACCGGCAACGTCGTGCTCGGCAACAACGTGCACGGCACGCAAGTCGCCGACCTCGCCACCGCGCTCGTCACCCCCGCCGACCGCAACTGCTTCGCCGACAACCAGTACGGCACGTCGGCGCCGAAGAACATCGAGCAGGTGATGCCGTGCACCGGCGCCAGCGTCGGGGACCCGAACGACGGGGCGCTCCCCGTCGACAAGTTCTACGACACGTCGCAGAACCCGCCGGGCCGCGACTACCGCGACACGCCGGTGCCTCCCGCGCAGCGGCAGATGCCGGGCGCGAGCACCGCGAAGGCGCGCCCCGCCGGCGCGCCACGCAAGGTCGACGTCGCCACGATCACGCGCCCGGGGTAGCCGCGCGCGAGGTCGCGACGCTCGCTCAGGTCGTGCTGCCGTCGGCGAGCACCGCGTGCGGCAGGCAGAGGTCGTCGTACTCGGCGATGACGATCTCGTCGACGTCGGGCCCGCACGCGGGGCAGTTGGGATCACGCCGGATCCGGAAGGTGCGGAACGACTCTTCGAGGGCGTCGTACGCGAGCATCCGGCCGACGAGCGGGTCGCCGAGGTCGAGCACGAGCTTGATCGCCTCGAGCGCCTGGATCGAGCCCACGATGCCGGGGAGCACGCCGAGCACGCCCGCCTCCGCACAGCTCGGCGCGAGCTCCGGCGGTGGGGGCTCGGGAAGGAAGCAGCGGTAGCACGGGCCGTCGTACGGCTTGAACACCGACACCATGCCCTCGAAGCGGAAGATCGACCCGTGTACGACGGGAATGCGCTTGACGAGCGACGCGTCGTTCAACAGGTAGCGCGTCGGGAAGTTGTCGGTGCCGTCGACGATGACGTCGTAGCCGTCGATGATGTCGAGCACGTTGTCGGCGCCGAAGCGCACGTCGTACGTGACGACGTCGACGTCGGGGTTCAGGGCCGTGAGGGTCTTCTTCGCCGAGTCGACCTTGCGCTCGCCGAGGCGATCGATGTTGTGCAGGATCTGGCGCTGCAGGTTCGACGCGTCGACGACGTCCATGTCGACGATCCCGAGCGTGCCGACACCGGC
>DASPTH010000335.1:0-13866 GCA_035623515.1 Acidimicrobiia bacterium
CGCCGCGCCCGAGGGCGTCCGAGTCACGAGCGACGCGGGGGAGACGGTCGTGCCGAAGGACGTCGCTCAACTCATGTGGGTCGTGCCGGCCTGAGACCTGGCTGATGGGCCGATTCCGCTCCGGCGTCCCGGCCGTCCGGCCACGCCTCCGCTCCATCTCCTGGATGCCGGGTCGATTCCGCTCCGGCGTCCCGGCCGTCCGGCCACGCCTCCGCTCCATCTCCATCGAGTCGGGCCAATTCCGCTCCGGCGTCCCGGCCATCCGGCCACGCCTCCGCTCCATCTCCTATCCCCCGGCGACGGCCGGGACGATGCTGACGGTCTCGCCCTCGGCGACCGGGGTGTCGACGCCGTCGAGGAAGCGGATGTCCTCGTCGGCCACGAAGATGTTCACGAAACGCCGGAGTTGCCCGCGGTCGTCGAAGAGCCGATCGCGGAACCCGGGGTGCGACCCCTCGAGCGCGGCGAGCACCGCGGCGACGGTGCCGCCGTCGGCCGTGACCTCGGATGCGCCGCCCGAGAGCTCGCGCAGCTGCGTGGGGATCCGGACGGTGACGGCCATGACGGTCGACTACTCCTGGACGGTGTCGGGCGGGAACGCCTCGTTGAAGGCGTCGAGGGTCGGGGCGATCACCGCGGTCGGCCCGGCACGGCCGGCGACCGCGTCGAGGGTCTTCAGACCGTGCCCGGTGATGTACACGACCACGCGCTCGTCGGAGCGGACGATGCCCTCCCGAGCGAGCAGCCGCAGCGTGGCGATGGTGACGCCGCCCGCCGTCTCGGCGAAGATCCCCTCCGTCGCCGCGAGGAGCTGGATCGCGTCGACGACCTCCTCGTCGGTGACCGCGGCGAGCCCGCCGCCGGTCTGGCGCACGGCGTCCAGGGCGAAGTAGCCGTCGGCAGGGTTGCCGATGGCCAGTGACTTGGCGATCGTGTCCGGCTTCACCGGCTTGATGGTGTCGGACTCGTCGAGCCACGCCCGCGCGACCGGCGAGCAGCCTTCGGCCTGCGCCCCCGACACCCGGACCTGCGGCTCCCGGTCGAGGAGCCCGACCTCGAACAGCTCTTCGAAGCCCTTCCGGATCTTGGTGAGGAGCGAACCGCTGGCGACGGGCACCACGACGTGGTCAGGTGCCTCCCACCCGAGCTGCTCGGCCGTCTCGAACGCGAGCGTCTTCGATCCCTCCGCGTAGTAGGTACGTACGTTGACGTTCACGAACGCCCACGGGTACAGGCCCGCGAGCTCCGCGCACAGACGGTTCACGGCGTCGTAGTTGCCGTCGATGGCGACGACGTTGCCGCCGTAGACGGCAGTGGTCACGATCTTGCCCTGCTCGAGGTCGGCCGGGATGAACACGAAGCTCCGCAGGCCGGCGTGGGCGGCGTGGGCCGCGACCGCGTTCGCGAGATTGCCGGTCGATGCGCACGCGGCGACCTTGAAGCCGAACTCGAGCGCCTTCGACAGGGCGACCGACGTGACCCGGTCCTTGAACGAGTTCGTGGGGTTCACCGTGTCGTTCTTGATCCACACCTCACCAAGGCCGAGCTCGGCCGCCAGGCGATCGGCGCGCACGAGGGGCGTGAAGCCGGCCCCGAGGTCAACCGCCGGGTTGCGCTCGCAAGGGAGCAGGTCGGCGTAGCGCCAGATCGACAGTGGACCGGCCGCGATCTTCTCCCGGCTGGTGGCGGCCGCGATCGCCTCGTAGTCGTAGGCCACCTCGAGCGGGCCGAAGCACCACTCGCAGGTGAAGACCGGCGCGACCTCGTACTCGCGCCCGCACTCCCGACATCGCAGGCCGTGCACGTGTGCCATGGCTCCCGTCCTCCATCCTCGACCGGCGCCCACGCACCGGCACTTCTCGACGCGCTCTCGAGCGCCTCGAGCGGAGGACCGCTCTCTGGCTGCTCATCGTTCAGGCATTGGCACCTGGCCGGATGGCTGGTTGCCGCGGCGTCGTCGGGCCTGTCCCTCGGCCGCTCTGGATGAGCGCGTTGCCGGGAAACGGTAGCACGGTGAGGTGCCCACACTCCGCGCGAAGGCGAACCCACGACGCGGTTCCCAAATCGGCGAGAGACCTCTACGCTTTCCGGCATGCGTACGGCACCGAACCTACGTTCGCTCGTGCGGGCCAAGGCGGGCGCGCACGTGTCGGTCTGCCTCCCGGCGCGCAACGAGGAACCGACGATCGGCGCGATCGTCACCTCGGTCCGGGAGCACCTGATGGAGGAGGTGCACCTCGTCGACGAGGTCCTCGTGATCGACGACGGGTCCACGGACGCGACCGCCGCGGTGGCCCGGACGGAGGGAGCGGTCGTGCTGCCGACCGACGAGATCCTCCCCGACCTGCCCGCAGGGTCCGGGAAGGGGAACGCGCTCTGGCTGTCGCTGTACGCGTGCGAGGGCGACATCATCTGCTGGCTCGACGCCGACGTCCGCAATTTCGGACCGCACTTCGTCACGCGGCTCGTCGCGCCGATGCTCATGGACCCGACGATCGGCTACGTGAAGGGCTACTACCGGCGCCCGCTCAACGGTGAGGCCACGGGCGGGGGCCGGGTCACCGAGCTGATGGCCCGGCCGCTGCTCTCCGCGCTCTTCCCCCACCTCACGCGCTTCGTCCAACCCCTGGCCGGCGAGTACGCCGGGCGGCGCGAGATGCTCGAGCAGGTGCCGTTCGTCGAGGGCTACGGCGTGGAGATCGGGCTGCTCATCGACCTCGTGGCCCGCTTCGGGCTCGACGCCGTCACCCAGGTCGACCTCGACGTGCGCGAGCACCGCAACCGGCCGCTCGACGAGCTCGGCCCGCAGGCGATGGCGGTGCTCGTCACCGGGCTGCGCCGGGCGGGCGTACCCGTCGACAAGCGGCTCGCCGGGCTCCTCCGCTTCGACGACCACCGCGAGATCGAGCGGGTGGCGGTCGAGATCCGGGAGCGCCCTCCCATGATCACCGTGCCCGCGTACCTCGCCAAGTTCGGCCGCGAGCTCTCTGCTTGATTCGTGCGCTCGCTGCGGCGCAGGGTACTTGCACCGCGGGCGTTCGCCTCGTCGCCGCGTGCGCCAGACTCTCCTGGTGGCTGCATATGTGCTGGTCGATGTCGACGTGACGGACGCCGAGCAGTACGACCGGTACCGACCGCTCGCCGCGTCGAGCGTCGAACAGTACGGCGGTCGCTACCTCGCACGCGGCGGCGAGTCGGAGGTGCTCGAAGGCGACCGGGTCCCGAAGCGGCTCGTCGTGATCGAGTTCCCCGATGCCGACGCTGCGCGCCGGTGGTACCACTCACCCGAGTACTCGGACGCCAAGGCCACGCGTGCGGGCGCCGCCACCGGGAGCTTCATCCTCGTCGAGGGCGTGTAGTCACGCCCCGAGGACGGCGCGGCCGGCTTCGAGCGCAGCCTCCTCGACGAGCGTGGCCGCACGCGCGAACGCCTCACCCCCCTGCCAGACCCGGTCGGTGAGCGCGAGCACCTGGACCTGACCACCGCGGACCGCCAATTCCTCGCGCGCCTCGTCGGTGACCTGCCCGGCGATCACCGCGGCGTTCGGCACACCGGCGTCCGCCGCCCAGTCGAGGACGCCGCCGACGGTCTTGCCCTCGAAGCTCGTGCGGTCGACCTTCCCCTCGCCGGTCACCACGAGATCCACGCCGTCGAGCGCGTCCTCGAGGCCGGCCGCCTCCGCCACCACGTCGAACCCCGGTTCGACCGTCGCGCCGATCGCCGCGAGACCCCCCGCCAACCCGCCCGCGGCCCCGCTCCCCGGGATCACGCGCACGTCCACCCCGGTGCGCGCCTCGTACTCGTCGGCGAGCCGGCCGAGGCGGCGCGCCAGCAGCGCCACCTGGGCCTCCGTCGCACCCTTCTGCGGCCCGAACACGCGAGCCGCGTCGAGGAACCGGGTCGACACGTCGCACGCCACCGTCACCGGCACCGCGCCGAGCGACCACCCGAGCACCTCGACCGCCGCCAGTCCACCGTCGGTCGACGCGCTGCCGCCCACGCCGACGATCACCTGCCGCGCGCCGCTGCGCAGCGCCACGGCGATCAGCTCGCCGGTGCCCCGCGTCGAGGCGCGGAGCGGGTCGTTGCGCTCCTGTACGAGCGACAGTCCGCTCGCCCGCGCCATCTCGACCACCGCGACGCCGCCGGGAAGCATCGCCCATTCGGCCTCGACCGGGTCCCCGAGGGGCCCGGTCACGATCGCGGTGCGCCGCGCACCTCCCCGCGCGGCCATCAGCGCGTCGAGCGTCCCCTCGCCGCCGTCGGCCAGGGGCATCTCGGCGACGGCATCGAAACCCGCGGCCCGCAACCCGGCCGCCATCGCGGCGGCGGCCTCCGGAGCCGTCAGCGTGCTGCGGAACTTGTCGGGGCAGACCAATGCGGTGCGCACCAGTCGATAGATTGACCGAAAGGACGAGTCCCTTGCCCCCGCCGGTTGACGGAGCCCACGACGGGAGTGCCCGTGCTCGAGCGCGTCCCCCTCCTCGAGAAGCAGGTATCCGACTACGCCGGCGTGGTGGGCGTCGACGTCATCGACCGGATCCTGCGCCTCGCCGAGCCCCTCCGGGGCATGCGGGTCCTGCACCTCAACGCCACCGCCTACGGCGGCGGGGTCGCCGAGCTCCTCGCCACCCACGTCCCCCTCATGCGCAGCCTCGGGATCGACGCCGACTGGCAGGTGATGCAGGGCAGCGACCAGTTCTTCAGTGTCACGAAGTGGGTCCACAACGCCCTCCAGGGCGCCGACCTCGACTGGACCCCGCAGATGCAGAAGGTGTACCTCGAGAAGGTCCTCGACAACTCCTTGCTCTTCGACGGCAGCTACGACGTCGTGGTCGTGCACGACCCCCAGCCGGCGGCGATCCTGAGCTTCCTCCGCGACCGGATCGGGACCACCGTGCTCGACACGAACTGGGTCTGGCGCTGTCACATCGACCTCACCGACGCCAACCCGAAGGTCTGGGACTTCTTCCGGCCGTTCGTCGAGCAGTACGACGCGTCGGTGTGGACGATGCCGGAGTTCGTGCCCGCCTCGCTCGAAATGGCGCGCGTCGTGCAGGCACCACCGTGCATCGACCCGCTGTCGGTGAAGAACCTCGAACTGGCGATGCCGTTCTGCCAGGAGCTCGCCCGCCAGTACGGCGTCGACGTCCATCGCCCGATCGTGTGCCAGGTGAGCCGCTTCGACCCATGGAAGGACCCCGTGGGCGTCATCGAGGCGTTTCGGATCGTCCGCGAGAAGGTCGGCGACGCGCAGCTCGTCCTCGCGGGGTCGATGGCCACCGACGACCCCGAGGGATTCCGCGTGTGGGAGGAGACCGAACACGCGCGTGGCGGTGACAAGGACATCTTCCTGCTCTCGAACCTCCACCAGGTCGGGTCGGTCCAGATCAACGCCTTCCAGCGCGTCGCCAACGTCGTCGTGCAGAAGTCGCTCCGGGAGGGGTTCGGCCTGACCGTGAGCGAGGCCCTCTGGAAGGGGCGCCCGGTCGTCGGGGGTCGCGCCGGCGGGATCAAGCTCCAGGTCCGCGACGGCTACGACGGCTACCTCGTCGACTCGATCGAAGACTGCGCGCGGCGCACCATCGAGCTCCTCGCCGATCCGGTGGGCGCCGACGCTTTGGGCGCACAGGGACGCGAGCACGTGCGCGACAACTTCCTGTCGACCCGCGAGCTCGAAGACTGGCTGCGGCTCATCACGGAGCTGCGCGGGTGATCGTCGTCTCGCACCGAGGCCCGTACCTCTTCTCGATCGAGGGGGACGGTCAGATCGTGGCGAACCGGGGGCCGGGCGGTCTGGCGGGCACGCTCCATGCGCTCGCCGTCTCGACGGACGCCCTCGCGGGCGCGTGCTGCGTATCCGCCGCGCTCAGCGACGGCGACCGTGCGGTGCTCCGCGGCGCCGAGCCGCCATCCCTCGAGACCGACGTCGTCTTCGTCGACCTCGATCCGACCGTCCACCAGTTGCACTACGAGGTCGTGTCGAACGAGATCCTCTGGTTCCTGTTCCACGGGCTCTTCGACCTCACCCGCACTCCGATCTTCGACGAGTCGTTCTCGACGGCATGGGACGCGTACGTCGCGGTGAACGAGGCGTTCGCCGACGCCGTGGTCGCGCACGCGCCGGCGGGTGACACGGTTCTCGTGCAGGACTACCCGCTCGCCCTCGTGCCCGGTCGCGTGCGAGCGGCGAGGCCCGACCTGCGCGTCTCGTACTTCACCCACACGCCGTTCTGCGGACCGAGCGCCATCCGCGTGCTCCCCGACCGGGTCGCAGAAGCCCTGTGCGCGTCACTCGCGTCGGTGCCGGTTGGCTTCCACACCGCGCGCTGGGCGCGCGAGTACGTGGCTTCCGTGCACGAGGTGCTCGGACTCGACCTCTCGGGCGACTCGTGGTTCACCGCGCCGCTCGGGCCGGACCCGGAGGCGTTCGCCCAGCAGGCCGCGACCGATGCCGTCGTCGAGGCGGCCCGCGAGCTCGACGCCGTGGCCGGCGACCGGATGCTCGTGTTCCGCACCGACCGCATCGACCCGGCCAAGAACATCGTGCGCGGGTTCGTCGCCTACGACCACCTGCTCGCCGAGCATCCCGAGTGGCACGGGCGCGTCGTCTTCGTCGCCATGCTCACCTCGTCCCGTGAGGGGCTCGAGGAGTACGTGACCTACCAGAAGGAGGTCGAGACGGCGGCGGCCGGGGTCAACGAACGCTGGGGCAACGACGAGTGGCAGCCCGTGGTGATGGACACCCGCGACGACTTCGACGCGAGCGTCGGCGGTTTCACCCGCTACGACGTGCTCCTCGTGAACTCGCTCAAGGACGGGCTCAACCTCGTGGCGAAGGAGGGCCCGCTCGTCAACCGCCGTGACGGCGTGCTGTGCCTCTCACCCGAGGCCGGCGCGTACGCCGAGCTGCACGAGGCGGCGCTGGCGGTGCACCCCTTCGACGTGGAGCAGGCAGCCCGGGCGTTGCACGTGGCCCTGTCGATGGACGACGAGGAGCGGCACGCGCGGGCCACCCGCCTCCAAGCGCTCGCCCGGGTGCACAACCCGCGCACCTGGCTCGACGCGTTGGTCAGCCACGCGCGCTGAGCTCTTCGGCGACGTCCCGCAGCACAGCGGCCAGCCCAGCGGGGCCGTCGACGACGATGTCGGCGTCGAAGATGCCGGGCGGCGCCTCGTCGGAGCGCACACCGATGCGCACGCCGTGCCCGACCGCACCCGACGCCGCGAGGTTCGCGAGCACGTCGAACGCGGCGAGGTCACCGGCGTCGTCGCCGGCGAACACCGCGACGGCGGCGCCGCGTGCGAGTTCCGCCGTCACGGTGCCCTTGTCGACCGGCACCGGCGGACGCAACTCCACTGCCATGCGCCCGAGGAGCGGCGGATCGAGGTCGTAGCGGCGGGCGAGACCGGCCGCGAACGCCCGCGCCTCCGCCGCGAGCGACAGCGCCGACCGCCAGTGGATCGTCACCGCCACCCGGCCCTTGTGCTCCACGAGCAGGTCGGGAAAGGCGGCGTCGGCGTCCTCGGCCACTTGCGCCATCACGTCGAGCCACGGCTCGGCCCGGGGATCGACGGCGACCTCGCCGTCGACGAGCCGTTCGAGCCCGTAGAGGCCGGCGTAGACCACGCCGTCGAGACCCAGCGCGTCCACGAGGAACGCGACGGGCCGCCCGCTCACCACCGCGACCCGGCCGAGGAAGGGCACGAGCGCGGCGAGCGCGTCTCGAGCCGCGGGCAGCGGCCGCGCCGACGCGGGATCGGCGACGATGGGCGCGAGCGAGCCGTCGAAGTCGACGAGGAGCACCGAGTGACGAGGATCGTCGGCGAGCGGCTCGAGCGGGATGGGGAGGGTCACGCCGCGTCGCGCGCGGGCGAGCGCCCTACTCGGTGCCGAGGATGACGATGCAGTTGGCTTCCTCGGATCCGGCGGGCGGGTTGCCGGGGAACGGACCCGCCGTGGCGCCGTTGTCGATGGCGAACCCCGCGATCACCACTCCGTCTCCCTCGTACCCGGGGCGGCACTCCACGATCGTGCCCTTCTGGGTCGTGTTGAAGTTGGCCGTGGGCAGCATCTTGTAGCCGTCGCTCTGCAACTTGTCCGTCGTCTGCTGTCCGGCGTTCTGGACGTCGGACGCGTTGTAGACCTTCACGGCAACTTCGCTGCGGTTCGCATGCGGCGGCGGCACCTCGCTGCCGGAGGACGTGGTCGTGCTCCCCGTGGACGAGCTGGCCGACGATCCCGTGCCGCTGTCGTCGAGGATCTGGAGGCCGATGATGCCGACGACCACTGCGAGGCCGATCAGCACCACGCCCCGCAACGAGCTGGGAAACGCCGAGTTGCCGGGCCCACCGGGCCCGGGTGCGGTCATCGGGTCCCCGGATCGGCGCGGGTGCCCGCGATCTGCCCGCGGCGACGGTGCTCACGCCGGCGCTGCAGGCGCTTCACGGTGAGCGGGTCGTAGGCGTAGGCCGAGGGGTCGTCGAGCAGCGCGCGCAACCGCTGGTAGTACTGCGAGCCCGAGACGCCCAGTTCGTTACGGATCGCGGCCTCCTTGGGACCGGACCGGGCCCACCAGGACCGTTCGAAGTCGAGAATGGCACGATCTCGCCTCGCGAGCCCCATCAGGTCCGCGATCCTGGCCGCCCCGCCTCCTGGGGTCAAGCATTTCCAAGGCCCCCCGGCCCAGCCTGCCCGTCAGACGATCACGCTGCGGATGACCTCGCCGGCCTCCATGGCCCGGAAGGCGTCGTTCACCTCGTCGAGGTTGATACGGCGCGACACCATGGAGCCGATGTCGAGACGCCCGGTCTCGACCAGGCCCACGAGCCGCGGGAAGTCACGCCGGACCTGGGCGCCCCCGTACATGCAGCCGAGCAGCGTCTTGGAGCCGTAGAACAGCTCCATCGCCGACAGCGTCACCGTGGCGTCGAACGCCGACATCCCCACGACGACGGCGGTGCCGCCGCGGCGAGCCATCGCGTACGCCTGCTGGATCGTCTCCGGCTGGCCGATCACCTCGAACGCGTAATCGGCGCCCCGGCCTCCGGTGAGCGCGCGGACCTGCTCGACGGGGTCACCGTCGGCGGGGTCGACGAGGTCGGTCGCGCCGAGCTGCTCCGCGGTCTTGCGCTTGAGCTCCACCGGGTCGACGGCGAAGATGCGCGACGCCCCGGCGATCCGCGCGCCCTGGAGCACCGACTGCCCCACTCCGCCGCAGCCGATGATGGCGACGGTGGCGCCGGGCTTGATCTGTGCGGTGTTGAGCGCCGCGCCGACACCGGTGGTGACGCCGCACCCGATGAGCGCGAGCTGCTCCGAGGGCAGATCCGTCTCGATCTTCACGCACATCGATTCCTCGATCTGCATCTCGTCGGCGAACGTGCCGAGGCCCGTCATCCCCCGCACCTCGGTACCGTCGGGGCGGGTGCCCTTCACGCCGAAGCTGGCGGCGCCCATGGCCTCGCAGAGTTGCGACTGGTCGTTGAGGCAGAAGAAGCAGTCGCCGCACGCGGGGACGAAGGAGGCGATGATGCGGTCGCCCGGCTTCACCCGGGTGACGTCGGAACCGACCGCGAGCACCGTGCCGGTGCCCTCGTGGCCGAGGATCAGCGGGGTGCCCATCGGGACCTTGCCCTGCGCGGCGCTGAGGTCCGAGTGGCACACGCCGCTCGCGTCGACGTGGATCCGTACGCTCGTGGGTCCGAGATCGGCGAGCGTGATGTCGTCGACGACCAGCGGCTGGTTGTAGTCCTGCAGGATCGCAGCCCTCATGGCTCGCTCCTCTCGACCCTCTTCGCCCGTGTGCTGGATGCTCATGCTGCCACGGATGGGCACCGTCCTCCCAGGCGCCGGCGCGGACGGCGCGCGAGGCTGTCACGATGGCCCGGGCCCGTCTCGACGAACTCGGCGCCATCCTCGACGGGCTCCGCGGGATGCCCGAGCTCGTCGAGGTGTCGCCGGGCGTGTTCCACGTCGACCGCCGGGCGTTCCTGCACTTCCACGAGTCCGACACCGCGCGCTCGGCCGACGTGCGCGATGGGACCGATTGGGGCGAGCGGATCGGGCTGCCGCTCGGCCCGGTGTCGAAGACGACGAGCGCACGCTTCCTACAAGAGGTCGAGCGCCGCCTCGCGGCAACGCTGACCGCATGACGCCGGGCGCGACCGCGCCCGGGGTCCGCACGCCCTGCTGCAAGAATCGGGCCCTCATGGCCGCGCAGGAGCAGGGACTCGGCAGGGGCTGGGTCCGCGCGCTCGGCGTCGTCGGCGTGCTCCTGCTCTCGCTGAGTGCCGTCGGCTGGTGGCTGAGCACGAGGGTGCTCGACGCCGACGGCTTCGCCGACGTGGTCACGAAGGCGTCGCAGCGCGAGGAGGTGCGCGACTACATCGCCGACCAGGCGACCCTGCGCCTCGCCCGGTCGTCGAACTTCGTGTCGGCGGCGCGCCCGATCGTCACCGACGCGATCGCCCAGGCCATCGCGACGAAGCCGGTCGCCGACGCGGTCCACGACTTCGCTGCTCGGGCGCACGAGCAGATCTTCCGCATCACCCAGTCGCGCCGCGTGAGCGTCAGCTCCGCGCAGGCGGCGCTGTCGGTGCGTACCGCGCTCGAGGCGATCAACCCTTCTTTGGCCAAGAAGCTGCCGAACAGCGTGCTGAGCGCGACGTCGACCATCTCGCAGTCGTCCACGGTCGACGCGGTCTTCACCGCGGGCAGGTGGGTGCAGGACCTCTACGTCCCCTTGTTCGTCCTCGGCGTCGCCCTCCTGGTCCTCGCCATCTGGCGCGCTCGTGATCGCGTCCACGCCATCCGTGCCGTCGGGGTGATCCTGGCGGTGGCCGGCGCGCTGCTGCTCGGTGTGGGTGTCGCCAGCCCCGCCTTCTCGAGTGCAGCGGCGACCAACAACCCCGGTCGCGGCGACGCGGTCGCCGCGTTCATCGACGTGCTCGTCGGCCGGCTGGTCGGCGCGGGCAAGGGCATGCTGGTCATCGGCATCCTGCTCGCGCTCGCACCCGGTCACGACGGAGGCGACCTGCGCCACCGGGTCGAGCGGGTGCGCGCGTGGTTCGCCCGCAAGCGCACGAGCCCGCGCTGGCGCTTCGCCGGCGGACTCGCCCTCGCGGCCCTCGCCGCCCTCGCGCTCACGGTTCCCAACGAGCTGTTCCACGACCTGCTCGACGTCGCGGCGATCCTCGTGCTCTACGTGGGCATCGTGGTGTGCCTGCGGGCGAGCGGCGTCCTCGTCACCGATCACACGATCAAGCGGCTCCACAAGCGCGAGGTCGCCCTGGTGTTCGCGGCGCTCGTCGCCGCCGTCGTGCTCACCGGGAGCGTCGCCGTCGCGCTCGTGGCCGGCGGCACGGAGAAGCCGCGTGCCAACCCGACCAACCAGGGCTGCAACGGCTACATCGAGCTCTGCGCACAGAGCGTCAACACCATGGTGTGGCCGGCGAGCCACAACGCCATGGCGTCGAGCGCGTACGACTTCTTCGGTGCGGAACACACGATCACCGTCGAGGAGCAGTTGAATGCGGGCGCGCGCTTCCTCATGCTCGATGCGTACTACGGGTACGACGACAACGGACTCGTGCGCACCAACCTCGCCGGTGGCGTGAACCGTGAACAGCTCCGCAAGGAACGGGGCGATCAAGCCGTCACCGAGCTCGACCGCATCGGCGCGCTGACCGGCGTGGCCGACACGTCGGGAAAGAAGCAGGACGTCTACTTCTGTCACAGCCTGTGCGAGCTCGGCGCAGTTCCGGCGTCGCGGATCTTCGGCGACATCAAGGACTTCCTCGACCGGAACCTCACCGACGTCGTGATCATCGACATCGAGGACTACGTGAAGCCGAAGGACCTGAAGCGGGCGCTCGTCGATGCCGATCTGTTCGATCGGGTGTGGATCCCGAAGCACAAGGGCCAGTGGCCCTCGCTCTACGACCTCGTGGTACCCAAGGACAAGAACGCCGATCAGAACCCCCGGCGCCTGATCGTGATGAACGAGAAGCACCGGAGCCCGTACCCCTGGCTGAT
This sequence comes from Acidimicrobiia bacterium, assembly GCA_035623515.1. GTDB lineage: Bacteria > Actinomycetota > Acidimicrobiia > IMCC26256 > DASPTH01 > DASPTH01. The sequence goes on from DASPTH010000335.1 coordinate 12,039, forward strand.
CAACACGTACCAAGTGTCCGAGGAGACACCGTTCTCGTTCAAGTCGGCCGATCAGTTCAACTGCAAGCCGAACCGGGGCGGGGACGGAAAGAGCTTCCTCATCGTGAACCACTGGACCGACACCGGTGGGCTGCCGGACCCGGTCGCAGCCGCGAGCACCAACTCGAAGAAGACCTTGACGAAGCGGTTCGAGCAGTGCGTCACCGAGCGCAAGAAGATACCGAACGCGATCGCGGTGAACTTCACTGCGAGCGGTGACCTCTATGCAGCGGTCAACGAGTTCAACGCCGCGATCGCGCGCGAGAGCGGAGTGACGCCACTGATCAACCGGGCCGTGCACGCCATCAAGACGTCGGCGACGTCGACGAAGTCACAGCTCAGAAACGTGAGCGCCCTCCGCCGACTCCCCGACATCTCCGAGAAACGGGCGCGCAAGCTCCTCGGCAGCTTCGCCGGCAACCTGCCGGAGCCGCCGGGCCTGAAGGAGCTGGTGAAGGTCCCGAACGAGAGTGAGCCCACCACCACCACGACACCACCCCCGTCGACCGAGCCCGGACCGAGCTGACAGCCCGTCGTGCTGGCGGGCCGGGCACCCCGCCGAGCAGCGAGCGTGAGGACGACCGCCGGTGACACCAGTTCGCGATCATCCGTCAGAACAAGTCCTCATACGGGTCACAACTGACGGATGATCGAAGAATCGATCCGGCGCAGCGAGCGACGCATGATGCAGGAGCGAGCGGCCGCGAGGCGGGTATCCCGCCGAGCAGCGAGCGACCCATGGTGCAGGAGCCGGGTGTCGGGATCGAACCGACGACATCTTCTTTACAAGAGAAGTGCTCTGCCAACTGAGCTAACCCGGCGGGCTGCTCAGGCTACTGCGGTCACGACCGAGTTCTGTGCGACATCCAACGCGTGGAGCCACCCCGGCTCAGTTGGTAGAAATGGGAGCCACCCAGCCGAGGCGATGACATGACACGCGACGACGAAACGCACGAGGGGCGCACTGCCGACTTCGACGTGGTGGTGGTCGGTGCCGGCTTTGCCGGCCTGTACGCCCTCCACCGGCTGCGCGAGCTCGGTCTCTCCGCCGTCGCGTTCGAGGCGGGCGACGGCGTCGGCGGCACGTGGTACTGGAACCGTTACCCGGGCGCGCGCTGCGACGTCGAGAGCATCGAGTACTCCTTCAGCTTCTCGCCGGAGATCGAGCAGGAGTGGGACTGGACCGACCTGATGCCGTCGCAGCCGGAGGTCGAGCGCTACCTCAACTTCGTGTGCGACCGTCTCGATCTGCGGCGCGAGATCCGCTTCTCCACCCGCGTCACCCGGATGACCTTCGACGAACCGCGGGCCATCTGGTCGGTCGAGACCGACGCCGGCGATGTGGTGACCGCGCCCTTCGTCATCGCGGCGACCGGGTGCCTGTCGGCCCCGCTCGAGCCGGACATCCCCGGCGTCTCGTCGTTCGAGGGCGTCTCGCTCTACACCAACCGCTTCCCGAAGGAAGGCTTCGACTTCACCGGCAAGCGGGTGGGCGTGATCGGCACGGGCTCCTCCGGTGTGCAGTGCATCCCGGTGATCGCCGAGCAGGCTGACCGTCTGTACGTGTTCCAACGGTCGGCCGCGTACACCTTCCCGTCGAGCGCACGCCCACTGGAGCCGAGCGAGCTCGCCGAGCTCAAGGCGATGTACCCGGAGATCCGCCGCCAACAGCAGGCGTCGCCGGCCGGGGCGGTCCGCCTGAGCGCGTTCGCCGCACTGTTCCAGCCCTCGAGGGGCGAGATCCTCGACACGCCGTACGAGGAGCAACTGCGGGTACTCGACGAGCACG
>DASPTH010000341.1:0-8705 GCA_035623515.1 Acidimicrobiia bacterium
CATCTAGTACAGAGGCTTTACCAAAGGAGCGCAGATGTTCGACGTCGTCGAGTTCGTCGCGGCCTGTCGCGCAGCCGTCACCGACACCGAACCCCAGCTCGCGATCAGGGACACCCTCGAAGCTGCGGTCGCGAACCCGCAGGAGGTCGCGGCGGCGCTACCGCCGACCCGTGCGGAGATCGTCGAGCTGTTCGGCTCACCCGACCTGACGGTGCTGAAGGTGGTGTGGGCGCCCGGGATGGGCTTCGGCCCGCACGACCACCGCATGTGGGCCGCGATCGCCGTCTACAGCGGCGGTGAGCACAACCAGTTCTTCCGGAGGGTCGGTACGACCGTCACCTGCTCGGGCGACAAGGAATTGCGTCCGGGCGATGTCTGCCTGCTCGGACGCGATGCTGTGCACGCGGTGGCGAACCCCACCGCCGAGTACGCCGGTGCAATCCACGTCTACGGCGGCGACTTCTTCGGGACACCACGCAGTGAATGGCGCGGCGACGCCCGCGAAGAGGAGCCCTACGACGTGGAGCGTGTGCTCGCTTCGTTCGAAGCCGCGAACCGGCCGCCGGCGTCTTGACGCGACGTTGACGCGGGGCGCCACGCGTTCTCCAGGCGACTTGGTCCGCGCACGGGCGTGAGGTAGAACCGCGTGGTCTCACGTGAGGGGCGGAGAGGGATCGCGACTGGACCGGCCGGTGGACGCAGTTCGCTACCACTACTTGTGCGCCGCGCACGGGCAACTCGGCAGCGCGCCGGTGCACCCACGGACGTCGCCGCCCGAACGCCGGTGCCCGATCTGTGCTGCGCCCACGGAGGTGTGGGTCGGCAAGCGCGCATCCGCCGACTTCGAGTTCCTCACCGAGGTCCGTCCCCTCGTCGGGCGCGCGGGATGACCGGCTCACCGTCGGACGATCCGGTCGTCGAGAGGTCGCGCCTCACCGACCAGATCATGAACGAGGTCTATCCCGAGTTCTCCGAGCAGGCCACGCCCGAAGCGGTCGAGTCGCTGATCCGGGCCGAGCTCTCCCGCTGGGACGCCACCAAGGTCCGCGAGTTCGTGCCGGTCTTCGTGCGACGACAAGTGCGCGCCCAGCTCCGTGCGGGGCACCCCCCACTCGCGTGACGTCGCGGGATGCTCTCGCGCCCGCGCTGGCAACGGGCGAGTCGCTCGGGTAGCAAGTGCGATGCCCATCGTGCAGATCGAGCACCCCGTCCCCGACTTCGACGCGTGGAAGCAGGCGTTCGACCGCGATCCGGTGGGCCGTGAGCGGTCGGGCGTGCGCCGCTACCAGGTGCTCCGCCCGATCGACGACCCGCGCTACGCCATCGTCGAGCTGGAGTTCGACCGGCTCGAGGAGGCGGAGGCGTTCGTCGCCGCGATGCGCGAGGTGTGGGGACGCGTGGAGGGGTCGATCATCGAGAGCCCGCGGGCACGCATCGTGGAGGCGGTCGAGACCCGGGCCTACTGACCGGTTCGGGTGCTGCTGGCCCCCGGGTTCTCTGCTCATTGGCCTCCGGTTTCCGAAAGCCCGTGAGCAATGAATCCGCCGCGGTCGGGAAGACTGGACCGGTGACCGACTCGAGTCCTCTCGGCCCCGTCGTCCACGCCGGTGGCAGCGAGATCCGCGTCGGCACGTGCTCGTGGACCGACCGCACCCTCGTGCAGGACACCGCGTGGTACCCGAAGAAGTCGATGAAGGCGGCGGAACGCCTCGCGTTCTACGCGGCGCGCTTCTCCGTCGTCGAAGCCGACAGCACCTACTACCGACCGCTCACGCCCGAGCTCGCGGCGGGCTGGGCCGAGCGCTCACCCGACGGCTTCCGCATGAACGTCAAGGCGTACTCGTTGATGACCGGCCATCCCACGAAGCCGGAGACGTTGTGGTCCGACATCCGCGACGCCATCGAGCCCGAGTTCGCCGGCAAGAGCACCGTGTACCCGTCGCACCTCCCCGACGACGCGGTCGACGCGGTGTGGTACCGCTTCGCCGACGCGCTGGCCCCGCTGCGCGACGGTGGCAAGCTCGGCGGAGTGCTCCTCCAGTACCCGCAGTGGTTCACGCCGAAGCGCGCGAACCGCGACGAGCTCGCCCGCGCACGGGTGCGGCTCGGCGACGTGCCGATCGCGGTCGAGTTCCGCTCGCCGCTGTGGTTCGGCGCCGACGACCTCGACCGCACGCTCGGCTGGCTCGCCGACCACCAGCTCGCGCTCGTCAACGTCGACGCGCCGAAGGTGAGCAAGCTGCCGCGCCTCGCCGTCGCCACCGCCGACCTCGCGGTCGTGCGCCTCCACGGCCGGGCCGACGACACCTGGAGGGCGCGCACCACGAGCGCGGCCGAGCGGTTCCGGTACCTCTACGAGAAGCAGGAGTTGCGGCCCTGGGTGGATCGGGTACACACCCTGGCCGAGGAGGCGCGGGAGGTTCATGTGTTGTTCAACAACTGCTACCAGGATTACGGCGTCCGCAACGCGGAGGAGATGACCGAAATGCTCCTCGGCCCGGCGCGATGAGGGCCCCGGTCTTGCAAAACGCGGCCGCACGCGGCACCCTCGTAGGGACACGCTCGCGTTCGGGGGTGATGTCGATGCCGAAGCCGAGGTTGCGGATCCGCGCCGGGAACATCGGGCCGATCCGGCGCGAGATCATCTTCGAGCCGCTGCCCGAGGCGGTGCCGATCACGATCCCCGCCGAGCCCGATCCGGCGCCCGAGCCCGGCATCACCGAGCCGGCGCCGCAGGAGCCGGCGCCCGTGCCCTCATGAGCCAGCTCACCGAGGCCTTCGGCGGCGGCGACCACGGCCGGCAGCTCGTCCCCGGGTCGCTCCGCGGCTACCGCACCTGGCGGCGGGTCGGGTGGCGGGGCAAGGTGCCCGACGGCACGCTCCCGCTCACCGCGGTCACCCGCCGCAGCGTGGTGTGGGGCCCCACCATCTACGCCCAGTGCACCGAGCCCGACGTCGCCATCCCCATCACCGTCACCTCCCGGTTCCGCCTGCCCGGCTACCACCGCAGCCCCGAGGCGCGCTGCGAGTGCGGCATCTACGCCTGGTACTCGCCCGACGACACCGCGGTGCTCGACGCCGGCCTCTTCGGCGTGTTCGGCGTGATCCAGGCGAGCGGCCTCATCCTCATGGGCGACCGCGGCTTCCGCGCCGAGCGGGCGCAGATCGTCGCCGTCGTCACCCGCAACAAGCGCGTCGCCGAGGCGTGCACCAACGTCGGCGTCGCCGTCTACCGCCGCCGGCGCGACCTGCTCCGCGACTACCCGCCCGAGGACCTCTCCGCCCTGCTCGGCGACGACAAACCCGACGGCACCGACACCGACAAAGACCCCGACACCAAGTCCGACGCCGAGCCGCGCCCCACCCCGAAGTCGTCGTCGCCGTGGCAGCGGACGCCGCGCGGGTTCAGCCTCGCGATCTGCGTGGCGGTCTGGGCGCGCGCGCTCCTCGTCGCGGTCATCGCCATCCTGCTGCCGCTCGCGGTGGCGGTGTTCACCGCCGTCGCCGCCGAGATCGCGCTCCTCTTCATGATCGGCATGCGATTACGCCGGTGACGCCGAGCCGCTGACGGCTACCTCGCCAGCACCGTCGCCACGACGGCGAACGTGCCCGCGAGGAAAGAGCGCCGAGCGCCCCGGCGAGATCGCGGCGGTGGCCTACCGCCCGCAGCCCGTGCCCCCACCCGACCGGCGGGTCACCGAGAAGGCGCCGCCGACCCCGGATCGAATCACATCGATGTAACTGTCACAGGCCCCTGGCATGCTCGTCCGTACCGGCAAGGTGCCGGCGTAGAGGAGAATGGGGTGACTCCGGAGTGGGGCCGGAGTCGGCGAGAGGGTGGCCACCGTGCAATTCCTCGACGGTGCGCTGGTGCTCAGCGCGAGCGATCTCACCGGCTTCGCCGCGTGCGCGCACCTCACACAACTGGAGCTGCGCGCCGCCTACGGCGAGATCGAGCGGGCCACCCGCGACGACCCGTTGCTCGACGTCCTCAGCCGCCGCGGCACCGAACACGAGGCCCGCCAGCTCGACGCCCTGCGCGCCCACGTGGGCGCAGACCACGTCGTCGAGATCCCGTACCCCGACGGCACCCGCGCCGCGCTGGAGCAAGCGCGACGCGAGACCGTCGACGCCATGCGGGCCGGCGCGCACGTCGTCTACCAGGCCACGTTCTTCGACGGCCGGTGGCGCGGCCACGCCGACTTCCTGTTGCGCGTCGACGACCTGCCGAGCGATTTCGGCCCCTGGTCCTACGAGGTCGCCGACGCCAAGCTCGCCCGCCGCGTGAAGGCCGCCGCCATCCTCCAGATGTGCGCGTACTCCGAGCAGCTCGCCGCGCTGCAGGGCGTCACGCCGCGCCGCATCCACGTCGTCACCGGCGACGGCCAGTGGAGCAGCGAGAAGCTGTCCGACTACTCCGCCTACTACCGCGCGCTCGAGGCGCGCTACGAGGAGCTCGTGCTCGGCACACCGGCCACGAGCACCTACCCCGACCCGGTCGACCACTGCAGCGTGTGTCGTTGGCTGGACGTGTGCACGGAGCGGCGGCGTGCCGACGACCATCTCTCACTCGTCGCCGGCATGCGCCGTGACCAGACCCGAAAGCTCGTCGCCGTCCACATCGACACCACCACCGCGCTCGCCGAGCTGCCGCCCGACCCCGCGCCGCACGTCGATGGCATCGGGGACGCCACCCTCGACAAGCTCCGCGGGCAGGCCGCGCTGCAGGTCGCGAGCCGAGGCATGGCGTTGCCGCTCGTCGAGATCCTCGAACCGGAGCGCCCGCCCGCCGACGCCGAACCCGAGACCCCCGACGGCGGGTGGCTGAAGCGCGGGTTCGCCGCGCTGCCCACGCCGTCACCGGGCGACGTGTTCCTCGACCTCGAGGGCGACCCGTACGCGCTCGACGGCGAGCAGCTCGAGTACCTCTTCGGCCTCATCGAGTTCGACGCCGACACCGGCGCGCCGCACTACCACGCGTTCTGGGCGCACACCCGCGACGAGGAGGGTGCCGCGTTCGAGTCGGCCGTCGACCTCGTCATGGGCAAGCTCGCCGTCGACCCGGACATGCACGTGTACCACTACGCCTCGTACGAGCCGACCGCGCTGAAGCGCCTGATGGGCGCGCACGGCACGCGCGAGTCGGAGATCGACGTACTGCTGCGCGGCGAGCGGTTCGTCGACCTCTACGCGGTCGTACGGCAGGGCGTGCGCATCGGCGCCGAGTCGTACTCGCTGAAGGCGGTCGAGCACCTCTACATGGACCGGCCCGCCGGCGAGGTGATGGACGCGGGCGGCAGCATCGTCGCCTACGAGCGGTGGCTCGATTCGCGCGACGGCGCCATCCTGCGCGAGATCGAGTCGTACAACACCGACGACTGCCGCTCCATCGTCCTGCTGCGCGACTGGCTCGAGCAACGGCGCGTCGAGGCCGAACAGCTCTACGGCGCGATCCCGCGACCCGAGCCCGCCGACGGCGCCGCGTCCGAGGAGCTCACGGCGCGTGAAGAGGAGCTCGAAGCGCTCGCCGAGTGCTTGCGGGCCCGTGAGGACGAGCACCCCGCCTACGCGCTCCTCGCCGAGCTGCTCTTCTGGCACCGCCGGGAGGAGAAGCCCGAGTGGTGGGCGTTCTTCCGGCGCATCGGCTACGAGACCGACGAGGACTTCACGGACGACCGAGAGTGCATCGGCGGCCTCCAGCTCGTCGGCAAGGTGCGTGACGACAAGCGGTCCGTCGTCTACGAGTACGAGTTCGAACCGCAGGACCACAAGTTCTCGGTCGGGTCCGAGCCCTTCGACCCCGCAACCGGCAAGAGGGCCGGCGAGGTTGTTGCGATCGACGACGCGGCCGGCCTCCTCGAGTTGAAGCGTGGCCCGGGGCTGGCCGACGTGGGGCACCCGCGGGCACTGATTCCCAGCTCGCCGGTTCCGACCGGTGTGCTGCGCGACGCGGTCGCCGATGTTGCGGAGTGGGTCGCCGATCACCGTCTCGACGAGCCCGGCCCGTACCAGGCCGTTCGCGACCTCCTGCTCCGGCGCCCGCCCGCCTCACTCACACCCTCCAACCGCTCCTACCTCGCGGTGCAGGGCCCGCCCGGTTCCGGCAAGACCTACCGAGGCGCACGCATGGTCGCGGACCTCGTGGACGACGGGAGGCGCATCGGCATCACCGCGCACTCGCATGCTGCCATCGGGAACCTGCTCGACGAGGTGATGGAGTGCGCGGACGTGCGCGCCATCCAGAAGGCCGAGGACCACCAGCGGTGCACCTCACCCGATGTCTACGTCACCGACGACAACGCAGAAGTCGCGGCGACGCTGGGCGAGTACGACGTGATCGCCGGCACGGCCTGGCTCTGGGCGCGGCCCGAGATGCGGGGCTCGGTCGACGTCCTCTTCGTCGACGAGGCAGGCCAGAAGTCGCTCGCCGACGTGGTCGCCGTCAGCGGCGCCGCCGACACCGTCGTGCTGCTCGGTGATCCGCAGCAGCTCGCTCAGCCGTCGAAGGGCAGCCACCCCGACGGCGTCGCGGTGTCCGCGCTCGGGTACCTCCTCGACGGCGCCGAGACGATGCCCGAAGGGCTCGGCCTGTTCCTCGGGACCACGCACCGGATGCACCCGAGGGTGTGTGCGTTCGTGTCCGAGGTCGCGTACGACGGCCGCCTGCACTCCGAGCCCGAACTGGGGCAACTCTCGGTCGACGGCCGTGCCGGGCTGTTGTGGGTGCCGGTCGAGCACTCTGGTAACCGCACCGCGTCGACCGAGGAAGCCGAGCGCGTGCGCGAGCTGGTCGATGCACTCGTCGGCACCAAGTGGACCGACAAGCACGGCGACACCCACAAGGTCACGCTGAACGACGTGCTCGTCGTCGCGCCCTACAACGCGCACGTCGCGAGGATGCAGCAGCACCTTCCTGCCGGCGCCCGCGTCGGCACCGTCGACAAGTTCCAGGGCCAGGAGGCACCCGTCACCATCTACTCCACGGCCACCAGCACCGCCGACGACGCCCCGCGCGGCATGCAGTTCCTCTACGACCTCCACCGCCTCAACGTGGCCGTGTCGCGCGCGCAGGCACTGTCGATGCTCGTGTGCAGCCCCGCGCTCCTGCGAGTGCTGTGTCGTACGCGTGGCGAGTTGAGACTTGCGAACGCAGTGTGTCGCTATGTGGAGAGAACATGAGCGCCGTCGGTGGAAACTCGGCCACATGATCCCCGGGTGCCGCACGGCGAGCGCAATTTTGGCCGGTAAGGATGATGTGGTCGCAAACCTCCGCACGGACGACCGCACGATGTGGCTTCAGCGTTGCGTCAACGCTTGCAGCGCGGCGACGAACCCGGGGTTGGGCTGCGCCCGGGGGAGCGCTCGACGGGCTTCCCGCAACGCCTCGTCGGCGGAGTAGCCGAAGCGACGGATGAGGTACGCCGCGGCCACCGTCGGTGTGCGACTACGGCCTTCGACACAGTGCACGAAGATCTCGTGGCCTGCTGTCCGCCAGTCGATCAGGGCGTCGGCGGTGTCGCGCAGCACGAATGCGAGATTCGGATTGTCGCGAGGTCGATCGCGGTCGACGAGCCATACGTCGTGGTGGTCGCGAGCGACGGGGACCGCGCCCATCCGACACAGCGACACCACGACATCAGCAGTGTGCAACTCGACCGCAGCCACGTTGCCCACCGAGATGCCCGGGTCGTCGGCGAGTACCGACGAGACTGCCGGTCCGGGGTACAGCTCTCGGTAGGAGGGGACGAGGTCTGCCGCGCTCGGCCAGCCCGCGGTGTCGGCCTCGCCGCCGGTGGCGCTCAGGATCCCGAGGCGTACAAGGTCCCGGCAGTCGTAGCCGGGCCAGCCGTGCAACATGGCGCGCCACTCGAGCGGGACCGCCGACGATCCCCACTGCGCACCGAGCAGCGCCCCGGCGATCGCGGCAACCGTGTCCGTGTCGTCGCCGATCCTGACGGCAGCCTCGAGCGCATCACGTAGATGGCGGCACGGCTCGACTGTCGGCACCGGCGTCTGCACGATGCTCGCCCACGCCGCTTGGAGCGCGCGTACGACGTACCCGTTCGGCGCAAACACCCCCGGCGGCAGCCGCTCGGCCTCGTCGAGCCAGTCGGTCCACCGAGCACGCGCGTCGGCGTCCAGCAACGCGAGTCCGTCGCGCACGCCGTCGAGTCGTGCTTCACGAACGGCGCGGTCGATGGCGATGCACCAGAGCACGCACGCGTCGCCCGCGAGGGGATCGGCGTGAGTGAGCTCGGACACCGCCCGGGCCGCGGATGCGATCGCGCGCTCGTTGCCGAGATGTGCGAGCGCGACCGGCGCCGTGCGCATGAGGCTCCCGTTGCCGGCCGAGGATCCCGGCCGCGCCTCGAAGTGTTGGTGCGCCCGCTGCGTGAGCTCCTCGGGCGAGCGGCTTGCGGCGAGCACCGAGCGCGTCTGGATGCCGACGTCCTTCGGATGCCCGTGGAGCCAGGCGAGGAGTCGATCGCCGACGGCGAGCGGGTCGAGGGCCCCCGTTGCCGCGATTTCGGCGACGCACAGGGAGAGTTGGGTGTCGTCGGTCCACTCTCCCGGCTCCCACGGCCCGAGTCCGCCGCCGATCATGCGGACGGCTCCGCGCGGCGCGGGTCCGAACTCGTACCCGGCACCGAGGGCATCGCCCGCCGCGAGGCCGACGAGGGTGCCCGCCGCCCGATCGAGCGTCG
>DASPTH010000356.1:0-2739 GCA_035623515.1 Acidimicrobiia bacterium
CGACGCCGACTGCCACCGCGCCGAGCAACGTGCCGCGAAAGGAGCGGGCAACCAGCCGGCTCGTCGCGACCGGGAGCACCATGAGCGCCGCGATCAAGAGGACGCCGACGATGCGCATCGCCGCGACGACGGTGACCGCAGTGAGCACCGCCAGCAGCGCGTTCAACGTGGGTGCCGGGATGCCGCTCACCCGCGCCGCGTCCTGGTCGAGCACCACCGCGAAGAGGGCCCGCCCGGTGAGCGCGACGGCCAGCACGATGAGCACGCCGAGCCCGACGACGGTCCAGATGTCGTCGGCGGTGGCGGTGAGGATCGACCCGAACAGGTAGGGCTGCAGGTTCGTGTTCGTCGCCGAGCGGCTCGCGAGGACCACCCCCGCAGCGATCCCTCCGTAGAAGACCAGCGCGAGCGCGAGGTCGCCCGTCGCGCTGCCTCGCGTGCGGAGCCACTCGATGACGAGCGCGGCGACCACCGCGAACGCCATCGCCGTCCAGGTGGGTGACGTGTCGAAGAGGAGCGCGGCGCCGATGCCGGCGACGGCGACGTGCCCGAGGCCGTCGCCGATCAGCGAGACGCCCTTCTGCACCACGAACACTCCGATGAGCGGGGCGGTCGCGCCGACGACGACACCGGCGACCAACGCGAGCTGCATGTAGGTCCGGTCGAAGGGCCACGGCAGGCCCCACGGCATGCCCGGCAGCGCGTTCACGACTGGAGCTCCTCGAGCCACAGCGGCAGGTCGCTGCGGTGGACACCGAGGCTCACCCCGGTGGCGGCGAGATCGGCGGGCGTGCCGTCGAACAGCACGCGCTGCTTCAGCACCACGATGTGGTCGAGGTCGTCGGCGACGGCGCCGAGCTCGTGCGAGACGAGCAGCACCGCGGTCTGGTGCTCGCGCACCAGGTGCACGAGCGAGTCGCGAAAGAGCCGTTGCGACTCGACGTCGACGCCGGCGATCGGCTCGTCGAGCACGAGGAGCTCGGGCTCCGCCGCCAGCGCCTTCGCGATGAGGGCGCGTTGCTGTTGGCCGCCCGAGAGCTCGCCGATGCGGCGGCGGCGGAACTCCTCGAGCGCGACCGACTCGAGCGCGTGGTCGACTGCCTCACGGTCGCTCGCGCGGCGGAGACGCCACCATCCCTGCTTGGCCAGCCGGCCGGCGGCCACGACCTCCTCGACCGTCGCAGGGAGATCGGGCGCGATGCGGAGGCGCTGCGGGACGTACCCCACCCGCCAGCGGTCGTGCAGGCGAGACGGTGCCACTCCGAAGAGGGCCGCGGAGCCGGTGCGCGGCGAGAGCAGCCCGAGCAGGATCCGCAGCAAGGTGGACTTCCCGGACCCGTTCGGGCCGGCCAGCGCGGCGAACTCACCCACGCGCACCGCGAGGCTCACGTCGGCCAGCACCGTCTCGTCGCCGTACGCGAACGACACGTGCTCGGCGGCGAGCACCACATCGGGCGCGCCCGTGTTGAGCATGATTCTCATTATGGCGTCTCCGCGCGCTGCACACCTCATGGAAGGCGACAATGAGCCCGTGACGGCGCACTCGCACACCCACGCCGGCCGGCACGACCACGCCGACGCCCTGCGGCGGACGGCGGCGCGGAATGTCGGGCGGCTGTGGACGGCGTTCGCCCTCACCGTCGTGTTCGTGATCGTCGAGATCGTCACCGCGTTCTTGGCCGGCTCGCTGGCGCTGGTGTCCGACGCCGCCCACATGGCGACCGATGCCGTCAGCATTGCCCTGACCCTGGGTGCCATCGTCGTCGCCAACCGGGCGCGGACCGACGGCATGCGTACGTTCGGGCTGTTCCGCCTCGAGATCCTCGCGGCCCTCGTGAACGCCGTCCTGTTGTTCGCGAGCGCGATCTACGTGCTGATCGAGGCGGTGCTCCGGCTCTCGCGCGACGACCTGCACGTCGACGCCGGACCGATGCTCGTGGTGGCGTGTGCGGGCCTCGTGGTCAACCTCGTGGTGTTCGGTCTCCTGCGCGCGGGAGCACGCGGCAACTTGGCGGTGGAGAGCGCTTACATCGACGCGCTCGCCGACGCGGTCGGTTCCATCGGCGTGATCGTGGCCGCCGTCGTCGTCGCGACCGCGGGGTGGCAGCCGATCGACCCCATCGTGGCCGCGCTCATCGCGGTCTGGATCCTCCCCCGTGCATGGCACCTCGGCTCGCGCGCAGTCCGTGTGCTGCTCCAAGTGGCGCCCGCGCACGTCGACCTCGGCGCCGTCCGGAGCGAGTTGCTGTCCGTTCCCGGTGTGGTCGACGTCCACGACCTCCACGTGTGGACGCTCACGTCGGAGATGGAAGTCGCGAGCGCGCACGTGATGATCAAGACCGGCGTTGACGCACACGGGGTGCTCGACCAGGCACGCACGCTGCTCGAGAGCCACCACATCTCGCACGCGACGATCCAGGTCGAACCCGACGACCACGAGGGGTGCGCCGAGCTCAACTGGTGACGCGTGCCGGGACCCGGCGTCGCGCCGGGGCTGTGCTGCGTACGGTCCTCCGCAAGTGCAACGCCGCGCCCGCAGCCACGCCCGCGCCGAGTCCGATGTTCGCGGTCACGAGCAGGCGAGCCACCATGGGTGGGAACGTCGTGGGGATCTGCGAGTGGCCGATCGTGGCGATGTCGGCGAGACCGCCCGCGAAGAACAAGAAGATCGAAGCCACGAGCACGAGGGGCATCGCCGACTCCGCGCCGCGCTTCCACATCCACACGAGCGCGAGCACG
>DASPTH010000384.1:0-5397 GCA_035623515.1 Acidimicrobiia bacterium
GCGTAGACGACGAAGCAGTGCCCGAGATCCTGGAGGTCGAGTCGGCCCGCGCCCTCATCGAGGCGCGGGCGCTGCGCCGGCCGATCGCACACGTCCACGCCCCCGACGCCTGGTTCCTGAAGCGGGGTTTGACGGCCCGCGCCGCGCGGACCGCGCTCCGCGGCCACGAGCTCGTCGCGGCTCGCCGGCGGGGCAAGCTGATCCTCGTCGACACCGACACGGGCGGCGTGCTGGGTCTGCACCTCGGCATGAGTGGGCGCGTGCTGGTCGACGGCGAGGCCGCGGGCGACCCGCTGATCTACGCGAGCAACCGGGCGGTTGCGAAGTGGCACCGCTTCGGCCTCGGCTTCCGGGACGGCGGGAGCCTGTACCTGCGCGATCCGCGCCGCCTGGGGGCGGTCGAGCTCGACCCCGACGAGGACCGCCTCGGACCCGACGCGTTCGACGTGACCCTCCCCTACGTGCGCGACGTCCTGGCGCGGAGTCGCGCGCCCGTCAAGGCGTTGCTCATGGACCAGTCGCGGATCGCCGGGCTCGGCAACTTGTTGTGCGACGAAGTGCTCTGGCGCGCCGGCGTGGATCCGACGCGTCCGGCCGACACGCTCGACGCCGACGAGACGCGGCGGGTCCAGCGCGCCATCCGTGACACGCTCCGCGTGCTCGGCCGGCGCGGTGGCTCGCACACCGGGGACCTCACGTCGCAGCGCGAGCCCGGTGCGCACTGCCCGAAGGACGGGGCGCCGCTCGTGCGCAGCACCGTCGGCGGCCGGACCACGTACTCGTGCCCGGTCCACCAGAGGTGACGTGACCTGCATACCTCGCAACGCGGCTTGCGTCCGGACCTGGAATCGGTCACAATGTTCGCCCAGTGCACACGATCACCGGCATCCTCGTAGTCACCTAGCGCACGGCGCGCTCTCGCGCCCGTGCGCTTCCACCCCTCGCCCCGGCGAGGGGTTTTTTGTGCCCACGAACCGACCAGCGGAGACGACGATGCAACTCACCGGAGCCCAGGCCCTCATCAAGAGCCTCGAGATGGAAGGCACGGAGGTCATGTTCGGCCTCCCCGGCGGTGCCATCCTCCCCGTCTACGACCCGCTCATCGACTCCTCGATCCGCCACATCCTGGTGCGCCACGAACAGGGCGCGGGGCACATGGCCGAGGGCTACGCGCACGCGACGGGACGTCCGGGCGTCGCCATGGTCACGAGCGGTCCCGCGGCGACGAACATCGTCACGCCCCTGTGCGACGCGTACATGGACAGCATCCCGATCGTCGTGGTCACCGGGCAGGTGCCGTACGCGGTGATCGGCACGGACGCCTTCCAGGAGTGCGACACCGTCGGCATCACCATGCCGGTCACCAAGCACAACTGGCTCATCACCGACGCGAACGACGTGCCGAGGGTGATCCGCGAGGCGTTCCACGTGGCAACGACCGGTCGCCCCGGCCCGGTGCTCGTCGACATGCCGAAGGACATCTCGAACCAGACGATGGACTGGTACTGGCCCGACGACGTCGACTTGCCCGGGTACAAGCCCAACACCAAGGGTCACCCGAAGCAGATCAAGGACGCGGCCCGGCTCATGAGCGAGGCCGAGCGCCCGGTGATCTACGCCGGCGGCGGGATCCTGAAGGCCCGCGCCGCCGAAGCGCTCCGCCAGCTCGCCGAGCTGACCGGCTTCCCGGTGGTCACCACGTTGATGGCGCGCGGCTCGTTCCCCGACGACCACGAGCTGTGCCTCGGCATGCCCGGCATGCACGGCAACTACACCGCGGTCACGTCCATGCAGAAGGCCGACCTGCTCGTCGCGCTCGGGTCGCGGTTCGACGACCGGGTCACGGGCAAGGTGGGCGCATTCGCGCCCGGCGCCAAGGTCATCCACGTCGACATCGACCCGGCGGAGCTCGGCAAGGTGCGCCGTCCCGACGTGCCCATCGTCGGCGACTGCCGTCTGGTGATCGAGGAGCTCGTGAAGGCGGTGAAGGCCGAGCGCCAGAAGAAGGAGTGGCCCTCGCTCGACGCGTGGCACGCGCAACTGCGTGAGTGGCAGGAGCGGTACCCGCTGCGCTACGAGCAATTCGAGGACGGCCCGCTGAAGCCGCAGTTCTGCGTCGACATGCTGCGCGACCACACGCCCGACGACACCATCGTGGTCGCCGGCGTGGGCCAGCACCAGATGTGGACGAGCCAGCGTTGGAAGTTCAACCACCCCTACACCTTCGTGAACTCGGGTGGTCTCGGCACGATGGGCTTCGCAGTCCCCGCCGCGATCGGCGCCAAGGTCGGGAAGCCCGAGCGCATGGTGTGGGCGGTCGACGGCGACGGCTGTTTCCAGATGACCGCGCAGGAGCTCGTGACCGCAAGCGCGGAACGCATCCCCGTGAAGATCTCCATCCTCAACAACGCGTATCTCGGGATGGTCCGGCAGTGGCAGGAGCTGTTCTACGAGGAGCGTTACAGCGAGGTGTACCTGTCACCCGACCTTCCCGACTACGTGAAGTGGGCGGAGGCCATGGGGTGCGTCGGCTTCCGCGTCGATGCACCCGACGACGTGGTGCCCACGATCGAGAAGGCGAACGAGATCGACGACCGCCCCGTGGTGATCGACTTCCGCGTGGACTACCGGGAGAAGGTGTACCCGATGGTGGCCGCCGGCACGTCGAACGACGACATCATCCTCGACCCCGCCCACGACATGCACGGAGCACGCTGATGGTCAATTCGGGAACCTTGCAGCACCACATCCTCAGCGTGCTCGTCGAGAACAAGTTCGGCGTGCTGTCACGCGTGGCCGGGCTGTTCGCGCGGCGCGGTTTCAACATCGTGTCGCTCGCGGTCAGTCCCACCGAGGACGAGCGGTTCAGCCGCATGACGATCGTGGTCGACGCGGAGTCGGCGCCCTTGGAGCAGATCACCAAACAACTCAACAAGCTGGTGCCGGTGATCAGGATCGCCGAGCTCGCACCCGAGGAAGCGGTCGAGCGCGAGCTGATGCTCGTGACGGTGAAGGCCACCGCGGAGGCGCGTTCGCAGATCACCGAATTGGCGTCGATCTTCCAGGCGAGGATCGACGACGTCGGCCACGACGCGATGACCATCCAGGTGTCGGGAGCGCCGGAGAAGCTCGACGCGATGTCCGACCTGCTCCAGCCGTTCGGCATCGTCGAGCTCCAGCGCACCGGGCGGATCGCGTTGCCGAAGCTCGCGCGCCAGCCGGTGAAGCTCCGCGCGGTCCGGTCGCGGAGTGCACCGGCGTCGGCGTGACCGGTGCCCATGGCGTCGGCCCGGGACCTGATCGAGGATCGGTTGGAGCCGGGCGAGCCGATCGAAGCGTTCCTGCGCCTGGCGGCGAGCGGGCCCGCGCCCGACTCGCGCGCGGGTGGTGTGCTCACCGTCGCCGGCGCGCTCACACTCTCGGGCCCCGCCGTGCGCCACATGGTGCGGAGCACCACCATCGCGGTCACCGACCGCCGGGTGTTCTTCGTGGGGCGTCCGGTCCCGCACGGGGTGCGCGTCGAACCGAAGCGGTCGGTGCGTGTGCTGGCCTACGACACGACGGGCGAGTGGATCCGGCTGTGGCTCAACATCGACGGCCAGCAGTCGGGCTACGTCATCGGCCGGGGACTGCGGGCCGCCACCGACGCAGTCGTGCACGCGCTGGGCGGCGCCCCACCTTCGCTCACGCGCACCAATGAATGAGACCATGCGGCTCCCGCAGGGACCTTGCGACCGGAGGGAGCTCGCCAGCGAGTGAGCGGCCGCGGCGCAGGTAACCTGCGCGGCAGCGAAGGAGCGAATGATCATGCCAGCGACCATCTACTACGACGACGACGCCGATCCCGCGCTGCTCGAGGGGCGCAAGGTCGCGGTCCTCGGCTACGGCTCACAGGGCCACGCGCACGCGCGCAACCTGCAGGACTCCGGGGTCGACGTGCGCGTCGGGTTGCGCGAGGGGTCGTCGTCCTGGGCCAAGGCCGAAGAGGCGGGGCTCCGCGTCCTCACCACCGCGGAGGCGTGCAAGGAAGCCGACGTGATCATGGTGCTGCTCCCCGACACGGAGCAGGCGCGGGTGTACCGCGAGGACATCGAGCCCAATCTCGACGACCGCGACTCGCTCGCGTTCGCGCACGGGTTCAACATCCACTTCGGGCAGATCCGCCCGCCGAAGGGCATCGACGTGTGGATGATCGCGCCGAAGGGACCCGGCCACCTGGTCCGGCGCACCTTCGAGGAGGGTGGTGGCGTGCCGTCACTCGTGGCCGTGGCCGCCGACGAGACGGGCAAGGCGAAGCAGACCGCGCTCTCGTACGCCCGCGCCATCGGCGCCACGCGCGCCGGAGTGCTCGACACCACGTTCGAGGAGGAGACCGAGACCGATCTCTTCGGCGAGCAGGTGGTGTTGTGCGGAGGTCTCGTGGAGCTGATCACGGCGAGCTACGAGACCCTCGTCACCGCGGGCTACCAGCCCGAGTCCGCCTACTTCGAGACGTTGCACGAGGTGAAGCTGATCGTCGACCTGATCTATGAGGGCGGTATCGCCAACATGCGCTACTCGATCTCCGACACCGCCGAGTACGGCGACATGACACGCGGGCCGCGCATCATCACCGACCGGACGCGCGCCGAGATGCAGAAGATCCTCGGCGAGATCCAGTCGGGCCAGTTCGCCAAGGAGTGGATCCTCGAGAACCAGGTGGGGCGCCCGGTGTTCAACGCGCTCCGCAAGCAGTCGGCCGAGCATCCCATCGAAGAGGTGGGCGAGCGGCTCCGCGCCATGATGCCGTGGATCGGCGCCGGCAGGGCTCGGCCGCGGGACGTCTCGGGCGGTTGACACTTCGTTCTGGCGCTCCAGAACCCACCGGATCGGTGGATCTCTGACGCCAAAACGCAGAGGGGGTTCCGTGACCGGGACGGGTGAGGTGCTGTTCGGGGTGCTGATCGGCTACTTCGTCGGCACGTTCCCGTCGGCCGATCTCGTGACCCGCTTCGTCTCGCGCGGCTCCGTCGACATCCGGGCATCGGGCAGCGGGAACCCGGGTGGCCTGAACGCAATGCGCGTGCTCGGCAAGAAGTGGGGTGCACTGGTGATGCTGCTCGACGCGCTCAAGGGCGCGCTTGCCGGATTCGCGGGGCTCGCCGTCGGTGACGCCGCCGCGTACGCCGCGGGAACCGCGGCCATCGCGGGCCACGTGTGGCCGGCGTGGACGAGCTTCCGGGGCGGCCGGGGCGTCGCCACCGCAGGAGGCTCGTTCACATCGGTCTTCCCGCCGTTCTTCCCGATCGCGGCCGTCTTCGCCCTCGGGGTGACGCTGATCCGCCGCAACCCGGCGATGACCGTCGTGCTCGTGTGCCCGCTGTGGATCGTGGCGGCGATCGTGTGGTGGGCGTCCGG